>JAFGGE010000053.1 GCA_016930745.1 Sedimentisphaerales bacterium
CCGAACAGGAACTCGTAATCCTTGGCGTGGAACTCGCAGATGCGATCGCCCAGAAACCGAATTTCCTCATAGATGTCATACCCCTGCAGGTGGCTGTTGCCCACATCGTAATACACCTGTACCGCCGGGGAGCCGATCCGCTCGATGATCTGGACGTGCTCCCAGGCTGAGAGCCAGCTTTCGATGGCCAGGACCACGCCGGCCTGTTCCGCCCTGGGGGCGACGCGCTTGAGCCGGCGGACTACTTCGTCGATGCCCCTGGGATCGCCGCGCAAGTCGCCGTTGCCGAAAAACGCCAGCAGGACCACCTTTACACCCAGAGCCCTGCATGCGTCGATACTGCCTTCGACCCAGGCCTCGGTCCGCGGATCGGACTTGTACGGGATGTTGTTCAGCTCGCCGATCGCCAGCGAAGCGATGGCCACGCCGTGCTTTTGGGATTCGGCCAGGTATTTCTGCTGGATCTCGGGCCTTCGCAGGTGCATATTATTGGCCGCGGCGCCCAGGCTGACCTGCACACCGTCAAGCCCGATCTGTCCGGCGACCTCGAAACAGCCCGGATCGGCCATCTTGCCCAGGTTCCAGTCGCACACGCCGATTGAAAAACCTTTGGCCATCCTTCAGTCCTCCGAAATTTAAATCCGCACATGCGGTTTCGTTTCCACTACGCCTTCAGGCCCGTGAAGTCCGGCTCCATGCGGGTCGTGTCGCGCAGCAGCTCGTTCCATGTCACGCGACGCTTCTGGTAGGCCGCCGTGCGGCCCAGGATCGTGATCTGGTTGCTCTGCACGCTGGGCTGGACCGTGTCGTTGGCGTAGTTGCCCTCGGTGATGTTCTTGTGGAACGCGGCGATATTGGCGATAGCCCCATCCTGGTAGATCCCCGGGCTCTTGCCGCCGCGATAGAAGTTCTCCCCGCGGATAAGCACCTGTCCGCCGTACTCGGTCTCCAGCACGCCCTTGTTGCCGAACATCCGGTTGCGGATGCCCTCGGGCTGGGTACCGTGGCCTTCGAACTGGCGCGAGCTGAAGGTAATGCCCACATCGTTGGCGTACTGGTACAGGCAGGTGAAGTGGTCATAACAGGCCCCCACCGGCCTTACCGTCCGCGCCCCGCTGCCCGTGGCATACAGAGGCGGCTCCCGCATGATCCAGTTCATCACGTCCAGCGTGTGGATATTCTGCTCGGTGATGATATCGCCGGACAGCTCGATGCTCATGCCCCAGGCGCGGAGCTGGGTCTCGGGGTTGTTGGGATCGTTCTTGAGGGCTTCCATATGCCCACCCCACGGGATGCCCGCGTGATAGGTCGATTCGCCGAAGGCAAAATCGCCCAGCGCCCCTTCATGGACGCGTTTGAGGGCCTCGATATAAAACGGATCGGCCCGTGTCTGGAAGTCGATCAGGAAGGCCAGCTTCTTTTCCGTGGCCTTCTTGCCGCTTTCGTGAATCGTCTTGCAGCCGGGCACATCCACGGCGATGGGTTTGGCGACATAGGTGTGCTTGCCCGCGGTCACGGCGGCGGCGGCTTGTATGGGATGGAAGTACGGCGGGCTCTCGACAGCGACCGCTTCCACGCCGCACGCGAGCAGGCCCTTATAACCGCCCAGGTTCGGAAAACGACGCTCTTGGGGGATGTTGAACTTCTGCCCGCAGCCGTCGATACGTTCCTGGAAGTAGTCCGAACAGGCAAATACTTCAAAGCCGCCGTGCTGGTTGAATAAATTGGCTATCCAGACGCCGCGTCCGCCGCAGCCGATCAGGCCGAATTTGATTTTGCTGTTGGCGGCATACGTCCTGGCGGTCTTTGCGCTCATTACGGTAAAGCCAAAGGCGGTCACGCCGGTAGCGGCCAGAAAATCGCGTCGATTGATGCTTTGAGGTTCCCTGTGAGCCATGTCAAGCCCTCCTGTTAAGGGTTTTTGGTTTCCTGGGTTTCCATGCGTTCATGCCCAACGATTATACCGAATCAGGCCCATCTTGTCACCGGGGAATTTCACAAGCGACGATGTCGATAGCAGAGTCGAAAAAAGAGGCTGCTCGTCCGGCTTTTGCTTTGACCGGTCCGGTTCTTTTGGAGTATTCTTGACGAAGGCGCAGCGACAAAAACTTACAGGAAAGGATGCGGATGGCCGGATGGTTGTTTTCCAATGGGCAAGGCAGCGCAACAACCCGCAAAATGCTGACCGCTCAGATGGTGATTGTGGGCGTCGTCGTACTGATTGTGTTTGTAGGGGTGAAGTTTCAGCGGAGCGGACAGGCCCGCCTGTCCGAGTATACCAGCGCTGACGGCGGGTATCGGATTCTCTTCCCCATGCCTCCCGTCGAGACGTGCCGTTTGGTCGATACGGACGCCGGCAAGATTCGCTTTTATACTATCCAGCAGCGAACCGACGACCTTCTTTGTATGGCGGGCTACGGCGATTATCCCATGGATTACATCGAGACGGCCCCTGCTGAGAGTATTCTGGATTCCATGCGGGACAGGATTGTACAGAGCAATGCCGGAACGCTGGAGTCTGAGACGCGCTATTTGCTCGAGGGCCTGCCCGCAAGACGTTTTTTGATACATGTGGACCAGGCCGCTCTTCATGTCCTTTTGGCGCTTTGCGAGACAAGGCAGTACCAGGCTGTCATCGTCACATCCCAGGGAGAAAGCCACAATCGACGCGCCGACGAACTGCTGCAGTCCATGCGCATCTTTTCGTCTGATGTACAACGAGAAAAACGATAAAAACGGCGACAGAAAACAGAACAGGAAATCAGGGAATTCTGTCGGTCCCGCCGGCAGGCTTTTTGCCGGCCGGGGCAGGAGTCGCTGTCCGGCCCGGCGTCGATGTTGAAGGCGCCGGTGTGGTTTCTTTCCTGGGGCGCGGCGCCTGAATGATCACGCCCATCTTTCCCAGCTCATGGGCCACATCCGGCTGATAGCGATTCAGGGCAAAACTGCGGCGCAAGTATTCTTCCGCCCGTATCGAATCGCCTTTCTGCAGATAGTAAAAACCAAGCTCCCTGTGCACCTGAGCCGAATTGGGGGCAATCCGCAAGCCGTGTTCAAAACACTGCAGCGCATACTCTTCCAGCATTTCGGTCTGAAAGGCCTTGCCAAGGTACATCAGGTCGCGTATATCGACCGCCTCTTTCATGAAACGGTCGGCGGTAATCTGCGCGGCCGTCCTGTTGCCGCCGTCCCTGAGGCTGCGCACCAGGGCCGCTTTGGCCGGCCAGTGGTTGGGCGCAAAACGAATGGCGACCTCGAAATGGAATTGCGCCTTGCTCCATTGTCTCTCGGAAAGGAAAATCTTACCCAGTTCATAATGGGCCTGCGGGCTCTCGTAGCGATGCGCAATCTGTTCCTCCAGTACGATTCGGGGCGTCTGACGGATCGTAGAAGGCGTGTCGGGACGGTCCGGCGGAGTACTGCATCCGGCCAGCCATACGGCCAATCCTGTCAGCATTATCAAATTGGGCTTCCTTGTCATTTCAAGCCTCCCTTCCGAGACTGCGATCTTTTATGGATCCTGTCGCGTCACCTTCCCTGGGGGGCATTTTGCCAACAGACCCATCGGGTTTCAAGCAAAAAAAATCGCTTCTCCCGATAAAAAGGCTTTCTTCGCTTCCGGACACGTCTTCCATTGCCGTTTCCTGCGCAGGCGGTTATATATCCAGATTCTGCACTTCCAAAGCATGATCCCGAATAAAATTGCGGCGTTTTTCCACATCGTCGCCCATCAGGATGCTGAACAGCCGGTCCGCTTCTCCGGCATCCTCCAGCTTAACCAAAAGCAGGGTGCGCCGGGCCGGATCCATGGTCGTTTCCCACAACTGTTCGGCATTCATCTCACCCAAGCCTTTGAACCGCTTGATTTCCACATCGCGTGCTCCAATCTGGCGAATCGCCTGACAGATATTGCCCAGCGAAGCAGCCGACTGGGTCTGTTCTCCGCAGACCACCTCGAATTTGGTCGGCAGCGCCTCGCCCGACTCCGCCCGGGCGGCCCGCAGCAGATAATCCCTCATCTCCAGGCCATAATCGCTTTGCAGCCGGGCATCGATCTCATTGATGCGTTCGACTTCGTGCAACTCCTCGGCCAGCACTTCCCCTTCTTCGGCCGGGCCGACTCCGCTTTTTTCCTGCTGTTCAAACTCCAAGAGCCGCTTCTCATAGGCCTGTTTGTCGTAAAAAAACTCGCTTTCGCCCTGATACCGAACATGATAGGTGGGCAGGCGTTTGCCGTCGTACAGGTTTTCGACAAACGGACGAAACGTGATTCCTCTGCGTTCCAGCACGCCGACGCTGCGCTCCAGATCGTTGAGCATCTTGACCAGAACCTCCAGCGGTTCGCCCTTGATCTCGACGGGCGGGCGGTTTTCCTCGCGCACCAACAACCGCGTGTCTTCCAGGCCGCGGCTTTCCATGCGTTTTCGCATCTCCCGCTCGTTGAGCACATAATCCGATCGTTTTTGCCCTTTGCGGCGCACCTCATACAGAGGCGGCTGGGCGATAAAAATCTTTCCCAATTCCAATAACTGCGGCATCTGACGAAAGAAAAACGTCAGCAATAGGGTACGAATATGGGCCCCGTCGATATCGGCATCGGTCATCAGGACGATTTTCCCATAGCGGCACTTCTCCGCCCGGAACTCGTCCCCTCCGATACCCGTACCCAGGGCGCTGATGATCGTGCGGATTTCTTCATGGCCGAGCATCTTTTCCAGGCGGGCCTTTTCCACGTTCAGGATTTTTCCCTTCAGCGGTAAAATCGCCTGCAGGTTCCGATCGCGGCCCGCCTTGGCCGAACCGCCCGCCGAATCGCCCTCCACAATGAAGATTTCCGTGCTTTGGGTATCTCGGCTGGAGCAGTCCCATAGTTTTCCCGGCAGGTCGGAGCCGCTGAGGGCCCCTTTGCGCCGGGTCAACTCGCGGGCCTTTCGCGCCGCCTCGCGGGCGGCGGCGGCCTGAATGGCCTTGTTGAGAATCCGTTTGGCCTCGGCGGGATTTTCTTCCAGATAGATCGCCAACTGCTCATTGAGCATGGATTCCACAAAACCGCTGACCTCCGGATTGGAAAGGCGCACCTTGGTCTGCGCCTCGAAGTGCGGCTCCGGAACCTTCACCGATACAATTGCCGTCAGTCCCTCGCGAAGGTCGTCTCCCGTCGGCGCCATCCCGCCCTTGAGCATGTTGGCGTTGCGCGCATACGCATTCATGGTCCTCGTCAGCGCGGTGCGAAAACCCGACAAATGCGTGCCGCCGTCGATGTTGCGAATATTGTTGGCGAAGGCCAGAACATTCTCCTGATAGCTGTCATTGTACTGCATGGCGATCTCGGCCGACATCCCCGAATCCGGATCTTCCGTACGGAAGAAAAGCACCTCTGAAAGGGCCACCTTGCCTTCGTTGAGATACGCGATGAACTCCCTGAGGCCATGCTCATAATGGAAGACTTCCTTTTTCTTCACCCGATCGTCCTGATAGGTGATGTGAACGCCTGCGTTCAGGTACGCCAGCTCGCGAATCCGCTTTTCCAGAGTATCGTGTTTGAATTCGATATCTTCAAAGATCTCTTCGTCGGGCATAAATGTGATGCGCGTTCCCCGCTTGCTGGTCTCGCCGATCACCTTGACCGGCCCTTTGGGCACGCCGCGGACGCATTCGAAATGGCAATGCTCCCCTTTGCGATACACGTCGGCCTCCAGCCATTCGCTCAGGGCATTGACCACGCTGACGCCCACGCCATGCAGTCCGCCGGAGACGCGATAGGCCTTTTGGTCGAACTTGCCGCCGGCATGTAGGGTTGTCAGCACCACTTCCAGCGCGCTTTTCCCGGCCTCTTCATGCAACTCGGTGGGAATGCCCACTCCATTGTCTTCCACGGAACAACTACCGTCCATGTGGATATGTACCGTTATCCTGTCGCAGCGCCCGACCAGCGCTTCGTCAATGGAGTTGTCGAGTACCTCATAGACCAGATGATGCAATCCGCCTTCCTGGCAGTTGCCGATGTACATATCGGGTCGTTTCCGGACGGCCTCCAGGCCCTCCAGAATCTTAATATTACTGGCATCGTATGAATCTACGCTCATTCCTGTTCTTCCGCATATTCCTCTGTCGGCGCCGGCCGGGGCCGCAGCACGATCCTGCGAATTCCCGATCGGCCGCTACGGCTGCCCAGATAACGCAATAACTCATCGCTCATCAATCGCATCTCATGCATATATGCTCCGGGGTCCACCTCCACGGTCAGGGTTCCGGCTTCGATTTTCTTTACCGTACAATGGCAGCGCATCTCCGGCGGCACAATTTCATTCCACAGGTCGACGATCGACTTGTTTTTTTGAAACACGCCGTTCCGCTCCTGCAGGTACTGCCGAACGGTCTGCCCCAATGGCGTCGCCAACGGGCCCGGCCGCGTTTGCCAGGAAGTCGCGCTGCGGAAAAACCGTTCGTCTGTTTCGGTAAAGGCCAAGTCGTCCTCCCTGCTGCCGAACCGGCGCTTCTGCTGTTTTTCCTTCCGTTACAAATTCACCGGCATGATGATGTACAGAAAATCCTTCCCGCTTTTAATCATTCCCGGCCTGTCCGGCTCTCCCAGATGCAGTTCAAACGTTTCCGTTTTGATCACGCGCAGCACATCCGAAAGAAACTGGGGATTGAATCCGATATCGATCGGAGCGCCTTTGTAATCGACGGCCATGTCAATCTGCGCATCTCCGGTTTCCGGGGCTCGGCTGGTGAATACCATCGTTCCCTCTCCCAGCGAGATGCGTACGCCTTTACTGTCTTCGGTGGCCAGAAGGGCGGCCCGCCGCACGGCGCTGAGGGCGGCATCGGTATTAAGAGATAATTTTTTATCGTAATCTTTGGGGATGATATCTTCGTATTTCGGAAAATTACCCTCCACCAGATTGGAACTGACCACCACCGAATCGCAGGCCAGAATGATCTGGTTGTCCACAAAACGAATGGCGACCAAGGAAGATTCCTCTCCGCCGATCCGGTCCAGCAGGCCCATTGTTTTCGCCGGCACAATGACGCGTCCCTCCGGCAGGACGCCTCCGGCCGACTGCAGCGTCGCGACCGCCTTGGCAAGACGTCTGCCATCCGTCGCCACCAGGGTAAGTTTCTTGCCGTTAACCTCCCATAACACGCCGTTGAGGGCGTACCGCGTGCTTTCCCTCGCTGCGGAGAAGAGACAATGTTCAATGCTTATCTGCAACTTGCCCAGAGTCATCTCCAGAACCGCGTCGCCCTCAAAATCAGGCACATTCGGAAACTGCTCCGGATCATGTCCGTAAATAGTAAAATGGCTGTCAGCGCCTTTGATATGCACCGTCGCCTCAATAGCTTCCATGACAATCACTTCGTCGATGCTCTCTCGGATGATCGAGGCGATTTTATCGGCCGGTACGACAATGTCCCCGGTCGTTTCCACCTCGACCTGGCTTACCCGGTAACTGATTCCTACTTCCAGATCTGTGGCGCAGAGGCGAACGGCATCCTCCTGCGCAGTGATCCGAAGACAGCGCAGTATGTCCTTCGGAGTCCGGGCCGGAATAATGCTGGTAACAAGATTTAAAGCCTCCTGAAAGGCAGCCCGATTCAACTTCACCTTCATGTCCGGTTTGCTCCCAATTCCTTTTTTACTGGCATTCGTTTTCCCGTCGGAATATCAAATCGCTAATGTACCTCTAAACCTGCCTTTTGGAAAGTGTTTTTAGCGGTTTAGCCGCTTTTTTTGACAATGGGAAAAGAGGGATCAGGAAAAAGAATTATATTCTAAAGAATCTATTTGTAGTAATTGAAATAAGGACTGTGAATTTGATAGAAACGGTGCAATAGGGATGAATATAACTATTTACTATTAAAGAGGTTGTGATGATTATTCGGCGGATTTTTTCTGTGGACAACCTGTGGGATTTTTTGTTTTGTAAAAACGAAAGGTGTGAGCAGACAGCGGAATAGGACGCAGGGGATTTTCATGCGAACCGGAACAGCACAGATCGAACAGGGAAAATCACAGTTTATCCACGATTTCTTGTGGGAAGACGGTTTTCCTGGTCCGCCTGTGCCGACAGAACCGGGAGAATCCCTCCAAAGACCTTTGCAGAGACAGTATCCGTTAGTATAATAGTATGGTTTTCAGGTAACTTGGGCTGGAAGGATTCGCTCATGCATGACCGGTGGATACAATACGGAGTAATGTTGTTTGTTTTGTCTGGCCTGGCTGGATCAGACCTTTGGGCGCAGGAGTCCGCCGCCGCGGCCCCTGTGCAGGGACAGACTCTGCACCTGCGTCCCGATGGTTCCTGGCAGCCGCTGGAACAGAATGCGTATGGGCAGTTTCTGGAGCGCGTGGCGGCCTTCAAACGGTTAATCAACGCCGGGGAGGTGGAATCGGCCCTCAAGGCGCTGGAATTACTGAAGGCCGATTTCCCGGGTATTGTCGGAAAGGATCTGGACGCTTATATCCAGGCCGAGGTGCAGTACGGGCAGGGCGAATGGGTCAAGGCGGTCCGTCAGTATGACGAGTTTATGGATGCATGGCCCGATAGCTGGTTATACGAATCGGCGCTGGAGCGGCAGTTCTCGATAGCAACGGCCTATCTGAGCGGTCAGAAAAGAAACGTATTAATTGTCCTTAGACTCTCTGCGCATGAAGAGGGCGCCAAGATCATGCGGCAGGTGGCAGACCGAGCCGGCGATGCCCCCATTGCCAAACGAGCGCTTGTTACCTTGGCCGGGAGCTACGAAAAACGCGACGAATATCTGGATGCCTATGAAACATGGGCGGAGATATCCAATCGCTGGCCGACAGGGGAAATGGGACAAACGGCCCTGCTGGAAATGGCCCGGTGTCTCCATACAGCCTACCGCGGGCCGTCCTATGATCCCGCCGGCTTGATCAGCGCCCGAAGCTATTTTCAGAACTATCAATTGCGTTACCCGGAGGATTCCGAACAGCGGCAAATCCAGCGACAGCTCGATTTGATTCGTGAACAACTGGCGTATAAACAATACACGACGGGCCAATATTACGAGCGGATTGGAAAGTCGGAGGCAGCCCATTATTACTTCCGCATGGTAGCCGAGAAATGGCCCGACTCCAACGCCGCCCGGATGGCCGGGGTAAAATTACAACCGGTCGGATCGGCGGCTCGCCAAACGCTGGAACAGGAGAAAAAAAGCTCCCGCAGGATTTTTGAGGCGACGGAAAGTTTCTTGGATAGCTGGTTTGGAATTGCCAGCCTGTTTGGGGCCGAAAAAAAAGGACCCCAAGAGCAGTGAATCAAACGAAACACGGCCGGTTTTTGATAGCGAGGCGACAAAGAATGAATTCGATCAAACAACCGATAATCCATGTATCCGCGATAGCGTCGCTGGCGACGGCCGTCGTGTTCCTTTTGAATGGATGCGATATTGGCGGTCTGGATTCTTATAGCAACCAGTGGCTGCACCCTGAAAATATCTCCACGGTCTATGTGGAAATGTTCGACAGCCAGAGTTTCCGCCGTCGCCACGAATACGACCTGACCGACGCCGTCTGTAAACGGATCGAGGCCCAGACACCGTATAAAATCGTTTCCGATCGGGATCTGGCCGATTCCGTGCTGAGCGGGCAGTTGTCTATTTATGCGGGAGTGCTGGCCTGGGAGCGGTATGAGGGAGTTCCCCTGGAGATGGAGACCACCGCCGTCGTCTCGGTAAGCTGGAAGAACCTCAAAACCGGGGATTTGATGATCAATAACGAACAGGTAATGGCATCGGCCAGTTATTCCGAGCAGTTGGATCAGACTTTCGACTATGCCGCCAGTATGGCGGTGAACCGGGCGGCGACCCGTGTTGTGGAGCTTATGGAAGTGCCCTGGTAAATCCAGAGCGCCGTTTTCCACGGCACAATACGAATGCAATAAGCGTAACAACGTTCAACAGAAACAGAGGTCAATGAGCACGAATCCGCAACAGGAACAAAAACCCAAGGGGCTGGGACGAAGCCCTCTGACGCGATACAATCGAAGCCCTTTCGGCTGGCTGATTCTCGGACTCCTTCTGATCGTCATTTTCTCGTATTGGGCACAAACGGGCGATGTGGATAAGATCAGCTATACGGAGTTTAAGGAAGCCGTCGAAAAGGGACATGTTGAAAGCGTACAGATCCAGACGTCGAAACGCAAGATCGTTGGGAAATACTCGCAGGAAATAATCCTTAAAGACGAGACGTCGCCCAAGGTTTTTCATGTCAATTACGACCCGGATACGCTGCCCAAGGATTTCCTGGCGTGGCTTGACGAAAAGACGGTAAAGGTGGATTTCTCTCCGCAGGATTACTGGGCGCCGTTTTTATGGCAGATCGTTCCCCTGCTGTTGATTGTCGGATTCATTTATTTTATCGTGATCCGGAACATGCGGGCCGGGGGCGGCGGCATGTTGATGAATTTCGGGCGCAGCAAACACAAACTTCGCGGCAAAGAAACCAAGATAACCTTCGAAAACGTAGCGGGGATTGAAGAAGCCAAGGAAGAGGTCGCCGAAACGATTGAGTTTTTGAAAAATCCCAAAAAATTTAAAAAGATCGGCGGGCGAATCCCGCGTGGCGTGCTTCTTGTAGGTCCGCCTGGCTGCGGCAAGACCCTGCTGGCCAAAGCCATCGCGGGCGAAGCGGATGTGCCGTTTTTCAGCATCGCCGGCAGCGACTTTGTGGAGATGTTCGTGGGTGTCGGCGCCAGCCGGGTCCGCGACCTGTTCAAGCAGGCCAAGGAAAACGCCCCTTGTATTATTTTCCTCGATGAGATCGACGCCATCGGTAAAAAACGGGGCCCCGGCTTTGTCAGCGGGGGCCATGACGAGCGGGAGCAGACTCTCAACGCCATCCTTGTAGAGATGGACGGATTCGATACCGACGATCAGGTGATCGTCATTGCCGCAACCAACCGCGCCGACATCCTGGATCATGCCCTGACCCGCCCGGGACGGTTTGACCGGCAGGTTGTGGTTCCTCTTCCCGACCTCAAGGGCCGCGTCAAAATTCTGGAAGTGCACGCCCGTAAAATCAAGATCGGGCCGAATGTAGACTTTGAGCGTC
>JAFGGE010000054.1 GCA_016930745.1 Sedimentisphaerales bacterium
ACAACATTACCGGCCCTTCTCTCTGTACTCTGATGCCAAGGGCCATTACAATACCATCTATTGCATCTGGCCGGAGAAAGGTTGTAATAGCGAGAACAAGGAATATGTATACCGCAAGGCGAATCAGGATCTCCGTCGTTTTTCTTTTTTTTGTTTGTCAGGTCGATCCATTCGTCCTGGCGGCCGCGTCGGAGAATCTGTTGGTCAATTCCGGTTTCGAGACGTGGCGGGCAGGAACTCCCGACGGCTGGAACAGCTTGTGGACTCGGGACAAAGGCGCCGGCGAGATGGCCATAGAAACCGAACAGCTCCATCAGGGCACTCGAAGCGTCCGGATCGAACACAAGGGAGATCGGGACTGGGGCCTGAACTATCAGGAATCCATTCCGGTCCAACCCGGGGATCTGTTCGAATATACCGGTTGGATTCGACGGGAGGGCGCAGGCGAGATCATCCTTTGCGTAACGGCGTACGATGCCAAAGGGACAGCCATCGACTGGTCGCTGGGGGGACGAATGGCCAGGCAGACCGGGACATGGGAACAGATCCAATGCTCCTTCGTTGTGTCGGATGGCGTGGCAAAAATCCAGCCTCGGCTCATCGGTAACGGTCCGGCAACGGTTTGGTTCGATGAAGTCAACATGAGCAAGACAGGTACTATCCGTGACCTGCAAGGGAAAGGAGTCCCTGTAGAATTAACCATTTCCAATCCGTTACTAAAGGTGCGTCTTGACACCTCAAAAGCAGTTTTGGTTGTAACGGACAAACGATGCGATCGGTCATGGACGCAGTATCCTGTGCACAAGGAAATCGTCATAATCGAAGCCGCTTCAAGAGGAAATCGCATCGCTTTCACTGCATTGCATGCTCCCACCGGCCAACAATACAGCGTCTCGCTGGAACTGGAAACGGACACCCCGGAATTTACCCTTTCCATTTCTTCACAGGACAATGATCAATTTGATTCCCTGCGTTTTCCCCACCCTTTCACAAGCAGTCCCGGCGACTATCTGGTCGTTCCCATGAACGAAGGGATCCGCTATCCCGTCGACGATCCAACGATCCATCCGATGACATTAATTGCCTACGGAGGCCATGGGATTTGTATGTCTTTCTGGGGCGTCGCCGACGGCGATGCGGGGCATATGGTTATTCTCGAAACCCCGGACGATGCGGCGATTCACATCGGCCGTTCCGACGGCAATCTGTATGTCGCGCCGTTATGGCACCCCCAAAAAGGCACCTTTGGATATACACGCCGATTACGGTATGTCTTTTTTGACAAGGGCGGCCATGTCGCCATGTGCAAACGCTATCGTCAATATGCACAACAAATCGGTCGATTCAAGGCGCTGCAAGAGAAACACAAGGAAAATCCCCATGTCGATCTTCTGATCGGGGCCGTCAATGTCTGGTGCTGGGAACGAGACCCCTTGGCGATTGTCCGCGAAATGAGGGAGGCCGGGATCGAGCGTATCCTCTGGAGCCGGCGCGGCAGCCCCCAAGATATTGAACAGATGAATACGATGGAAGGCGTCCTGACCAGCCGCTACGACATCTATCAGGACCTGATGGACCCGCAGGTAGTCGAAAAATACCTGCGGGGCGCTCACAGCGACTGGACCCAAGAGGGCTGGCCAAAGGACCTGATGCGGGATGAACGGGGGGATTGGCACAAGGGCTGGCAGGTCAAGGGCAGGGATGGGAACATGTATCCCTGTGGCGTGCTGTGTGACCGGCAGGCCCTGGCCTATGCCGCCCGACGTGTTCCTGCCGAGCTGAAGACCCACCCGTACCGCTGCCGCTTTATCGATACCACAACCGCCAGTCCCTGGCGGGAATGTTACGATCCGGATCACCCCATGACCCGCAGTGACAGCCGTCACTGGAAAATGGAACTGCTGCGATACATGTCCGAAACCTGCAAACTGGTCACCGGTTCGGAGACCGGCCACGATGCTGCTGTTCCCTATGTTCACTATTTCGAAGGCATGATGAGCCTTGGGCCTTACCGCGTCCCCGATGCCGGCCGTGATATGAGCCGAATCCTGGATGAGGTGCCCGACCGGGTGTTGAAATTCCAGGTAGGCCATCAATATCGCCTGCCCCTGTGGGAGCTGGTGTATCATGATTGCGTTGTCGCGCAGTGGTATTGGGGCGATTATAATAATAAGCTCCCTGCCATCTGGAAGAAGCGGGACCTGTTCAATATTCTCTATGCCACACCCCCGATGTTCATGTTCAAACGTGACTTCTGGAACGAAAACAAGAAACGCTTTGCCCAAAGCTATCAGGATATTTGCCCGGTCGTTCGAGAGGTCGGCTATTCGGAAATGACGGATCATCGCTTTCTTACGCCCGACTGCAATGTCCAGCAGACGCGATTCTCCAACGGGACCTGTATTACCGTGAATTTTGGGGATGGTCCCTATCGTCTATCCGATGCCGTGATCCTTCCGAGCGGGAGATTCAACATCGCAAGATCCAATTAACTGATCCTGTAGCGCGTTCTGACTGGATCATAACGTAGGATTTGACAGATTTGAATAAACGGTTCTGCGAACGATATCTTCCGGCGGCAGGGCTTGGAACCAGAGCCTGTATTGGGCAATAGCCTGACGGATAAACATTTCGGCTCCGTTAACAACTCTGGCCCCGACAGAGGCAGCCTGTTTCAAAAATGTGGTTTCCAGGGGATTGTACACCGTATCGAACACGGTCATGGAATCGGTGAGCACTTGCTGCGGTACAGAAGAAGTCTCGACATCCGGGTGCATCCCAATACTGGTACAGTTGATGATGATATCGGCTTTAAGGTTTATTAACTGATCCAAAGGCGCATATCGCGTATCGAACTGTCCGGCCAGTGCTTCAGCCTTGGCAAGAGTGCGGTTGTAGATCGTGACCTTTGCCCCGACATCGGCCAGGCCTGCGATAACCGCACGGGAGACCCCTCCCGCCCCGATCACAGCTACGTTTTTACCATGTAAACCGTGACGTTCGATGCCCATCGCCGTCGTCAAAGCATCCATCGCACCGGCATAATCGGTATTGTATCCGGTGACAATCCCGCCATATCCTACCTTCAGGGTGTTGACGGCGCCGATTTTTCCGGCCAGGGGTTCGAGGTAATCGCCCTTGTCCTGGACGTATTCCATGGCATGCGCCTTGTGTGGAATGGTAACGGAGAATCCGCGAAACCCGAATCCGCCATCGATTTCTCGCTGGACGACATGATCCAGGAATTCCGTAAAACCTCTCCGCTGCTCCTGAACCAGGACAGGCACATAGACGGCGTTGACGCCGGCGGCCTCAAACGCGGCATTGAAAATCGCCGGGCTCAGCGAATGGGCCACAGGATCTCCAATAACACCATAAATCTCGGTATCGGGGCGGATCGCATGAAAACGGTATAAACAAAGCATCTGCTCCAAAGTAAGCTGGCCGGGCGCGGTAATTGAGTCCTCTTCCAGACCAACATATGTGACAAAGGAACCGAATTTTTGTGCCAGAATGCGGGAGATGACGCCTGCCGATCCCATACACAAAAGAATCATATCTGTCCTCCGGGCGGACAGAAGATCAATAGCGGCAAAGCAATCGTTGATATGGTTGGCCATAAAGGCCAGTTTGGGGACGGCCTGAGGGTTGGCTTGGCGGATTTCATGGATCAGATCGGCGGGATCGGTAAACGGCTTTTCAAAGTCATGCGCCGACAGGATCAGGCGGCTTGCGGGACGATCCCGTATTGCCTCGGAGAGGGACTTACACACTTCGGGCCGCTGAAAATTAGCCCATTCACAATCCACATAGTCGGCCCCCTCCTGCAGGGCTTTACACAGAACACGAAGCCGTAATTCCGGCGGATAATTACGATGGCCTCCTTCGGATATATCCCGACAGGTAACAATCACCGGAAGATCCAGGCCGTGTGACAGACGAACCAGCCGGCCGACAGAATCGGGATCGAGACGGTCCAGGTAATCCAGCCGCAACTCCACCATCTCAGCGCCTCGCTGTTTGGCAGCCTGGACTTGTTTGGCCATGGAATCCACATCATGACCACATGCCGGCACCGCAAGATAAGTCATGAAAAAATCCTTTTGAAATTCATTCTTCAGGGAATCACATGTGCATTATAAGAGACCGGGATAAGGAAGCAAGAGAATCCGACACGCACGGCTATGTTAAGCGAACACCCCATGCAGGAATCACAAGTGTTTAGCAATACAAGGGTTATGTATATTCCCTTGCTTTTGCACCACGGCTGTGTATGATTTTGGTTTTCCTTGTGCCTATGGAAGCGGAGTGAAAATCTCAGGCCATTTCCAGAAAGCAACCGATATAGGGAGTGAAAGAGTGGATTGGAATTCAGGAGACGGCTTTGAATTGCAGAGCGCAATTGTTATTGGCCTGTTGTACAGGCCTTTGTTTTATCGCGGTTGGATGTGATCCCAACGGTAGCGGTCCACAGATTGTCGGTTCCGACGGTCGTTTGCAGGGTCCGGGATACCGTCCCTCGTATACAGCGTCGATTCCCGCCGCCGTCCAGCCATCGCCCTATCCAGCGCCGGGGCGCAAGCTCGCAGGCTGCAAGATCGTCGTGGACCCGGGCCATGGAGGACGCGATCCCGGGGCGGGACAAGCGGGATTTTCTCCCATTCCGGAAAAGACGATCAATCTGGCGATCGCCCAGGATGTGGAGGTGCTGCTCAAGACCCAGGGGGCCGAAGTCATCATGACCCGACGTAACGATGTATTCGTAGAACTTCTGGACCGTGCCTCCCTGGCCACACGTCACAAGGCCGATTTGCTGATATCGATTCATGCCGATTCCCACCATGATCCTTCAATTTGCGGACCTTCTCTCTATGTCGCGAGGGCGGCGTCGGCCCAAAGCCGGCGAATCGCCAACGGAATCCATTCCGCCTTTCGTGCCGAGGGAATTCCCAGCCGGGGAATCCGACGGGCGGACTTCAAGGTGCTGGCTCAGCACAATCAACCGGCGGTGCTGGTGGAAACCGGATATTTGACGAATGCCTCCGAGGCCCGCAACCTCAACACCAACTGGTATCGCACCAAAATCGCCAAATGCATCGTAGCGGGTATTATTCATTCGCTCGGACGTTAGGTTCGACCGGACAAAGCTATGAACTCGCAGCGCATTCTTATCACCGGCGGTTGTGGTTTTCTGGGGCAACATCTGTTGACGCAATTGACTCCCTGTTTGCAGGATGGCCGGATAAAAGAGATTCATATTCTTGACCTGAAGCCCCCTGCGGTTTCCCTGTTTGACTTTTCCCGTTATCCGAACATCCGGATCTCTCTGGATAGAGACATCTGCCTTTATGAGAGTATCTCCGATGCGTTTGCCGGAATGGATTGTGTGATTCACCTGGCCGGACTGGTCTCGTTCGCCTATCGGGACAAAGGGAAGCTGTATGCCGTAAATGTTAAGGGAACGGCCAATGTCCTGCAAGCGGCTAAAGAGCATGAAGTAAAACGGTTCATCCATATCAGTTCGGTGGCCGCGTTGGGATATGCCGACGATCCGAATCGCCCCATCCATGAGGATTTCGCGTTCGACTGGTCCATTGCTGAACGCAAGCACAAATATTATATGCTCAGCAAGCATCTGGCCGATGAAGAGGTGGATCAAGCGCGGAAGGCAGGTTTACCCTGCGTCACCTTATATCCAGGGCTAATGTTCGGACCGGGAGATGCGACCAATTCGGCCCGGCTGATCGAAGCCATCCGAAACGGCAAGATCCCTTTCCACCTGCCCGGAGGAACGAATATCGTGGATGTGCGCGATGTGGCCAGGGGGATCGGGCAAGTGCTTTTGAATCCGCCGGAACAGGAGAATTTCCTGCTGTCGGGAACCAATTTGACATTTCGTCAAATCAACGCGACCATCGCCCGGCAATTGGGCGTCCAGCCTCCCCGAAAGACACTCTCTCGTCGGTGCAAGCCTGTGCTGTTTCCTCTCCTGCTAGCCGTCGAAAAGTTTCGCTCAAAACCGCCCCAACTGACGGCTGATAATCTTGACTCGGCCTTCGCCTTTCGTTACTTTGACAACGCCAGGGCAAAACGAGAACTCGGCTGGGCCCCTGAGATTGATTTTGAACAGACAATTGGGGATACGATCGCCTGGATGAGAGCGAATGGTCGACTTGAAAGATAAAGTAGTGATTGTCACCGGCGCCAGCAGCGGCATCGGACGAGCGACGGCTGTTATGTTCGCCCGACAAGGCAGCAAGGTCGTATTGGCGGCCCGCCGACTCGAACGGCTTCAAGAGATACAAAAGGAAATTACCGCCACAAATCCAAATTGCCTTTCCGTCCGGACCGATGTCACCCGCGAGGAAGATGTCCTTCGATTATTCGACCAGGCCGAATCCCGTTTCGACCGGGTGGACATCCTGATCAATAATGCGGGACGCGGCTTGAAGTCGGAAATCAGCAACATCGATATGGAGCAATGGTCCTCCGTCCTGGGCACGAATCTGGATAGTGTTTTTCTATGCTCGCGCGAGGCGATCCGACGCATGAAGGCCAAGGGAGTCAAAGGGCATATCCTGACCGTTTGTTCCGTGGCCGGACTGTATGGCGGGCCATCGTATGCCGCGTACTGCGCCTCCAAACACGGGGTGGCGGGATTTATGCGCTCGCTCAAGTGGGAGGTCCGCAAGTATGGCATCAAGGCCAGCACCATTTATCCGGCGCGCGTCAATACCGAATTTTTCACCGATTACAAAATCAAGCCCAAGGCGCATGAGATGCTCAGCGCCGAGGACATTGCCCGATATGTAGTGGCCCTGGCGACGCGCTGCCCATTGCGGATCATACAGGTTCGGCTGTATAATCTATGGAAGCGATTGATTTTGCTGCTGCGTTTTCCCTGATTGATAAACAAAAAGCAGGTATCCGAGCGGGGTATGGAAGAAAGGCATGTAGTACAGATCAGTAAAGAATTGTCCCTTAAGGTCGTGCAGGTGGCGGCGACTATCGCCATGCTGGACGAGGGGGGGACGGTGCCGTTCATCAGCCGGTATCGCAAAGAGGCGACAGGCAGCCTGGACGAGGTGGCGATCACGACGATTCGCGACCGGATCGAGCAGCTTCGCGACCTGGATAAGCGGCGTGCAAGCATTCTGGAAACCATCGAGGGACAGGGAAAACTGACGCCCGAGCTCCAAGCCCGGATCATGGCCGCCGAGACGATGACCATCCTGGAGGACCTGTATTTGCCCTATCGGCCCAAGAGGCGAACGCGGGCAACAGTCGCCAGGGAAAAAGGGCTCGAGCCTCTGGCCGTTCTGCTGATGGAACAGGGACAGACTGATCCGGAAGCGGAAGCGGCATACTATATCGACAAAGAAAAGGGAGTGGAAACCATTGAGGATGCACTGGCCGGCGCCCGGGATATCCTGGCCGAGCACATCAATGAAGACAGCACAGCCCGGGACAAGATACGAACGTTGTACCGAACAGAGGGTGTATTCGTCTGTAAGGTCATGACAGGCAAGGAAGAGGAAGGAGTCAAGTACAAGGACTATTTCGATTGGTCCGAACCGGTCGCCAAGGCCCCCTCGCATCGGATTCTGGCCATGCGGCGCGGGGCCAAAGAGAAAATCCTTTCCCTGCATGTCCAGGTCGATGAGGAAAAGGCCATTGCAATCCTGGAATCGGCGTTCATTAAAGACTCCTGTCCGGCAACGCCCCATGTCAAGGCGGCCGTCCGGGATGCATTCAAGCGGCTGTTATCGACTTCGATGGAAACGGAAATCCGGCTGGAAACTAAAATACGGGCCGACGAGGAAGCGATTCGCGTCTTTACCGCTAACCTGCGTCAGTTACTGCTGAGCCCTCCCCTGGGCCGCAAACGCGTAATGGCCCTGGATCCGGGTTTTCGGACCGGCTGCAAGCTGATCTGTCTCGATGCGCAGGGCAAGCTCGTCCATGACGATGTGGTGTACCTGCACCAGTCGCCGCAGAAAGATCAGGTCGAATCGGAACGAATCAAGGGATTGTGCGAACAATACCAGATCGAAGCGATCGCCGTGGGCAACGGGACGGCCGGACGGGAGACCGAAGCGGTATTGCGAACCATTTCATTCGGGCGAAAAATCCCCATCGTAATGGTCAATGAGAGCGGGGCATCCGTGTATTCGGCTTCGGATGTGGCGCGAGAAGAATTTCCCAAATACGATGTGACGGTGCGGGGGGCCGTTTCCATCGGGCGGAGATTGATGGACCCGCTGGCCGAATTGGTGAAAATCGATCCCAAGAGCATCGGTGTGGGACAATACCAGCATGATGTGGATCAGAACAACCTTAAACACAGCCTGGACGATACGGTCGTCAGTTGCGTCAACAGCGTGGGGGTGGAAGTCAATACGGCCAGCAAGCAGCTTTTAACGTATGTATCGGGATTGGGGCCGACGGTGGCTTCCAATATCGTAGCCTGGAGGGACCAGCACGGACCATTCCGGATGCGGCACGATCTGATGCAAATCCGGGGGATGGGCGATAAGACGTTCGAGCAGTGTGCCGGATTTCTGCGAATCCGGGATGGGATCAATCCGCTGGACGCCAGCGCTGTGCACCCCGAAAGCTACAGCATCGTTGAGGCGATGTGTAACGACCTGCAATGTTCGATTGTAGACTTGATGCAAAACCCCGAACTGCGCGATAAAATCGAGCTAAACCGATACCAGAGCGAAATGGTAGGAATGCCTACGCTGCTGGATATCAAGACTGAACTGGCCAAGCCGGGCCGTGATCCGCGCCAAACGCTGGAGCCGATCGAGTTTACCGAAGGAGTGAACTCCATCGCCGACCTGAAGGCAGGGATGAAGCTGACGGGCATCGTGACCAATGTAACCGCCTTCGGCGCTTTTGTGGATATCGGAGTACATCAGGATGGCCTGGTGCATATCAGCGAGTTGTCGGAACGGTTTGTAAAAGATCCCTCCGACGTGGTTAAAATCCAGCAGAAAGTCCAGGTCTGGGTGCTGGATGTGGATGTGGATCGTAAGCGCATTTCCCTCAGCATGAAAATGCCGCCGGAAAAGAAACCGCAGCCGGAGGATAAACGGCAGAAACCGAAGGCCAGGGAAGGACGCCCCCAAAAGCCTCCAAGCAGGAAACCTGCGGAACAGCGGCCAAGATCGAAAAAGGATGAACCCTTCGGGGAAAGTCTGGGGATTCAGTTAAAACGCCGTGGATGATTTCCAAAGCCGCCTAAAAAGGACAGAGAAAAGACGGCATCGTAACAAAACCGTCACATGAGCGCGGATAATGTGCTTTCGTCGTAAGGAAACATTTTAGGAACCTTATTCAGGAGGCACAGTCATGAAAACCAGGCGTGTTATTCAAATGCTGCTGATCGGATGCATCACGTTGCTGGCGACCACATCCATCGCCCAGCCCGTCAGCGTCCAGCTCCGCGAGGGCCGCTACCAGGAGGAAATCAAAGGCGACCTCGAAAAAGCGATGGAGATCTACGAACGGATCGCCTTCAATGCCGAAGCGGACCGTCCGTATATCGCCGAGGCCTACTACCGGCTGGGAACCTGTTATCTCAAGAAAGGTCAGAATGCCGAAGCGGCCCAGTGCTTTCAAACCGTCGTAGACAAGTACTCGGACCAGACCCGGATGCGGTTGCGCTGCGAGGAGGAACTGAAGAAGATCGGCCCGACCATCGAACAAACACAAGACCCTGCTCCGACGACCGATATGGACGACATCATGCGGTCCCGTGTGGAGGTGTTTCGATTTCTGGCCCAGCAACACCGCAAGGCGTACGCGACCGGTTCCCTCCGGGGCAATTCCCTTGTCTATGTCGTGACAGAACAGTTCCAGTTGCACTCGGCCGGCATCGGGATCGTGACCAATACCACATCCCAGCCCATGACCGGGGAGGTGTCGGTAGGCAATTTCGGCTGGTCCGAGTTCGAACTGGTCGATGAAAACGGAATTTCACAACAGATTCGGATGGTAGATCGACAAAGTACTTCCGGGGGCCGCTATCGGATGTACTGGACATTAGACAAACCGATTTCTCCGGGCGACAGCCGCCTGTACTTCTGGCTCCTGGAAAAAGGAGGACAAGAGCTTTCCGTAGACGGCGGTCTGTACAAGTTACAAATGAACAATCACTACGGCAACCCGGTACTGGAAAATTTCTTTCTGGTTTTTCCGAAAAGCCTGACGATTCATAATCCCACAGCGGACCCGATACTGCACCAGTCCATTGGAACTTTTGAGGTATACCAATGGCAGCGGAACGTTCCGGCGAATACGACCCATGAGGTAACCGTCTTGTTGGGCGCGGAGGGAGAAAAGGAAGAAGAATCTCTGGATCTATCTCAAGTGGAAACCCCCGCGCCGGTCGTCATCGCGACCCATCCGGCCACCTATGCGACCGACGTCGATCCGGCCACCCCTCGCATCAGCGTGACTTTCAATCAGAAAATGACCGACGGCAACTGGTCCTGGGTGACATGGGATGCTCCATTCCCGGAAACGGCCGGCAGCGTCTCCTTTGATACGGCATTGCGGACATGCACCCTGCCGGTCAAGCTGGAATCCGGCAAGGCCTATCTGTGCGGGATCAACATCGGCAAATTCAGCAGCTTTCAGAATGCCGAAGGAGCAACGGCAAGATCTTATGCGTTTGTGTTTGCCACGAAGGATGCGGCTGGAAATCCGACACCGATTCCGGACGATCTTCTGGCCCGCGCCAAACGGGTGAATGACGAAGTGACGGCCTACATTCGACAAGCCGCCCGTAACGCCCAGGCAATGCAAGGCGGCAACGTAAAGGAATTGGCCGTTGACGACGGCAAACAGGCAGGAAAACGAAGCATCAGCGGAAGCGGCCACGCCGTTCGGCTGGAAAGTCCGGCCGACGGATGTGTTTTACGGGGCGTTCGGATCTATGGTTCTCGCTATGGTTCACCCCAGCCGCCCAGTGAGAATTTCTATGTCTGGCTTTGTGATGAAAAGTTCAATATTCTCCAGACATACCCGTTTCCCTACAGCAGTTTCACGCGTACTGATCCTCGCTGGGTTACATTGCGAGTCAGTCCGACCACCCTGCCCGGGACATTCGTCCTGTGCGCAGGTTTCAACCCGGAACGGACCAAGGGTGTGTATGTTCATTATGACGGCCAGGGAAGCGGCAAGAGCTTTACCGGCCTTCCCGGACAGGAATTTCGACCGTTTGCCGAAGGCGAGTGGATGATTCGCGCCATCGTTTCCGCCCCCGGAACAGCATCTCAAGGAACAGGTGCAAGAGACACCAAAGCCGCTGAAAAATATAGTACCACCGGCTGGCAGCTCTGGGGACAGCGGAAGTTTGCCGAAGCGGAACAGCAATTCCAGATCGCTGTCGAGAAGGATGATACGTATACTGCTGCCTGGAATGGATTGGGCTGGTCGCAGTTTAACCAGGGCAAACCCGTGGCCGCCAAAGAGGCCTTCGAAAAATGCATCGCCCTGGATCCGAAACACTCGGCCGCTCTCAATGGGCTCGGATGGATCGCCAAAGGCCAGAACAATATCGACGAGGCGCTGAAATATTGGAAGACAGCCATAGCCGCACAACCCGGAGCTACGGCCGCTCTCAACGGTCTGGTAACGACCTATATGGAACAGAAACAGTACGATCAGGCCCAAAAGTATATGCAAATGTGGTTGCGGGTGGAGCCTGACGGGCAGGAAGCCAAGGTGTTGCAGGAAAAACTGAAGGCCGCCATGCAGGAAAATTGATATCGTGTGGGCAGTCCCGGAGTACCGGGGCTGCCCTTTATCCGACTCACGGAGATCCGATTGAAAAATCAGTTTGGACACCAATCCGGCACCCAGCTTGGGTGGGTAGTGTTGCTGCTGGCCACAGTGGTGATTCTGCCCACCGTTTGTTTATTATGGTTCATGACACAAGCGGTGCGCAATGAACGGCTGGCGGTGCGGCAAAAACTTGTGGACCTGTATGAAGGGGAAGTCAAACGCATTGCCGAGACGATCGACAATGATATATGGCAAAATGAACTGGATTGGCTCGCACGGCAGGAGCCGCTCTCGGAAGATCTTCTTTTTCAAATACTGACGCAAGCGGAAGGACAAGATCAATCCCTCCCACAAAGCGCCGGGGCCGTGATCTACAATGCAAACGGGGAGGTGGTTTATCCTCGCCTGAAGCCTATGGAATCAGACGTAGAATCGATTCCTGCTCTTCGCCTGGCCCAGGACATGGAATACAGATGGAAAGATTATTCCTATGCCCTGCAGGAATACCATCGCATTTCCGAGCAGAGCGAGCAAACCGAGATAAAAGTGCAGGCCCTGATCGGCAAGGTGCGCTGTCTGTGGAACATGGGGCTTAAAACCGAGGCCGTGGCTTTGTGCCGACAGTTTACCGAGCCAGGCCGAACCGATGTCGGCACAGTTGAGACGGCCAATCTGATGGCCCAGGCGCGGATGCTGCTGGTCGATTTGAGCCAACAGGCCCAAGACATCGCTCCAGGATCGGCATGGAAAACATTGATCCATACAGCGCTGACCTACGATCCTCAAAAGCCGGATTATCTGCCGATGGATTCCGAGACGAGACTGCTGCTGCTAGCTCCTATTTTGGAATCCGACGAATCACAAATGGACGAGAATCAGCGTGATCAGGCCCGGCGATATGTATCGATGGAAACACGAAGCCTTGAGGCTGTCCGGAAATTCTCTTCCGCCGCGTCCTTTAGGGACTGGCCGCACCAACAAGTTCGCCGAATCGATCTGCCCCAGGAGACCTTTTCTGTTTGGTATCGTCTTTCCGGCCGTACGATTCTTGTTTTGCATGACAAAGAGAGCATTCGGCACAAGCTGGAAATTTATCGTGATCAATTGCATCGATTTCGAAAAGAACTGCAATACCGTATCCTCGACAATACAGGAGTTGTTATCGTCGGCCACGACCAAAGCAAGACCAAAGCGTTTTTATCGTCTCCGATCAGCCGCCATTTTCCCAACTGGACCATCGAACTGTTTTCGGAAGAAAGCGAGCTGTTCGACAAGGCCGCCGAACGGCAGATCGCCCTTTACATCTGGGGCGGCATTCTGGTCATAGCCATGGTCCTAGTAACCGGCGGGTTGGCCGGACAAACCTTCGCGCGGCAGGCTAGGGTGAACCGCCTGAAGAATGATTTTATCGCGACGGTGACACACGAACTGAAAACCCCGCTGGCCTCGATGCGGATGTTGGTCGATACGCTGCTGGAGGGCCGATACAAGGATCAGCAGCAGGTGCGAGAGTATCTGGAACTGGTAGCTGGCGAAAACAAGCGTCTTAGCCGCCTGATCGACAATTTCCTGAGTTTCTCCCGGATGGAGCGAAACAAGCACGCGTTTGAGATCCGTACAACCGATGCAGCATCGATTGCCAGAGAGGCCGCCGAAGCGGTCCGCGGGCGGTTCGAGCAGACAAGCGTGGACTTTACTTTACAGATTGCCGAGAAAATTCCCGATGTGCAGGCCGATCCCGATGCGATGGTGACAGTCTTGGTAAATCTGCTGGACAATGCTTATAAATATTCCGGGGACAACAAGCAGATTTCCCTGCAAGTGATTCCCGACGGCCAGGCCGTGTGTTTTGAGGTGCACGACAACGGCCGGGGGATGACGCCGCGGGTTGTGAAGCGGATTTTCGGCCGATTCTACCAGGCCGATCAGACGTTGAGCCGAACCGCCGAGGGCTGCGGCCTGGGACTGAGCATTGTCAAGTTCATCGTCGACGCCCACCACGGCCGGATCGAGGTCGTCAGCGAACCGGGCAAAGGCAGTGCCTTCCGGATTCGAATTCCTACCGCATAGAGGCCGCCATGGAAACCATACTGATTATTGAAGATGATCCGACAATGCTGCGGGGCCTCAAGGACAACTTTGAGTACCAGGGCTATTCTGTCCTCACGGCGACCGATGGCGAAACCGGCCTCAGCGCTGCCCTGGACAGCAAACCTGATCTGATCCTGCTGGACATCATGCTGCCCAGGATCAACGGCTACGAGATCTGCCGACTGATCCGCGAGCAGAAGCTGGATATGCCGATCATCATGCTGACGGCCAAGGGGCAGGAGTCGGATATTGTGCTGGGGCTCAACCTCGGCGCAGATGATTATGTAACCAAGCCGTTCAGCATCAAGGAGCTTCTGGCGCGGGCCAATGCCTTCCTGCGGCGGCGGCGGGAAGAGACGCCCAAAGTATACACATTCGGCGATTGCCGGCTGGATGTCGAGGCCAGGGTCCTGACGCGTAATGGCAAGGTAGTGGACCTGTCGCCGAAAGAATTTAACCTGCTGGAATATTTCCTCCAGCGGCCCGGCCGGGCCCTGACCCGGGATGAAATCCTCAACCACGTCTGGGGATACGACTGTTTTGTCACGACCCGCACGATCGACCGGTTCGTCAATACCCTGCGGGCCAAGATCGAGCCGGATCGGCACCATCCCACCTTCGTTAAAACCATCCGAGAAATCGGCTACAAATTCGAATTCGACAATCCCGAAGAAACTCCCTGACAATATTCCTGACTCTGATTTCTCCTAATGAATTAAATTTTGATTACCTTAATATAAGGTCGTAAAGCTTTTTCGAACCGAATCATAGCATCCACCATCGCTTCGTGGATCTGAGGCCATTTCTCCTCCTCATCCCGATAGCCGCCAAGTTCAAAAAGTTTCCGGATACGGCAAGCCCGCCTGCCTTCCAACGGCTGCCACTCCAACGGTTCCCCGAAACTTTTCTCAATCTCCTCCTTATGTCCGTACAATTGCTGGAAAAGCTGTAAATTCTCCTCATCACTTTCCTTGCCCCGGTCAATATAAAGCTCCACTACCGAAGCATGTTTGGTAACCGTATAATTAAGCCCAAGTCCCCGCAGACCTGCTCCTACGCCGATCCAGCTATATTCACTGGGACTGATCGTCGCATGAAGTTTGGTTTTTGTTTTGGCCAATTCCAGAAGATTAGTCCAAAACCGTTTGCGGATGTCATATCGCTCTGCCATTTCCTGTTTGGTCTTGCCGACATCAATCGCCTCCTCGCTGGGACCAACGATCAGCGTCAGCAGCGGCGCCGGTTTCGAATCGCCAATCCGTATCGCCTCCAATTTCATCAGGTAAAAGGAGGCCGAACTGGATTCATTCAGCCAGGAAATGGCGTTGACATGCTCTGGCCGGGGATCGGCCACAATCCAGATGGCTGTCTTGGCGCCGATGGCTGTCAGATAGGTAACCAGCTTGCCCAAATGATCATGATTGCTTTTTTCAAGCTGGTTTTCAATGATGACCGGATTGCCCTTGTCATCTTCTGCCACGAGATCGACACTGAAACTGCCCGCTGTCCGTTCTCGTTCGGCATTCGAAAGATTGGTATCCAGAGTCTCGTTAAGCACTTCGATATTCTCTTGCAGCCACGTCGTGAAGTCGAGTGCTTCATGTTTCCAGACTTCGCGAAGCGGAAGGCGTTCGATTTTGCCGATCATGTTCGCAAACTCCTATTGATCCCGCTTTTTAATTGATTGTTCCTACGATCTTCGGTGCCCTTTTTCTCATCGATACAAGACGGGTTTGTCCTTCCAGTCCCTGTCTTTTTCGTGCCCATAGTCGATCACGCGCGGTCGCCGCTGGCGCAGGCGGACCGATTCGATCCCCAGGTAGTAGCCCTTCGACAGGGCGTTTTTGCCGACACACTCCAACCGAAGGGTATATTGGCCCGGCTCCGGCCAGAAATCCAGCAGGTGCACCTCGCGGGAATCGACGTCCCTGCTGTACAAATCCTCCGGCCCGCCCAATTTGACGCCGTTGAGGTATGCCTGATAGATGCCAAAGTCATAGCTGGTGGTGAGTGTTAGAAGCAATCGTTTGGGCTCCTTGGTTTCGACCTCAAATGGGATTTCCAGCCAGGCATCCGTCTGTCCGGCGGGCTTATACAGCAGTTGCGGCTGTTCGTACTGATCCAGCTTCTGTACCGCCGTCTCGCCTGCGCCGTGGTTTTCGGGATCGGTTATCACATGGGCGTACATGATGCGATCCAGATTCGGAAGTGTCCGTTCTTTCGCATGCGGCGTTTGAGCCTCAAAGGTGGATTTCCCGGTCTGATACCAGAACGCCACGGAGGAATAATCGTCCTGCCGCTCGTTCCAGCTGTGGGTCTTGTACTCGGGATTCTCATCCGGGGAGATCCACCCGAAATGTTCGATGGTCACACGAATGCTCTTGTTGAAGACGATCGGGTCCTGGACGTGCCAGCGATAGGCGCAGGTATGGCCCCCCACGATGCCCCACTGGTCGAAATAGGTCACCCCAAAGTATGGGGTTGTGGTCGTTTTGAGCCCCCAGGCCGACAGAAAATAGTCCTCGGTGCCCGTACCCCAGATGGAGGCGTCTTTTTCGCCGTCGATATAGATTTTCTCATCTCCTTCGCCGAACCAGGACGGGCTGCGCGTGCGAACGCTCAGGACCATCCCGATAAAATGGCCCTTGCCCTTTGTATCAAGGATCAGATAATCTTTACCCTGCTCAACAGGATATTCCTGCCGGTACTGGGCATAGAAATAGGGGATGTCTTTGGATATCGTTTTGGTCTGGACCCAGTCGATGTTGTAATAAAGAAGGCTGATCGGTTTTTCGCTCTGGTTAACGATCTCGATACGGGCATGCTTGCGAAACGGCATGTGCCAGAAGCAGTTGTACGAATCGGCATCCTCGACGATGACCGGCGACGAGATCACCTCGCTTCGCTTGCCGAATCCGCAAGCGAAAAAGTCGCCTACAGGCGCTTCGACGGAGGGTTTGGCCTCCTTGTCCCAATACATCCGCAGCAGCATCTCCTGATGATTGGCCGAACCGTCTTTAGCCCAGTCCTGCGGCTCCGGACCCAGGAAGGTCAGCCAGATATGCGTGATGATGCCGGGACCGGATCGATCCATGAGCACCTTCGTTTCGCCGGGCGCTACGTTCTTATTGTCCCAGTTGCTGTCGGGATCGGGCTTGCCCATCGGATCGAACTTGCCGTCCGGTCCGAGCCGATGGGTGGAACTTTCGCGCATGCTTCGGCCCTGCATGGGACGGGCCAGATCGGCCAGTGAGGCAAGACAGCAAGAGGATGAATAAATTACAACGAGGAAAATCCATCCTGTCAACCGGTACTCTACTTTCGTATTCACGCTTTCTCCTTTCCTTTTTCCACTTTATATTGCCCTATGAATCCCTTTAGCAAATGCAGAGATTGTCTGGTAACGCTTCGACAAACCCGGCCCAGCGAAAATTCCAGAAGGGTCTGCCGGGCCGGTTCGAAATCGGCACAAAGAAACGAATCCAGCGGATCGCCCAGCACATTGATCTGCTCGATTGTCGCCGGACCGAAATTGATTTCCCGAGCCCGCCGCAGGATCGGCAGATCCATCGGATCAAAACCGGCGATATGACAACATGCCAACTCACAGGCCACCGGATCGCATCCCCCCACCAGCACGCCCAACGGTCTTGGACTTCCGTTGATCGGCCCCATGCCTTCCATGGCCACAACGCCGTCGATTATAGTAACAATCGGGGAAAAGAGGCGATAGATACCGATCAGCATTGAGCAGAAATCGGTATAGCTTTTTCCTTTGGCAAAGTGCCACCAGGCCTTTCGTTTGCCCGGGACACATCCAAACATGTTCTTGATGGCAAAGGTAGCCCCAAGCTGCTGGTGGGCCTTGAACTTGGGAAGATTGATGATCGCGTCGGCCTCCAGGGCCCTGCCGCTGACAGCAAGGCGCATTCCTCTACAATCCGGCAATTCGCGCACTACCGGCTTGTCCAGTGCATAATAGGGAACGCCCAGCCGACGCAAGGATTCATCCAGTTGCAGGGCATGGATGCAGGATTGCAGGCTGCCCCAGCCGGGCGAATCGGCCACAAACGGCCGGGCGCCCTGATCCAGCAAAAGTCCGGCGACAGCAAGAATAACCGCCGGATGGGTCTGGACGGCGGACTCCGGAACACGGGGAACGATCAGATTGGGCTTGATCAAAACCCGATCCCCTTTGCGAATCGGTATCCCCTCCGGAAATGCCAGTATAATTTGTCTCTCGATGGCTTCTGACAGGGTCTTTGGGCCATAACAGGAGGCTGCCGTGACTACGACAGTGGGACGCGCATACGATTCCTCCTGCCTGGTCATCTTCCCACCCGGGTGCAAAAAATCAGATAAAATCGAATCGCTTTGGCGTCGCGAGGATGGGGAAAAAGAAGATGAGCCAGAGATTGGGGCAGCTCATCGATGGAATGGGGGGAAAGGACCAGAAATTGGCCGGGGCTGATTTTTATCGAAAACGTTGTCGGCCCCAAAACCGTTTGCTTGACATCTATGGTGCGAGCCAGGCGGGCAGATGTAATGTCGGTTCGCTCTCGATACACCGCCTGAATCGTTGTTTCGGCGACACCCGGCATGTCCGGAATCGGTCGGCTTCGAATGGACCAGGCGGCCTGTCCCGGTTCCAAAATAACTTCCTGGACCGCTCCGCCGGCGTCTTTATAAATCACGGTCTGCGATTCAACCAACTGTCTGGAGGCTATATCGAGCCCCTTGTCGTCGAGACAAACCAGAGTATTCAGATAGATCTGCCGGGGCCTGGCCGCATCCATTTTTGCGGTAAATACGCCCCAGTCGCCCGCCTGTCCGAATCCCGCGGAAAAACCGCTGTTCAGGAAGGCCTGCATACTGGCAAAACGCAACGGTTCGTTATGCAATTCTGTAATGGCTTCCTGAAGGAGGTCGATATGTTCGGCGTCGATCTCCAGGCTTGCGATCTGAAATGTCACCTGTTCGGGCAGTTGTATCGGATCGGAAGGCGCCAGGTCGCCGATTTTCAGCCGCCTTTGCAGCCGGTTCTGCGGCACAGGCTCAACCGGACCACAACCGATGAGCCAAACAACAACAATGCCCAGAACAAGAAACGAACCTATTTCGTTAACCCGCTTCATAAACGGGATTGTACTTGAACCGGAAAGAAATGTCTACATCTGCAGATGGGGAGGATGACAGAACTGTACGGCGATTTGCTCTGTTCCCACGGATCCCCTGGGATGACGGGGGGATTCGATTGTGTCGATCCGCACAACCTGGGCTTGTGTGGAAAACCGACCGCCATTCTTCAACAGTTCTTTGGCGGGGGGAATGGCGATATCGATGTGCAACAGCTCCCCTTCGTAAAATTTCCTCCCGCTGATCTGCAACAGGGCCCCGTCAGGGCTGATATTGAGGGTATTTCCTGTATAGGGTCTTTCCACCACTGCGCCCACCCTTCGGCACAGAACCGCCAGACGCAAATCGAGCCGTCTGTGAGCCCTCCTGTCCGTTTTCTGGCCCATGTTCCCGCTCCCCTCGTAGCATGGGTTAAGTACGCAAACCTTATACCACTTTAGCCGAGTCCGAAACGCTGTCCTGATAAAACGACATAAGTTTCCTGCGAGACTGATCTTATAGGACCTTAAGTCACGCAAAGCCTCTTTGGGGATCTTGATCAATGAAGCGAAACAGCATCAGTTGTTGCCCAATGACAACAAGGATAGAAGCTTGCTGACCGGTTTCAAGAACAATGTTTCAGTTTGTCAACATCCATATTGCTTTTTATCAGCCAAAATGTTAATATAGGAAGGATGGCAACCACAGATGATAATCTTTTCCCGGAAAAAACGGGTGACATGAATCCTTCCGAATCCATATCGGAGGAACATACCCATCAACTGGCCGCTCTGGGTCGTATGGCCGGCACAGTGGCTCACGAGCTGAATAATCCGCTCGATGGGATATTACGTTATCTGAATCTGGCGATTCGTGTCATGGAGCAGGGAGAAACGGAGAAGGCCCTGGAGTATCTCCGACAAAGCCGGGACGGCCTGATGCGAATGGTCCGGATTACACGCCAATTATTGACCTATACGCGCAGCATCAAAGCCGGCCCGGAAACGGCGACACTCGACGAAATCCTCCATCAGGCCCTACGCACTCTGCAGCCGATAACCGAGGGCATGGAAATCACGCTGGACCGGCAAACACAAGAGACCGCCCGATATCCGGCCGCCGGCCTGACCCAGGTCTTTATCAATCTCATCAAGAACGCGATCGACGCAATGGACGGTCAAGGAAAGCTCGCCATTTCAATACAAGCCGATCCATTCTTTCGGACCGTTTCTTTTCGAGATTCCGGATATGGTTTTGCCCCGGAGGATGGCGACAAACTCTTTCAGCCTTTTTATACCACCAAGCCCGACGGACACGGCACGGGGCTGGGCTTGGCGATCAGCCGCGATCTGATCGGCAAGCTCGGCGGCCGCATCATCGCCGTCAACAATCCCGATGGCGGCAGCACATTCACGGTCCAACTGCCGCGTTCTTTGGCATCCGGCCCGGAGCGAGGAGCCACCCGCCATGAGTAAAGCCAATATCCTTGTCGTCGATGATGACCGGATCATTCTGGACTCCTTGTGCGAATTTCTTCGGATGGAGGGCTACTGGCCTGTCGGAGCGTCCACCTTCACCCAGGCGGTGGAGGCAATGGAACGTCATCCCTTCGCGCTGGCGATTACCGATGTGAACCTTCCGGATACGGACGGATTCGCCCTGCTGCGCCGGATTCGCGAGCGCCATCCGGAAACCGTGGTCATCCTGATCACCGGTTACGGAACCATCGAAAGCGCGGTCGAGGCGATCAAGCTCGGGGCGTATGACTATCTGACCAAGCCGATCGTGGACGACGACCTCCGCCTGGCGATCGGTCGGGCCCTGCAGCAGCAGTCTCTGCTCACGGAAAATCGCAACCTTCGCAGCCGGCTCCAGCAGAAGTACAGCATGGAAAGCGTTCTGAGCCAGGATTATAAAATGGCGCGGATTTTTGAACTGATCGAAGCGGTCGCCGACAGCCAGACGACGATCCTGATGACTGGCCCATCCGGCACGGGCAAGAGCATGCTGGCCCGGGCGATCCATTACCGTTCCGGCCGCCGGGAAAAACCGTTCGTGGAAGTCAGTTGCGGGGCCCTGCCGGAAAGCCTGCTGGAAAGCGAATTGTTCGGACACGTCAAAGGAGCTTTTACCGGAGCCGTCCGGTCCAAAGAGGGTAAATTCCTGGCCGCCGACGGCGGGACGATTTTTCTGGATGAGGTTTCCACGGCCAGTCCGGGCATGCAGGTCAAGCTGCTGCGGGCGCTGCAGGATCGGCAGTTCGAGCCGGTCGGCAGCAACAAGACGATCACCGTGGACACACGGATCATCCTGGCTTCCAACGCCGACTTAAAGAAGGCCGTCCGGGACGGGCAGTTCCGGGAAGACCTGTATTATCGCATCAATGTAGTCAGCATTGACATCCCCCCGCTGGCCCAGCGGATCGGGGATGTGCCGTTGCTGGCCCGGCACTTTATCCGGCAGTTCTGCGATGTGCACCGGCGGCGGGGAACGGATTTGACGGAAGAAGCCCTGCTGCATCTGCAGCGCTACGACTGGCCGGGCAATGTGCGCGAGCTGG
>JAFGGE010000055.1 GCA_016930745.1 Sedimentisphaerales bacterium
CCTTTTTCGAGCTTGCCTTCCTTCAGGAGAAGCGTCGCTACGGCGCCGAAGGCGCTGGTTCGCTTGGCTTCCACCACCCAGCCGGTCGCCGGAAGGCTCGGATCGGCCTGGAAGTTTTTCAATTCGGCGATGTAGTCGATATGATCGATCAGATCCTCGATCCCTGCGCCGGTGACGGCGCTGGTCTTGACCACTTCCGTTTGGCCGCCCCACTCGGTCGGAGTCAGTTCGTGCTCGGACAACTGGCCGTAAATCCGGTTGATATCCACGCCCGGCAGGTCGATCTTGTTGAGGGCGACAATCAGATTTACCCCGGCCGCTTTGGCGTGATGAATCGCCTCAATGGTTTGCGGCATCAGACCGTCGTCGGCGGCCACGACCAGAACCACCACATCCGTCATATTGGCGCCGCGGGCCCGCATGGCAGTGAACGCCTCGTGGCCCGGAGTGTCTAAAAAGGTCACTTTTTTCCCGTGCAGCTCCACCTGATAGGCGCCGATGTGCTGCGTGATTCCGCCGGCTTCTCCGGCCGCGACGCTGGTTCGACGAATCTTATCCAGCAGCGACGTTTTTCCGTGGTCCACATGCCCCAGCATCGCCACCACGGGAGAACGGCGGATCAGCTGCTTTCGCGGACGCTCCCGGAATTCCTGGTCGATCCTTTCCCACAGAAGCTGCTTGCGCTCCACGATCAGTTCGGTGCCCATCTCCAGCGCGATCATCTCGGCCACCTCCGTGGCAATGACCTGATTGGCGGTCGCCATGACTCCCTGTTCCAGCAGCTTGGCGATAATTTCGGCCGTCTTGGCGGCCAGCGCCGCGGAAAGATCTTTGACCGTGATCGGCTCGCTGATGACGGCTTTTTCAGGCCGATGGAGTGCGGCTTCAATGCCTTTTTTGGCCTCGATTCGCCGCGAGGGTCTGCCGCGAAGGGTGGTTCCGCCGGCCGCGGCCAGACGGGCTCGGCGGTCTTCCAGATCCCGCTCGCGCATCATACGACGCTGCGCGCTTCGCTTGCGCTCCGATACGGTTTCATCGGGCGTTTCTTTACGCCGTCCGTGCGTTTTATCGCGGTGTTTTTTGCCGGTTTCGGAAGCCGCCTCCTTGACCGGCATTAACGGCTCGGAAATCGGCTGTTCGTAGCGTGGACGGCGGCCGGGGCCCGAACGGGGTCTTCGCGGCTCCAGCGCATCGGGCTCTACCGATTCGACTCGGACGATCCGTGGGCCGCTGACCTGGGCCGGCTTGGGCTTTTCGAGCATCGGCCCGGCAGGCTTGATATTTTTGGGTTTTTCCGGCCTGTGTATCACCGGCTTGGGGCGGATCGGTTCGATTTGTTTCTCTTCGATCTTTGGCGTCTCGGTCGGCCTGGATTCCGGTTCGGCCAACGGCGCCTCCGCAACAGGACCTTCCTGGGATTCCGCGACGGCAACAGCGCCGATCTCAGGTCCGGCCGTTTCTGCCGACACCGTCGGAGCAACGGGCTCTTCGATCTGGGAAGGGATGGCAACTTCGGATACTACTGCTTCGGCTTCTTCGACAGGGATCGTCTGCTCCCCTGCTGCGGGCTCGGTTTCCTGGACGGGTTTCTTTTTCTTTTTCCGCACGCGAACCTTTGTCAGGTCAACGCGGTCGGCTTCCTCCACTGTCGTGGAATGTTCCCCTTCGCTGAACCACTCGCGAATCGTGGCCGCCAGGCCGGCCGAAATGGTCGACATGTGATTCTTGATGTCAAGGTTTTCCGCCTGACACTTGTCGATGATGGCCTTGCTGTTAACGCCCAGCTCTTTGGCTAACAAATGTACTCTTGTGGTCTTGGCCAAATGGACTCTCCCACAACATCAGGTCGGCGGCAGCCGAAGGGTCGGACCGGATTATTCGGCCTGCTGCTCGATCTCTTTTTGCTGTTCTTGCTCCATGATATTTTCCGCCTGTTTCTTGGCTCGCTCGGCGGCGACTTCCTTGGCTTCCTGCTCGGCGGTAGCGACCACTCGGGTAGCCACCGTTTCCTCCAGGCCCAATTCGGTCACCAGCGGCTCAAAGCCCACTTCTTCCAGGTCCAGAACGGATATAATTCCCAACGCAATCAACTGATCCACCAGCTTATCGCTGACTCCCTCGATCCGTTTGATGCAGTTGGTAAGACGCTCGACTTCCTTGTTGTATTCGTTTGGCGTCAGGATGTCGATATCCCATCCCGTCAAACGGGCAGCCAGACGGACATTCTGCCCGTGCTTGCCGATCGCCAGACTGAGCTGATCTTCCGTGACCACGACCGTGGCCCTGCCCAGTTCAAAACAGATGGCGATTTCACTGACCTCGGCCGGCTTGAGTCCGTTGGTGATCAGTGTTTGAGAAGAATCGCTCCAACGCACGATGTCGATTTTCTCCCCCCCCAGTTCGTCCACGATATTGCGAATCCGGCTGCCGCGAACCCCTACACAGGCGCCGACCGCATCCACTTTGTCGTCGTGGGAATCGACAGCGATCTTGGTGCGATATCCCGCTTCGCGGGCCAGGGCCTTGATCTCAATGATTCCCTCGGCCACTTCGGGCACTTCCAGTTCAAACAACCGTTTTATCAAATCCGGATGCGTTCTGGACAGAACAATCTTGACCTGGCTGCTGGCCTCTCGCACATCCAGGATTAACGCCCGAATGCGTTCGCCGGGATGGTGGGTTTCCCCGGTGATCTGCTCGCTTTTGGGCATGATCGCTTCCACCCGGTTGCTGAGATTGACGATCAGGGTGCCCCCTTCGTATCGCCCGGCCACGCCGTTTACGATCTCGCCTTTTCGTTTGACATATTCGGCATAAATGCTGTCCCTCTCGTCGGCGCGGAGTTTTTGAATCATCACCTGTTTGGCCGTTTGTGCGGGGATCCGGCCCAGACGCTGAATATCAATCTCTTCCCCATTCAGGAAGGCCTTGATCGAACCCTTCTGGCGATCGATCGAGACATGGATCTCGCTGTCGGCGTAGTCGGGGCCAAAATGCTTGCGAACCGCCGAGACCATCGCCGCTTCCAAATCCTGGAAAATGGACTCACGGTCGATGTTCTTATCCCGTGCAATGTTGTCTACGATCCGGATCAGTTCCTGATTCATTCTACTGTTTTCCTATCAAGTCAATAAAAAAGTGGCATTCTTCAGGATGCCACTTCTCGCGTCGGCCCGTCATCGATCCGGCCTTAAAACACGTATGCCGGGTTGTGTCCATCATTCGGGCATTGTCAGGCCCTCCGACAACACAGACAACGGTAGCAGCGTCCCTGAAGAATACACCGCGCCAAAAACCACGGCGCAGAAGCAAAGCCGCGTAGCGATCTGTCCACTACACAGCATGTACACGGCTCTGTTTCCTATTCTTTCGCATTTGCACACCCTTATTCTACGGCGTCCAAAACCCACTCAACGAATGTATTATAATCCCGAGATACAGGCTGTCAATAGATCGGATGAATTAAAATTCGACTGACAAAGGATTTAATAAAAACATGCCGATAGGGGACATGCCCTATGTAATATTATAGAATTATTTCATCTTCCCGGCCGGTTCAAACCGCAGGATCATCCGCTGATCGTACGATTCCACCCTGGTCAATCGGATATACACTTCATACGGAGGTACCGGAAAGACCGGATCATACGGAGCGTTGTGGATAAATGCGTCCGATAAGTCTTTTAGCCATTGATCCTGGGCCAGGTTGGCGACCTCGGCCGCCATGATGCTGCCGCCAATATTCCGGGCCAGGCCGGTGATGTTGACGGCGCCGGCTTTGACTTTTTCTAAGTTCAGTTCCAAAAAGCCTTTATCTGTCAGCCTGGGGCGGCCGACCAGGGTTACGATAATAGGAATTCCCAAATCCACTTTGCCCATCAGGGTTAGATCGGTAGGGGTGATCTGGATCACAGGGGCATGAAATGTGATGCTATGGAGAGTGATGGGCCAGCTCCAGCCAAGACTTGTGCCGTCCACTATCAGTTGATTCAGCTTATCCTGCCTGACGATAATCTCGAACGGCTCGCAGGCGTCGATGCCGTTGTGGAAACCGGTGGCCAGCTCGTGCGTCAAATAGGTGCTCACTTCTTCGCTGCCGCTGGCCTGGACGGGTCGATAGTTGCCCGGCGTATGGGTAAACAGGACAAAAAGGACCGTCAGCGACGCCACTACAACGCAGATCGGCATGCAAACTGCACAGAAAAAAACACGCCGTTTTGTTTTTCCCGGTCGAATCATCGCCTGCTTTCCACATTCGGTCTTGCCAAGCCAAAGAATGTGATTATAGTGGGCTGCCGAAGGAACGAAAGCCTCTTTTGTTTCGAATCGGAACATATTGGCGCGAAATCCTGCCCCAAGAACGATCCCGGGATCGCAGGGCTATCAGAAAAGAACGTAAAGAAAGGAAAATATGGCAAATCATTTTGGAGATCGTTTGTGTCAGGCCGTACGCACCAAAGGCACCATTCTTACCGTGGGTCTGGATCCCGTCTATGCCAAACTGCCCCGACAGATTCGCGAACACGGGCGCATGAACGATGAGAATGATGTGGGTTCGGCGGTGGATGCGATCTTCGACTTTTGTACCCGTGTTCTGCGCATCGTCGGTCCGATGGTGCCGGCCGTCAAGATCAATATCGCCTATTTTGAAAAATATCTCTGGGAGGGCCTGGAAGCCTATTCGGCCCTGATCTCTGAGGCCGACGATCTGGGTGTGGAGGTGATCGGAGACGTCAAACGAGGCGATATCGGCCATACGGCGGAAAACTACGCCCTGGCCCACCTACAGAATCCCGAATATACCGGCCTGGAAGACATCCTCATGCCGGACGCCATCACCGTAAACGGTTTTGCCGGGGCTGAAGGAATCGTCCCCTTTGCCGACATCGCCAACGAACAGGGCAAGGGCATTTTTGTCTGGGTGCGTGCCAGCAATCCCTCGGCCGCGGCAATTCAGGACTTTGCCGACGCCAATGGCGTGACCCTGTACGAAAAACTCGCCGAAATCGTCGGGGAAATCTCCAACGAGAAAAAACGTCTCGGCTCGACGGGATACAGCAATGTCGGCATGGTGGTAGGCGGCACAAGCCCTGAAAAAACCTCAAAACTGCGATCCCAATACCCGCACTCCTGGTTTCTTGTGCCGGGACTTGGTTCGCAGGGCGCTGCGCCCGAGGACTGTGTGCGCTTTGTCAATCCGGATGGACGGGGGGCGCTGGTCAATGCCTCCCGCTCGATCATATACGCCTATGAAAGACCCGAATACGCCGAACGGTTTGGGGACAACTGGGAAAAAGCCATCGAACAGGCGGTTATCAGCACAAAGATTCAACTGGCCAAAGCGATGCACTGATCCGACCGAAAACCGTTCGGGCAGACCGTCCGCTCGATGAGGAAAGACGATATGGAGATCGACTTTTTCAAGGGCAAATCCGTTCTGATCATGGGACTGGGCCAGTTCGGCGGCGGGGTGGATTCGGCCCGTTTTGCCTGCAGGGCAGGGGCCAAAGTGATCGTCGCCGATCAGGCCGGGCCCGAATCGCTGGCCGGATCCCTGGCGCAACTGGCCGACTGCCCCATCGAAACCCATCTCGGCGGACACAGGGAACAGGACTTTGGGTCGGAAGGTCCGGACATCATCATCGTCAATCCGGCTGTCCCGCCCGACAATCCGTTCCTTGCCCTGGCCCGGCAAAGCGGCAAACATATCACCTCGCAGATCGAGATTTTTTTTCAGCTTTGTCCGGCCCCGATTGTGGGGATCACCGGAGCCAACGGCAAGAGCACGACCACCGCCCTGACGGCCCATCTGCTCGAAGCTGGTCTGGGCATCGAAGGCGTCGGCTATCGCAAGGTCTGGCTGGGCGGCAATATCGGCAATCGGATGCTGCTGTCGGAGGTCTGGGAGATCCGGCCCGATCACATGGTCGTGCTGGAACTGAGCAGCTTTCAACTGGAGCAGCTTGCCCGCATCCGCAAGACCCCCAAAATCGCGCTGATCACCAATCTGACGCCCAATCATCTGGACCGTCACGGCACGTTCGAGGCTTATTGCGCCGCCAAAGAAAACATCTTCCAGTTCCAGCCGGCCGATCCAAACGATCCGTGCATCTCGATCTTTAATGCCGATGATCCCGTGACAAGCCGGTGGTTTTTGCGCTACAACGGCCAAAACGGACGAATCTGCCTGGAATTTTCGGACCGGGATGTGCCCGATTCCCTGGCCAAACGGTTTCCGCTCGTGGGCAAGGCCAACCGTTCCAACCTGTCGGCGGCCTTGAAGGTCACCCAGAGTTTTCCGATTCCCGACGATCACATCGCCCGGGCCGTGGAGACTTTCCGATCCCTTCCGCACCGTCTGGAACCGATCGCCACGGTCAACGGCGTCACCTGGTACGACGATTCCATCGCCACCACTCCCCCCAGTGCAATCGCCGCCCTGGAGGCCTTCGAATGTCCGCGGATCATTCTGGCCGGGGGGTATGACAAGAATCTGCCTTTTGACGAATTCGGCGCTGCGATCGCCTCCCATGCCAAAGCCGCGGTCCTGATCGGAAAAACCGCCCCGAAGATCGCCGAAGCGATTCATCAAGCCGATCCGGACACCCGGGTGCACGTCGAATTGGCCGCTTCGATGCCTGAGGCCGTCCAAAAATGTGCTGTGATCGCCCGGTCCGGCGACGTGGTCCTGCTCAGCCCGGCCTGCGCCAGCTATGATATGTTCCGCAATTTTGAACATCGCGCGGCCGTGTTTAAGGAATGTGTTCTCCATCTCCGTTGCTAGCGTTATAGGACGGCCTGTTTTTAATGGGAAAAATTTCTCCTGCCATTTTTTCTCCGAATGCCCATCTGGTCCGGCTGGCCCATGAAAATCACGCCTGTCAGTACTTTCAGTGCGAAATTATGGGCAAGTTGTGTTAAGTGCCCCGATCCTCGCGTCGATACCAATGCCACCGTGAAGAAGTTGGTATCGGAGGCACAAAAATGAGACACGCGGAACGACGTACGGAAAAAAGACTTCGCTACAGTTGGCCCATCTGGTTTGCCGAGGACTTCGACCACGAGCTGACCCAGGGTCAGATGGTCGATTTGTCCAGCCACGGGGCGGCCTTCACCTGTTATGCCGACCAATGTCCCTGGACCGGCCATGAGATTACCGCTCGTTTTTCCGTTCCGCGACAAGGCCCCAACAACTCGTTCGACATGGAAAATATCATCCGAAACGCACACATCTGCCGCGTCGAGGAAGTCAGCCCCTATGTGCGCCGGATCGCGGTTCAGTTCGCCGAACCGCTGCCCTTCAAACCCGGCGAGGAAGACAACCCGACGAATGTGGAAGAGCCCGCTCACAGGGCCACCTACACGCCGGTCATGGCCTGAAACGCATTCTTTAGGCAACACCGATTCAGCCCAAAGCAGACAAGCCCGGTAGGACAGGTTGTGCCGCTTACCACACCCGCATGGGCATGACACAGTATGCCCGATTACATGTCTGTTAATACCCTTAATTTTAATTTATCTGAAACCTTGCGGAAAAAGGATTGATGATGGAGTTGTTTGTGTGCGTTAAAATAGGAAGAGTAAAATAATTTATTTCTTGACAACTTGCATAATTCCACATTACCCTGCTTATGGAAGAATAGGGAAACATTTTGTTTCTCATAATGCGGCTGGATAACAAAACAGAATTTTTTTGGAGGGTGCGAAATGAGGAAAGGTCTAAAATGGTTGGCGGTATCTGTTTTGGTTCTCATGATATCCCCGTTTGCTTCCGCGGGGCTGATTAGCCAAACCGACTTGGGTCTGTACAACACAGGAGTGGATGACAGTGGGATTCCCCTGGCGGATAATGCAATTGATCCGCACTGGACGCTCAGTGGGACCGGAGCTGCCGAAGGACAGGGACCGGACGCCATCGTTACACGAGAGGCCGGAGGATTTCCCATAGGACCCTGGCTGCTCGACGCAGCCGATCCGGCGTCGGCATGGATTACTCCCGCTGCCGACACGAATGGTCCGGGAGCCACCGATGGAACCGCGATTTACGAATTCTCCACAGGCTTTACAACATCGATTGGCGGAACCTTGACGATCACGGGTACGCAGTCCGCCGACAACGGCGTTGTCGGGGTCGCGCTGGACGGCATGGCGGGCACCTTTACTCAGGTCGGCTTCAACACATTTGCCGATTTTTCGGTGACAGCAGAGATTACCGGTACCGACCATGTTTTGAGTTTCCAGGTGGTCAACGGTGCCGGTGAGGCGAATCCGGATGGACCGATCGGTCTGCGAGTGCATATCAACACTGTCGATTTTACCCCGATACCGGAGCCGATGACGCTGTCTCTTCTGGCTCTTGGCGGAGTGATAATTCTTCGCAAGCATTGGTAGAATTCTCCCCGCGGTCACAATGAAAGTCTTTGTAAACCGACCTTCGAGCCGGGCAGATAGAGTGTTTGTCTACATCTTTCGATTTCACTGAAGAGGCACGCTCGAGTCTGGCATTCCAACGAATATGTACAGTCATTCCGAACGCAGTGAGGAATCTCCTGCAAACATGGGGATTGTCAGGAACTGTAAAATATCCTTCGCATGAATCTCCTTCTATTTGTGCAGCTCCCCATGCGCATTCCTAGATCCCTCCGCTCGCTGCGCTCGGTCGGGATGACAGTGGGTGTCCAACCGTTTCAACAAGTCTACTTCATTTCTTCCTTGATCTCGTTGAGCAGGTTGATCGCTTCGAGGGGCGTGAGGCGGTTGACATCCATGGAGGCCAGTTTGTCCAGGACGGATTTGTGTTTCTCGACAAAGAGCGAGTCCTCCGTCTCGGCGGTCCTGCTTTTGGAGAGGCGCTGTCCGCCAGCTTCTTTGGCGAAGGTCGATTCCAGGTCGTCGAGGATC
>JAFGGE010000056.1 GCA_016930745.1 Sedimentisphaerales bacterium
ATATACGCGTCCTTGTCCATAGCTATATTATCGGACACAGACGTGCTTTTACTTCAAGTATTCAAAACTGCCCGAACGCTTACAAAACCGTGGATGAACTGGATCTTTCGGACCGAACTCTGATTGTCTTTACCAGCGATAACGGCCCGACCGACTGGCCCAGTTATTATGAGAAGGGCCATACCCCGCCCGGTTTCACCGGTCCCTTTTTCGGACGCAAGTGGAGCCTGTATGAAGGAGGGATTCGCATGCCGTTTATCGCCCGTTGGAAGGGGACCATTCCCGCCGGCGTCACTAACGATGCCAGCGTAATGTGCGGGATCGATCTGTCGCCGACATTTTGTCGGTTTGCCAAGGTTTCTGTTCCGCCTTCAGTGAAACATGATGGACAGGCCATGCATGAGGCGTTGCTCGGCAGGTTGATACGACGGTCCGAACCGATTTTCTGGCAATACGGCCCTCCCTACGCCAGGCTCAAACCGGGCAATCCTTCCTTTATCAGCCCTCCCCTGGCGGTGCGCGACGGTGATTGGAAACTGCTGATCCATCCGGATCGGACGGATGCCCATCTCTACAATCTCAAAAACGATCCGGGCGAAACCAGAAACCTGGCCTCCGAACAACCGGAACGAACAGAGCAATTATGGCAGAAAATCCGCACATGGGCTTTATCGGTAGGTATGTCGATCCCGAAAGTTCATTCTGCGCAGGAAACCATAAAATGACCTCTTCCAACCGGGATTGTAGGGCCTGTCTAACGACCGGCAAGGAGGCCGCCGCTATTGCGACGATTAAGCTGTTTGGGGCGGATGCCCTTAGTTTGATAAAATCCCTGTTCCTGCCTGCAGCGGGCCATCCTGTCGACTGGAATGCAGGAACTATTCTTACAGGGCATATTGTGGACGGCGACCGTGTGATCGACCAGGTCGTCGTGGGCATCCAGGAACACCATATTCTGGCCGTGCATTGCCATGGCAATCCGCTGATCATCGAAGCGATTATGGAGCTGCTGCAGCGGCAGGGAGCCCGCCTGAGCGAATATGAACCGATTCTGGCCGAACAAATCCGCCCCTCCGTGCCGAACCGGATCGCCGCCGAGGCTCAAATCGAACAGCTTAAAAGCGTTACCATCGAAGGGGTAAAGATTCTGGCCGGGCAGATTCACGGGGGACTCACAGCCTGGTGCGCTGAGGCGCTCGCACGAATCGACACAATCGATTTTGCCCAACTTTGTCTACAGGGCAATCGGATTCTGCAGCGAGGTCGCATCGCCGCCCGGATCCTTCATGGCTGTAAAACGGCTATCGTCGGACCGCCCAACAGCGGCAAGAGCACCCTGCTCAACGCCCTGGCCGGTCGGGAGCTGGCGATTGTGACCGAGACGGCCGGAACGACACGCGATTATGTGACAGCGACCTGTCGCATCCCATCTCTACGGCTGGAGTTGTTCGATACGGCAGGTCTGGATCCGAGCCTGGCGGCGGTCGATCCGATCGAATCGGCGGCACAGCAACAGACCCGGAACATAATTCAACAGGCAGACCTGATCCTGCTGGTTTTGGACGCAAGCCGACTCTGGAAACCATTCGATCCCTCTTTTCTCCGCCATAAACCAACCCTGGTTGTGCTCAATAAAATCGACTTGGGATGCCGTATTGACAAAGAGGATATCGAACTGAAACACGCTTCCGTTGTACGGATCAGCGCCAAACAGAAAACCGGCACTAAGGAATTGGTCGAGGCCATTCGACATATCATGGAAGTATTGGAATTTGATCCGAAGGAACCAATAGTATTCACCGATCGGCAGACACAACTTCTTCAATCGCTCACACATGCCACAAACAGAGCACAGGCGATAGTCCTCGTGGACAAATTACTGCATGGATAAATACCCAAGGACGCCGGGGGGAATTCGATTCACAAGTCATAGGCATCCGTCTATAATGCCCGCGGAAAATAACGGTTCGAGTTGGGAGAATGGAAATGACAGGTACGTCTCGGCAACGGTTACAGACGACTCTTGCGCATCAACCGATGGACGGGGTATGCGTCGATTTCGGAGCCACACATGTAACGGGGATCAACGTCAGCGTGGTCGCGGGACTCCGCCGGGCTCTACTGGGAGAAAAAGAATTCCTCGTCAAGGTCAGCGAACCCTATCAAATGCTGGGTGAAATTGACGATACGCTGGCCGATGCTCTGGGAATCGACGTGATGCCGGTAATGGGCCGAAAGACCATGTTCGGATTTGAGAACAAGGATTGGAAACCGTTTACTTTGTTTGATGGAACCGAGGTCCTCGTGCCGGAAGAGTTTAACCTTACCGACGACGGAGCGGGCGGGTACTATATCTATCCGGAAGGCGATACTTCCGTCCCGCCAAGCGGGCACATGCCCAAAGACGGGTATTACTTCGACGCCATGAAACGGCAGGAACCGATCTTCGAGGACAAACTGGACCCGGCCGACAACCTGGAAGAATTCGGTCCGCTGACACAGCAGGACGTCGCTCATTATATAAGGCAGGCCGAGGCCGCCGCGGCACGGGGAAAAGGCGCTATCCTGTCGGCGCCGGGGACCGCGTTTGGCGATATCGCCCTGGTGCCGGCCTGCTGGAGGAAACACGTCAAAGGCATTCGGGATGTGGAGGAATGGTATATTTCGACGGCCCTGCGGCGGGATTATGTATACAAGGTATTTGAAGGACAATGCCAGATCGCCCTGGCAAACCTGGAGACGCTGGCCAGGGCGCTGGGCGATAAGGTGCAGGCGGTATTCCTGACCGGGACGGATTTCGGCACACAGCGGGGTTTGTTTATCTCCCCTGCGGCCTATCGTGACCTGTACAAGCCGTTCCACAAGACGCTTAACGACTTTGTGCATGCCAATACCCACTGGAAAACATTCATTCACTCCTGCGGCAGCGTGATCGATCTGATCCCGGACTTTATCGAGGCCGGCTTTGATATTCTCAATCCCGTTCAATGTTCGGCCACTGGGATGGACGCCGAAAAACTGAAATGCGAATTCGGGGATCACGTAACCTTCTGGGGAGGAGGAGTAGATACACAGCAAATCCTGCCCTTTGGCACGCCCGAACAAGTGTATGATCAAACTCGTCGAAGGATTGAGGTGTTTAATAAAAAAGGCGGCTTTGTGTTTAACACCATTCATAACATCCAGGCCAAGACGCCGGTGAAAAACGTTCTGGCCATGCTCGACGCCCTGCGGGATGCAAGGAAAGGATAAATATGGAACTTTCGCTATCCGATGTGATCGTATTTGTGATCTTTTTCGGACTTGTGATCGCCACCAGCATGTTCAAGAGCCGTCGGGAACGAACCAGCGAGGATTATTTTCTGGCCGGGCGGAACCTCAAGTGGTACTTGATCGGCTTCTCCATTGTCGCCGCCAACCTTTCGACCGAGCAGTTTGTGGGGATGAGCGGGGCCGGGGCCGGAAATGTCGGGCTGGCGGTTTCGGGATATCAGCTTCTGGGGGCGGTGACGATTGTATTTGTCGCGATCTTCTTCCTTCCGCGTTTTCTTCGTGCCGGCATTTACACCATGCCGGAATATCTGGAGTATCGCTACAGCCCGCTGACCCGTGGGATCATGGCGTTCTATACCGTGGTGATTTACGTCTTTGTCCTGCTGGCCGCCGTGATCTATTCCGGGGCCCTAACGCTGCACAGGATCTTCGACATGGATCTGACGATGGCGGCATGGCTGATCGGCCTGCTGGCGACCTTGTACACGGCCTGGGGCGGCCTCAAGGCCGTGGCGGTCGCCGACCTGTTTCAGGGCTCGGCTCTGTTGCTGGGCGGACTACTGACGATGATCCTGGGTTTTCGGGAGATCGGCGGAATCCGTCCGTTTCTGGACGCCAATGCGGATCGATTGCATATGGTGCTCCCGTCCAACCACCCGGAAATGCCATGGACGGTGCTGGTCATCGGATTGTGGATACCGAACTTTTACTACTGCGGATTAAATCAATTCATCGTCCAGCGGACACTGGCGGCCAAAACGCTCCGACAGGGACAGTTAGGGATCATTTTTGCGGCGGCCTTATGGCTGATTGTGCCGTTTGTGATCGTCATGCCGGGGATTATGGCGCTGCAACTGTATGGGGGCCAATTGGAAGTGAGCGATCATGCCTATCCTGTTCTGATCCGCAATCTGATTCCGGCGGGACTGCGCGGCTTTATCTTCGCTGCCCTGGCCGGAGCGGTGATCAGTTCGCTGGCATCCATGCTCAACAGCGCGGCGACCATTTCGACGATGGATTTATACAAACGGTATCTCCGACCGCAGGCCACCCAGGAATGGCTGGTGGATATCGGGCGGATATTGACAATTGTCTTTGTGCTGATCGGCTGTGCGATCGCACCACACCTGGAGAATCCCAAATGGGGGGGCGTTTTTAAATATATCCAGGAATTTCAGGGTTTTATCTCACCGGGTATTCTGGCTGCATTTGTTTTTGGATTTCTGGTGAGGTCGACACCATCCGCGGCAGGCACAACGGCATTGCTGGCCAACGTTCCGATCTATGGGCTGCTGTACGTGTTCTGCTCGGGAATCTATGAACCGACTACCCTGGTGAAGATCGCCTTTCTGAATCGGATGGCGATTACTTTCGTTGTGTTACTCGGATTGATGACGATAATTACACTGATCCGACCCTCGCGTGAGATGCGCATCATGCCGGTTCGCGAGGATATCGATATGAGCACCTCGCCAATGGTCCTGTGGCTGGGAGGCGCAGTCATATTAGGAGTGATTGCATTTTATATCCTCTTCTGGTGAGAATAAAAAGCAATGGAGGCGGACATGCAAAATCGCTGGACATTTTTGAAAACCGTAGGATTCTGTGCCGGTTCGTTTAGGCTGGCCGGTTGTGGGCAGGACATTTTCGGTAAACGGCCGCCGCCAGAGAACTCGAATGGCTCCGGGCCGGGGTGATGCCGGTCATAACTCAAGTTCGGGCAAAGCGGGAGGCCAGCTACGAATTCGACCGAAGCAGCGACTACAAAATGTTCATCGACTGGGCATTGGCTTATGTGCTGCACTATTGCGGCATCGAAGCAGAGTATCGCATGACATTCTAAACCTTAACAACGAATTCTAAAGCAGACAGGGAGAGGGAATGATGCGTAAATCGAATCGAATCGCATGCGTTTGCCTGATGTTCTTTTGTGTTTGTTCTGTGGGACGGTCCGTTCTTCGACCGGCTGGCCCCCGACAGGTTATCTCGCTGGATGGGCCGTGGCAAATCGCCGAGGGAACTCTGGAAACGATGCCGGAATCGTTCAAGCATACAGTCCCAGTACCGGGATTGGTCGATATGGCCGAGCCCGCCTTCGTTGATGTAGGCAAAAAGAACCAACGGCGACAGGCCTTCTGGTATCGCAGGACCTTCACTGTCGGATGTGTGATACCGGAAGTGGCCCTATTGAAATTTCATAAAGCCCGATACGGAACGAAAGTCTGGCTCAATGGCAAGCCCGTCGGAGAACACCTGCCCTGTTTTACGCCCGCTTACATGAATATCAAGGAACACCTGAAGGGCAATGGGGCCGAAAACATACTCATCGTCCGCGTAGGAGCATATCGTGATATGCTTCCCGACGGGTATCCAACCGGCTGGGATTTTGAAAAGTACAAATACATCCCGGGTATCTATGATTCGGTCGAATTGATCCTGACAGGGGGACCGTATGTTGAGACGATGCAGACGGCGCCGGACATCGCCGCAGGCAGCGTGCGGGTGAGGACGGAGTTGCTGCCGCTTGCATCGACCGATTCCTGCACTGTACAGTATGAGGTGCACGAAGCGCGTTCTCAAAAACTTGTCGGCGCTGTCAAATCGGACGGGATATCCCTTCAGGCAGGCCGGAAAAAAGAATTGGATACAGTGATTCCCATTGGAAATGTTCATCTCTGGTCGCCGGAAGATCCATTTCTCTACGAATTGAAAATCAAAACCGGGGGTGACGCGGTGAAGGTGCGGTTTGGAATGAGGCAATTCCACTTCGATCCAAAAACAAAACAGGCGATGCTGAACGGTAAGCCGTATTTTATGCGGGGCACGAACGTATGCATCTATCGGTTCTTTGAGGATGACCTGCGGTCGGACCGTCCCTGGAGGGAAGAATGGGTGCGGCGGCTGCATGAAAAATTCAAATCCATGCATTGGAATTCCATTCGATACTGCATCGGCTTTCCGCCGGAAATATGGTATGACATTGCCGACGAGGCGGGATTTCTGATTCAGGATGAATTCCCGGTCTGGCTACTGAGCAGCGCCCCGGAAAAACCCAGGGCGGAGATCCTGATCCCCCAGTATATAGACTGGATGAAAAAACGTTGGAACCATCCATGCGTGGTAATCTGGGATGCCCAGAACGAAAGCGTAACCCCGGAAACCGCCAAGGTAATCAACGCGGTTCGCGGGCTTGACCTGTCGGATCGACCGTGGGAAAACGGCTGGGAAACACCGCAGCGGGATACCGATCCGCGGGAATCTCATCCGTATCTATTTATTAAGACATGGCAGGGAAATGAACCGTTCCGGCTGGAAAATATGACACACGTCTCCGGCCGGCCGGGGGTACAGTCCAACCAGAAACGCGATGATGTCCCCATCCTGATCAATGAATACGCCTGGCTTTGGCTGAATCGGGACGGCACGCCGACAACCCTGACCAAAGAGATTTATAAGAATTTCTTCGGACCCTGGTCGTCCACAAACCAGCGAAGAGAACGATATGCCCGATATCTGGCGGCCCTGACTGAGTTCTGGCGGTGCCACAGGGAATGTGCTGGCGTGCTGCATTTCTGCGGATTAGGGTATTCGCGAAGCGGGCTCCTGGAACGGCCCGAGGGTGGGGCGACCAGCGATCATTTTGTCGATTTGGAGAAACTTGTTTTCGAACCATATTTTGAGGAATACGTGAAAGAGTCATTTCATCCGGTTGGTGTAATGTTAAACTTCTGGGCTCAGGAAGTTCCCGCTGGAATCTCAAAAACATTTGAAATCTATGTAATCAATGATCTTTATGAAGATTGGTCCGGCTTGTTGCGACTGCATATCATGAAAGAAAATCAGATGATCTCCATAAGGACGACGCCGCTGAAGGTCGCTTCGCTTGGCCGGGAGATTGTCCAAATGACCGAAACGCTGCCGGCCGAGCCGGGGGAGTATACCATCATCGCCGAGATTCAGGATGAAACCGGTAGGCAGGTACGAAGCCTCCGCGATGTAAAGATGACAGAGAATCCATAAATCATTTAAAAACACAATCATGCAGGAGTCGTCATGGCAAAGGATTTGTCCGCAGATCGGGAACGCCAACGAGGCAGTATCGTCTATGTAGTGATGGTTTGTGCCGTAGCAGCGCTGGGCGGACTGTTGTTCGGATACGACACCGGTGTGATCTCCGGGGCGATTGGACCGCTGGTTGCCCGTTTTTCGCTCAATTCGACGATGGAAGGCTGGGCGGCCTCCTGTGCCTTGGTGGGCTGCATGGTCGGAGCGGCCTTGGCCGGTACTCTGAGCGATCGCCTCGGCCGCAAGCGGGTGCTGATTCTTTCGGCAGTCTGTTTTTTCATCTCCGCCGTCGGTACAGCCATCCCCCGCAATCTGGTTGAATTCATTTTATTCCGTTTTCTGGGCGGTCTGGGCGTGGGCGCTGCTTCGATGACCTCGCCGATGTACATCGCCGAGATCACACCGGCCCGCATCCGAGGACGAATGGTCTCGGTCAATCAATTCGCCATCGTATCGGGCTTCCTGGTGGTTTATTTTGCCAACTATATTATCGGTGGTGTTGGGATAGGAATTGACTTGGTTACCATCAAACCAATTGCTTATCAGAGCTCTGTAACAAAGCCAGATTTCCCCCTTCCGCCGGATGTTATTGCCGAACAAATTGTAATAGAATCTGAACGGCTTTATCTTTTAAGATGGGACGAGAAAGAAAGCAGTGCAAATATCCTGTTACGTAACGTCGTCACAAATCTGACGATAGAAACTTCTGACTTTATTGTCGATAATAAAGAATTAAGTTCACTCGTCAAAGAACAGATGCTTTCCCTATTGGAGTCTCAACCGGAATCACTCCGAGAACCAGAGTTGTTTTCTACTACTCTTTTGGAACGGATTCAAGGACAACTCTCTGGCCAAGGACAGTCCGGCTGGATGCCCTCAAAACAAGCTATTCTGGAGCTAGCTAAAGTCGCCAGTGAAATCGAAACCGTTGTCAGAACTGTGATATCGAAGCTCTCTGAACAAGGATACACATCCTGGAATGTCAGAGCCGGCTGGCGATGGATGTTCGGGTCGGAATCGCTGCCGGCGTTTTTGCTTCTGGCGCTGGTTTTTTTTGTACCGGAAAGCCCCCGCTGGCTGACCAAACAAGGCAGAGAAAACGAGGCGATGGGGATTTTATCCCGTGTGGACGGATCCGACTTTGCCCGGAAGGAACTGGCCGAGATCCGGGAGGCGATTGCCCAGGAAAGCGGCTCTGTACTGCAATTGTTTCAGCCCGGCATGAGGATTGTGCTGGCGATCGGAGTGATTCTGGCGATCCTGCAGCAGGTGACCGGCATCAACGCCGTATTGTATTACGCCCCCGAAATCTTTAAAAATATCGGCGCCGACACCGAAAGCGCGTTATTGCAGACGGTCGTTGTCGGCGTGGTGAATATCCTGTTCACCGTTTTTGCCGTCTGGACGGTGGATAAGCTCGGACGCAAGCCTCTGATGCTGTTCGGAGCGGCGGGAATGGCCGTAACGCTGACATTCCTGGGGCTGGCGTTTTACCGGCAGCAGACCGGAGTCTGGGTGCTCCTGATGGTGCTGGGGTATATCGCCTGTTTTGCCATGGCCCTGGGACCGGTGACATGGGTGATCCTTTCGGAAATTTTCCCGACACGAATTCGCGGCCGGGCGATGGCGATCGCCACCGTTGTCCTCTGGATCGCCTGCTATGCCGTTTCGCAGACGTTCCCGATGCTGGACAAAAATCCGTATCTGGTTACAACCTTTCATCATGGATTTTCCTTCTGGGTCTATGCCGTCTTCTGCGTAATGGAAGTCCTCTTTGTCGCTCTGTGGGTTCCCGAAACCAGGGGAAAGACCCTCGAACAGATTGAAAAATTATGGCCGACGGCCATGGAAGCAGGCAACCAATAAGAGATGGAATCTTTTTTGGTTCTGTTCTTTCGGCCCAGAGGAGCAACCGTTGGCGGCCGTCATTTTTAGCCGCATGCGAGTTTCGGACTGGGCTCGGGACAAACCTGCTGACTCATCCAATCGTATCCCCGACAAATATTGTTCGATCGGTCACTTTCAATGTGCTGCTGGTTCCAATACGTTACGGACTTCGGAAGGGTGTACTCCTGCGTTATCGGCGATGGCGCGGATTGTCATATCGGGGGTTGCCTGAAAACCTGCGTTCTTGAGTTTCTGAACAACCGCTTCAACGTCAAGATTCGCCTGCCCGCAGTATTCTTGCAGCGTCATACGGCCGAAACCTCCGGAACCTCCCGTTCCAGCGCCGCGGCTGCCCTGCCCAGCCTCGCCAAAGCTACCGTCTCCCGATCCGCCGCCGTGTCCGCCCTGGCCGCGGCCGCCTCCCTGGCCACCTCCTCGCCCTTGCCCCGGACCGGCCCGCCCGAGAGCAATGTCATAGAGTTGTGCAGGCGTCATGTTATTGGCTTCGGCAAGCGCGCCAAGGACAGTATCTGACGAGTCAATTTCGATACCGCGAGATTTCAGATTGTCCAGCATGGCCTGGAGATCGCCGCCTTCCACCTGCGCCGCCAGTTCGGAGAGCGTCAACAGCTCCGCGTGCGGGATAGGCGCCTGCCGAGCGGGCGTGTCCCAACTGTGCTTGATCGATTCGCTCCAAGCCAGCAATGACGAGAACGGCCTGATCTCACTGAGTGTACCAAAGTAGATCGCTGCACAGGCGATCATCGCCAGTATCCATTCCGTGCGAAAGGCAAAAGCCCTGGTGGCCTTGTTCCTGAAATAGCCCATGAGGCTTGTCCAGTTGAAATAGGTATGGAACACTCCCGCGACGAGAAATAGCAGGCTAAACCAGATGTGCAGACCGATCCACTCGTCTTTTGTCAGGCGCATCATCGTCCAGCCCGTCCAGTTGGCGATC
>JAFGGE010000057.1 GCA_016930745.1 Sedimentisphaerales bacterium
AGCCAGCTATCTTCCCCCAGAAACCCGCTCAGATAGGTCACATTCTGAGGTTGGGTGACCAGCAGAGCGTCAATTCCGTTGTCTCGCATGAGAGCATGCAGCTTGCGAATTCGTGCTTTGGCCGTTTTCCTGTCCATATTCAACTCCTTCTGTCTGGTTTCCTTTCTATCGTCTTCGGCCGTATGGGTCAAGAAAGCTTTACGAAAACGCCGAAGTAATCGGAAGCCGCCCTGTAAGAGGCTTTCCTGGATGCCGGATTGCCAAACTATGCCCGGACAGGTACAAAAGCGGCTGTCGGGACGGATGTGTTATAGGAATCGTTTCATTGGGAAAGAGATTGGCGAAAAGAAAGAAGAAAAAAGAGAGTCGATGGTCCCTTTTCTTATGGCGGGGGAATTCCGGAAAAACGGGAAAACCGAGACGAAGAAATCCAGCGGAAAAAACCGGTCAAATCGGGACAATGCTTCGGATCGTCGCCGTGTTTGTCGTGCTCAGCGGGGTGGCCATAGGCTTTGTGTATCTGGACCGGTACGCCAAATCGATTGAGGATCTGACCCGTTTTGGTCCGCTGGAATATTATCGTCTGCCGGAATGGGTAAAAGCCAGTCCGGCCGTCGGAGAACAGATCGAGAAGCTCCTCGGCAAGACGGTAGCCCTGGAACCGGGTACCGCCGAGAATGTCGCGGTTCGGCTGTCTGCCCTGCCCTGGCTGTACAACGTATACACCCAGACGGCCCAGGAAAGCGTTCGTGTCCGAGCGGACTGGCGAAAGCCGATGGCCGTTGTCCGACAGGGAAACGATCAGGTGCACCTGGCCTGGATCGAGAAGGAGGATCCTCTGTATGACCCGGACCAGCGGCGGGTCGCCGTGATTGGTTTTGTGCCGGTGGAAGGCATTACTCTAGTGGAGATCACGGGAGCGGCTGCTTCGATTCCGCGCATGCAGAACGGTTTGGGAACCTGGTCGGCCCCGGAGATCGTAACCACCGCCGAGATGCTGCGAACTTTCGGCAATATGGACAGCAAGAATTTTTCGCAAAACCCTCTGTTGGGACAGATTCAGCGCATCGACGTGAGCAATTTCGGCGGCCGCAAGGACTCCAAGGCGGCTCACGTCGTGCTGTACGCCACCGATGGAACGGAGATCCGATGGGGCGCCGCGTTCGGGCAGGCCGCGACATACGCCGAGGCGACCGAGGTGGAAAAAGTCGCCTCCCTGTATGGTTTTTACCGTAAACACGGCACTCTGCTGGGCAAGGTCAAGTATATCGACCTGCGAATCGCCCAGATCATCCCGCCCCGCCCGATGGATTGACCGCGGATGTCTCAGCGGGTAAACCAGGATAAGGCGGTTTTCAGGTCTCCGTATCGGTAGGGCAGATCGTACGTCTGACAAATCCCTTTGAAGCGGCGAAGGGATTCTTCGCTGAGCTGAGCTTGTTGCTGTGAAGAAAGACTTTCTTTGCACAGGAAAATCCGGCAGCCGGCAAAGCGATGATTATGGACAGAACATTTTCCGCCATATAGGTAAGGGCAGACGCCGCCGGTCATGATGCGCATCTCGTCCTGATCCATCCGAGCCGAGAAATAGACTATTTCAGGAGTGGTTACAAACAAGCGGTGGTCATAGGTTTCGAAATCGCAGCATTTTCCGCAGACCATACAGCCATCCTGGATCGAGCAGGCTAAAACTCCAATCTGCCTGTCAATCCATTGATAGACTGCTTCGACTTCCTGAACGATCCTGTTATTTGTTTCTGCAGGAACAGAGTGAATGTCGAACGGAATGGAGTCGGATTCCATCGGCATGCTACGCATCTCCATCCCACCATTGTTTCTGCTTGAGGATCGCCTCGATCTCTTCAAAGCTGTAATATCGGCCCCGGTTGATGCCGGGGCATTTGACGGCCGCTTGGTTCCAGTTGTCGGGATGTTTCAGGTTTGCAGCCCAGAACGGCCAGGTGCGGCATTGATTGGGCCGGACCGGATAAATCGCACACCCTCGTCCTTCGGCGGTGGGTACAAGAAACATACAATCCTTGGTCCTGCGCTCCTCCCGGATGCTGTTTCGCATTCCATAACGACGCAGATATTTCTGCCGCACCTGATCGACGGTCAGATGGAGATACTCGGCGAGCATCTGGATCTCCTTGCCGCAGATCCAGATATACCCTTCCTCCGGCCCGGCGCAGCAGTTGCCGCAGCCGACGCATTCGAAATGCAGTCCGCCAACGTACCAAGTATTTTGTTTTTGCGCCTCAAGTCTCAGGGGTGTAAACAACCTATCTCATTGTATATCTTATTCAGAGTCATCGACAATTATTTGCCCCGGACGATTCTGTAGCCATATATAGAGGCGCACCATTCGTATATTAAAGATGTACCCTCCTCTTACATCGCCGGAACGTAATACTTTCAGCTTTTTCATTTTCTGAAGAAAGTTGTGAAATTTTTTCTTTTCATTATCAGTCAATCCCCGTTCGACATCCTGTTTCCGGAAGGTCATTTCGTTTGGACTCATTTGAGCGATTTTCCTGAAGATCGATTGATAGTCCGGGCTCCGCAGAGCCTTACTAATAAGTCAATAGATTATGCTACACATTTTGATTTTGTTCTGTTATCATATCGTCCATGAAGATAGATGGACGCAAACAC
>JAFGGE010000058.1 GCA_016930745.1 Sedimentisphaerales bacterium
ATCCCCTTCGGCCTGGCCCACTTCAAGATCGCTTCGGCCGCCTTCGCACCCCTGGGAAAACGCATCGTCAGCAAAGACGCCGCCATGGCCGCAAGGATCAGAAAAACCAACACCTAGCCGGGAAAGAAAACTGGAATTATTTGCCTTTTTTTAGATGGAAGATTAACAGGTCTTGGAGAAAAAATTATAGAGAATCCGATTGGGAATCCTAAATCTATTTATAAGTATTCGTAATAAGAGGAACCAATTGTGGCCAAGAAACGGAAGAGACGAAGTTAGGTTGGTTCACTTAATTTACCAAAACGGAGGATTAAAGTGTCAGCGCCAAAAGAAAACTCAACCCGTAAATTAGCCGCCAAATTGATATTTATGGCTTTTCAAATCCTGAAAGAAAGAGGTGGTTCAGAATCGGGGCGTGAGATCATAAAAGAAATCGAGAAGCGGAGCACTTTTACAGAATGGGAAAAGGAAACCTACGAAAAAACAGGAAACATTCGTTGGAATTCTGTTCTTCATTTTTACACCATTGACTGTATCAAGGCGGGGTATCTTATTAAAAAGAAAGGTGTTTGGTATTTAACCCCAGAAGGGGAAGATGCCCTTCAGCTTGGGGAAGATGAATTATTGAACAGGGCAACCCAAGCTTATAGGAAATGGGACCGAGAAAGAAAAGTCATATCGGAAAATATCTCTCCTGAACTTGCTGAAGAAGACGAAGGAAGTCAAGCCACAGCAGCTACGATCGATGAAATTGAACAAAAAGCCATGGAAGGGCTTGAATCATATCTCACGGCAAAAAATCCCTATGAAATACAGGATTTAGTAGCTGCACTTCTTCGGGGCATGGGTTACTACACACCCTTTAACGCACCAAAAGGAAAAGACGGTGGGATCGACATTATTGCGTACAAGGATCCACTAGGAACTGAGTCTCCAAGAATGAGGGTACAGGTCAAACATCGACAGAATCCTACAAGTGCAAAAGATATTCGGGAACTCATAGGATTGTTAAGAAAAGATGGTGACATAGGAATTTTCGTTTCTACCAGTGGATTTACGTCAGATGCGAAGACAACCGCCAGAACAGCTTCGGTACATATTGAACTAATCGATTTGCCAAGACTGATCGAGTTATGGCAAAACTTCTATTCCAAGATGGTTGACGAGGATAAGAATCTCCTTCCTTTGGTTCCGATATACTTTCTTGCACCCCAGGAATAGAATGAATTGGTTGTACCCCCCCGATGGTGGGCTGGAGAGGGGGGAGGGGAACATTGAAATATCGGTTCCGAGGAGTATTAGGATGGATACCGGGGGAAGGTCGTATGGTAAATGTCAGGCAAAGGAAAGGAGCCAAGCGATGGACGGACTAGAGCGATCAGGGGACAGAAAGTCGGTCGAGCAACCTACGAGCGGCGAAGGCGGCAAGTGTATTGGAAAGCACGTATGGGTAGTGGCCGGACTCGCCGTGCTTGGCGCTGGCGCCATAGCGGGTATCGCATTGGGCAATGGACCAATCGCGGGGATTTCGCCGTCGTGGTCGGTCGCTGTTCCCTGCGGCAGTGTGGGAATCATGATGGCAGTCGTCTGTTGGTCGATTTTGAGATACCGATAAGAAGAGTATTGCGAAACAGCCATTCGCTTGGCGATGGTTTGCAGGAGCCCATGTAAGGATTAGTTCTCCGGATGGTGGGTGGGAGAGGGGTAAGTAGAGGAACAGGTAATGAAGAAACGATGGATAATCGTAGCCGTGCTGTTGGTCGCTGCCGTGGCGGCAGCATTGCCGGATCGGCCCGCGCGAACCGGGCCGGTGCGCGTCGTGGACCACTCGCTCGTCGATGCCGGCGGGCCGTTCCTGGGGCTGGGCGTGTCCTACTTCACCTCGCTGTGGAGATACCGCAACGACCGTCCGCGGTGGGGAAGCGATATGACATTCCTGTCCCGACAGGGATTTAACTACGCGCGCATCCTGTCCATGGTGGGCTGGTACAGCGCCTGGGATGGCCTTGAAATCGCGCCGATCCCCTTTACCAGCCGCCAGGGCAAACGCGTGGATGCCTGGCCCGATTACTGGCAGGCGATGGCCGGCCTCGTCGATGCCTCCTGGGACCGCTTCGGCATGCGCACGCAGATCACGATCTTCGCCGATGCCCAGCTTATGCCGCGCAGGGACGACCGCATCGAGCACATGCGGCGGATGCTCTCCGACGTCGTGAAAGGGCGGGAACACAAAATCATATTGCTCGAGGTCGCCAACGAGGCCTGGCAGAACGGCTTTCCGGGCGACGAGGGCACGGCCGACCTTCGGGAATTTACAAAATACCTCGCCGAGCGGACCGACGTCCCCGTGGCCATAACCTCCAATCACGAAGGATCGTTTGAGACGCTCTATCGCGACAGCGCCGCCGACATCGCGACATGGCATTTCAGCCGCGACCGATCCGCGGACAACGGCTGGCGTCCGGTCATCGACTGCCGCCGCCTGGCGCAGGTCCCGGGCTGTCCGCCGATCAGCAGCAACGAACCGATCGGCCCGGGCGCATCGGTCGCTTCCGAATCCGACCCGGCCCGGCTGGTCCTGGCGGCGGCCTACGCCTATGCCTCCCGGCTGCCTATGTATGTATTTCACAGCCAGGCGGGCGTCTTCGGGACAACGCGTTTTGAAGATACTCCGGCCATTGGAAACTTTCGTCATATTCCGCATATCTTTCCCGGCGATCTGGCGAACTGGCCCACGTACGACAGTACCGATCCGGATTCGCCCCTGGCCGCCGAGGGCTGCGTGAGCATGATATGCAGCAGCAAAGGCAAGCGTATTGTGTGTGTGCCGGTCGGCATTCGGCAGGAAGGGCTCACGCTTACCCCGCGGGCCTCCATGCAAATGCGTGCGGTCGATCTGCTGACGGGTAAGGAGCTGCGAACCTTCCGCATCGAGCCCGATAGCCGGATAACGCTGCCGGGCGGGCAGGGGGCCGTCATTCTGCTGGGCGAGGTGTCAAAAGCCGGCGCAAAGACGAATTCCGATTCGGACTAAACCAGTTCTTGTTTCTATAGATTGGCGGGGCGTTGGACGGGAATGGGATCTGCAGGGTTGCAATCCAACTGCCGCAAAGGTATTATGGGATAAACGGTAATGATCGCCTTAGGGGAATACAATGGATAGAAGAACCTTCATCAAAACCACCGGCGTCGTCGCAGCGCATGCGGCTGTTTTTTCCTCCACCGTCGGCGCTAAGCAATCGCCTCAGCAGCGTTCTCCGCAAGCGGTCTACCACCTCAATCCCTTCGAGCAGCAGGGGCAATGGTACAAAGCCGCCTTCCATGTGCACACCACGACCTCCGACGGCGATGTGGATGTACCGACGCGGCTGGCCCAGTATCGAGACCTCGGTTACGCCATCGTCGCGGTTACAGACCATTGGAAGACCAACGACCTGAGCGGTTTCTCCGATGAAAAGTTTCTGGCAATAAACGGCATGGAAGCTCACCCGCAGACGCGCACCGGGGCCCCCGCCCATCATCTAGTCTGTCTGAATCTTCCCCATCCCTTCGAGCTCGACAGAAAATTGCAAGCGCAGGAGCTGGTTGATAATGTTATCCAGGTCGGCGGCAAGGTCATTTACGCCCATCCGTACTGGACGGCCCACACAATCGAGGAAATGTCCGAGATCAAAGGGTATATCGGTGTGGAGGTATTCAACGCCGTCTGCCAGATCAGATGGGGCAAAGGATTCGGCAATGTCCATTGGGACCAGACTCTCAATAAGGGATGGGCTTTGCCCGCCGTGGCCACCGATGACGTCCACAGCAGCAAAGAGATCGATGTCGGCTGGACGATGATAAAAGCCCGCGGATTGGGCAAAGCCGAGGTCATGGAGGCGATCGCCGCGGGCAGTTACTACGCTTCCTGCGGCCCGACAGTCGAGGATTTTCATATCAAGGACGGCGTTGTCGGAATCCAGTCGTCCCCGGCGGTACAGATCCGGTTCCAGTTCGATCGGGCCGGCGGCGGTCGCGTATTCAATGCCAAAGAAGGCCAGACGATTACATCCGCACAATGGAAATTACCGACGAATTCTCCGCCCGGATGGATCCGCGCCGAAGTCATTGACCGGCAGGGCAGGTACGCATGGACAAATCCTTTGCCCGTGCCTCAGGAAACAGTCAAGAAAATAATCGAGTCGAAATGACAAGCCGTTATCCATGGCCACACCGATGACAGACTGGTGGGGTGCTTGGCAGGAGGGGGGTGTGTTTGGGTTACAGCAGGGTTGCCGTGGGGACCCAACCAGTCTTGAAGATCACAAAGGTAATCAGGGTATCGGTACAATACCGGGGTTACTGAAGGAAATTCCTCGTAAAAGGGGGAATTTTTCGGCAATTTTAAAAAGCTTTTCTCCTCGCGTCAGAAGCAACCGTTTTTTTAACCTTGATGGATTTTCGGCGCGCCGAATAGGGGCATAAGCCCATTGCGAAATGCGAACAAAGACCAAAACGAGCAGCTAGACCAGGAGAGCCTCGTTTTTCCGCCGCGCTTTGAGCATATACAGGATCAAATCACGTCGGCTGACAATCCCCACTACCCTCCCCTTTTCGGTCACAGGCACCCGGCGAAAAACGTTTTCCCGCAGGCACCGGCATATCGTGTCCAGATCATCCTCCACATCAAACGAGACCACGTCCCGCGACATCGAGCTGTTGACCGTCCGGTTTTCTGTATATTGCATCACCTCGAAAAGATCCAGAACATCCTTTTCCGAGATGATCCCTTCCAGATGCATTTGCTCGTCGACCACGGGGATTCCCGTGATGTCGTTCAGCGCTAAAAGCTGAGCTGCCTCCACCATGGGCGCGTCTTTTCGCACGCAAACCACCATGTCCGTCATGATGTCTCTGGCCTTGGTCATGTTGTGTTCCTTTGCGGATCCGAATCTTCCTGACGTGGAGGCATACCACCCCTTCATCGCAACCGGGATTAAGAAGACATGCCGTCCTCCTTTTACATCGACTTTTCAGGAGATAGGATTTGTCGAATTTTCCGGGAAACCCGAAAAACGATGATTTTGCCTTTCGTCCGATAAGAGAATTTATCCGTGGCGAAAAGAACGGCTTTTACCCGACAGCGAGTCGTTTTTCCGCTTGTATTTTATGCCATTTTATAGTATAATACGGCAATCTGATGTGGGGGAGTTTTTTTGGACTATCGTTTGAGAGGATAACCTTGTGACGGCTCGTTCGTCGCAGGACCAGCCAGGGATGTCCGCAGGTTCATGCAGGAAGCATTCATCTGGTTCTTCGGAGAGGGTGTTTATGATGACGAGCAGGGTGATAGGATTGCCGTGTATTCTGGTGGTGGGTATGCTTCTGGCGGCAGGATCGGCCCAGGCCGGCCTGTTTTCGGATCTGAACGAGTCGCAGGAGCCGTACCCGGCTTTGAAACTTGGTGATTTATGGACGTTGGGTCAGACCGAAAAAGAAACTTCCGGGGATATCCGCACTTCGCAGGACATCCTCGACCTTTCTTCCGAATGGGGCCTTTTGCCGGTCTCGGCCGGAGTGGCCGGACCGTTATTCGGATGGATCCATGGGCTGACGGTCCATCAAAAGGAAACCTCCTCCTTATTGGGTTTAATGTTGTTTCGCTCCCGTAACAGTAAAAAACAATTCCGACCGGTCTCGGACAGTGACGTATGGCAGATCATCTATAGCCGCGCCTCGATGGTTTGCTGAACCGGCGTGAAAAACCTGTTTTCTCTTCCCTTGTGTGCGGAGTAGGGCGGTCGGCCCACTCCGCTTTTTTTATATTCAGGAGCACAGCGGGATTTGGTAGAACGAAGTGGTAACAAAGCCCATATTGGATCTATGTCCGAGAGCCAAATCCGGGATCAAAAAACGCCTTTTTAATAGCCAATCCTCTTTCTTGCAGAGCGGGACGGAAAAAAAATTCGGCCACTCTACTTCCTATACGCCACTACATCTAGATATTATTTTCTCAAATTGGCATATATAGTAGCTGTACGCCTTTCGCTTGAAAGTACTTTTTTACACTCAAGTCCAAACCATTTTTTTCGAAAAAAAGTTAGGACAAGATTATTGACTCGGTGGAAACAAGTGGTATGATCTCCCACAAATGAGAAGGCCTGTGGAGCAAATGTCATGCTGATGTTAACAGGTGAGTTTGAGCACACTCTGGATGACAAGAATCGGATTTTTGTCTCCAACAAGCTCAGGGGCCAGATCGACGCCGAGGAATACGGTAGCGATTTCTATCTGGTCCTTGGCGCCAATGGCATTCTCTGTCTCTACCCGGCCAAATACTTCCAGCGAATAGCCCTTGCCGGTGCGCCAGGGACGGCCGCCCCGGATGAAGCCGTGTCTTTCGAACGGCTCAGTTTCGCCCTGGCCAGCAGGGTTGAGCTGGATCGGCAGGGGCGATTGCTGTTGAATGAAAAACTGCGAAAACGCGCCAATCTGGGGGATAATTTGACTCTGGTCGGCGTTCGAGACCATATCGAGTTGTGGAATTCGCAGGATTGGGAACAATACCTGCAAGACAATCTGTTGTCCTTTCAGCAGAAGATGATGAATGCCCGCCAGATCGTGTTGCAGGAACAAAGCCGAGAACTGGAGTAATTGAGAGAGGAACAAGACATGTTGGCAACGGAATGCAATGACTTGAGAATCGTCAGAGAAAGCATTAACGGACAGCACAGCATCGATCCGTCGGTAACCGAAGCGGCGGCTTCGCTGCTGGAAAAGCTCGACCAGCTCAAGGCGTCCAGCCGGTTGTTTGCCCATGTCGGCTTCTCGCCTTATGTCGAGTCCCTCATGCCGGATTCGGTTGCTCTGGCTTGAACGGCACGCAGAGGCTCTACTCCCGTACGATCCCGACGTTGTGATTCGGTGTCATGGTGGAAGAAAAGATCCCATCTTCTGTCCTCCGGCATATTCCTGTCCTGGCCGATTTCCTGCTTGAAAAGGTTTGTTTCCCGCCGAATGCAATCCTTGTGGATGCCACCGTAGGGTATGGAGGCCATAGCCTTCTGTTAGGCGCCAGGCTCGGTCCGGAGGGGATGATTATCGGACTGGACGTGGATCCGCAGTGTATCGAAACGGCTCGTTCCCGACTCGAAGGGCTTCCGTGCCGGATCATTTTGGAACGGGAAAACTTTGATCAACTTAAAGATGTGCTCGTACAACAGAAGATTGATACTGTGGATTTTATTCTGGCCGATTTGGGATTCTGTTCCGGGCAGATCGAAGATCCAAGACGAGGGCTCAGTTTCCAGCAGCCCATGCCTTTGGACATGCGGCTGGACGATCGTCTGGAAAAGACGGCCGCCGATTGGATCCACAGGACCGACGAAAAAAAGCTGGCCGACCTCCTCTACCAATATGGTGAAGAACGCGCTTCTCGACGGATCGCGCGTTTCATTGCAGAACAGCGGCGTCATAGGCCGATACAAACTACGACAGAGCTTGCTTCGCTGGTCTGTCGTGCGCTGCGCCAGCCGGACCATAGGCCGGGCCGTAAGATCCATCCGGCCACAAGGACGTTTCAGGCGCTTCGCATTGCAGTCAATGATGAGTTGGGATGTCTGGAGAGATTGTTGAAGGCCGCGCCGGACCTGCTTCGGCCGGACGGCCGGATCGCGGTGATCAGTTTTCACAGTCTCGAAGACAGGATTGTGAAACATGATTTCAAACGGAACCAGGCTGCGGGAATCTACGAACTCGTCACGCCCAGGCCGATTACGGCCAACGCGGACGAACGGAAAGCCAATCCCCGCTCCCGCAGCGCCAGGCTACGGATCGCGCAACGCAAAACGGATGGAACCAGTGCAAGGAGTGCCAGGAATGACCGCGGACGCTAAAGTAGGACTGTTGTTGGGTCTTGTGTTTATTGTGATCATTGCCTTTCTGGTTAACGGCCTGCCTCAGGTCCTGGAAGGAAGCGATATCGATTCTCTGAGGACGCCTATGCCCATCGAGCAGCCGACTGAGATTCTCCATACCGACGCCAAACAGGCCGTGCAGAACGTCATTCAGGATCGAAGCGTCGATCGCCGAAAAGTAGACCTCCCCGACAAGGAGGTGGTGATCATCGAAAGTCAGAATCCGCAGAATAAGGAACTCGCTGCAGCCCCTTCGCTCTCCGAACAGAATAAACCGCAGGCCCCCCTCCCCGGCGGACAAACAAAACAAAGAACCTACATCGTTCAGCCCGGCGACAGCCTCGGTAAAATCGCCAAAACCGTTTTCGGAGAAATCCTCGGAAACAAGGCCGAGGTTGTGGATAAGATCTTTGCAGCCAATCCCCAGTTGCCCAACAAACATGAGATCCGGGTGGGACAGGAACTGACCATTCCGGATTTGTTTGTGGAGAAAAAAGAAAAATCCGCTTCCTCATTGCCCAACCCGGAACCGGGATTTTTCAGCAAAGTCGAACGCGTTCTTGGATTGGGAGCGGACAAGTCGGCGGAAAAACAATCCCCGTCCCCTCCCCAACCAGCATACGCCACATATAGCGTCCGCTCGGACGATACCTTGTGGGATATCGCCCAGGAAAAGCTCGGAAATGGAAATCGATATAAGGAAATCCTGGATCTGAATAAAAACAAGATCAAGGATCCGCACTCCATTCCCGCCGGCCTGGTCTTGAAAATACCCAATTCCTGAACTGGAAACGCTTATCCATGTCGCGCGCCAGGCTCCTGTTTATGGTCTTTTACGTGGCGGCGGTTCTGATCGGGACCGTGTCTCTGCGGACCGCGCCCCGCCGCCTGTTCCATCGATATCGCCAGGCGAAGGTCCAGCAGCAGCGCCTGGTGGAGCACCTGCGGAAACGGCAATTGGAGCTGGAATATCAGGTCAGTCCGACGTCTGTGGCTGAAAACCGTACGGATAACAAGACGAATCGACCGGTCAACTGAAATGGGCAAAACGCGTTTTTCCATGATGGTAATTTTCCTCGGTCTGGTCGCGCAGTTTGGGCTGTTGGGGTGGCGGCTCTTTCATCTGCAGGTTTGCCGGGCGCAGAACGCCCGGCAGGATTCGCACGGTCGCATTCATGCCATTGTGCCCGTCATGCCCCAGCGGGGCGTGATCATGGATCGAAGGGGCCGTATCCTGGCCGATGCGCAGGAAAAATACATCCTGTTTGCCGACCGCAACAGTTTTGACGGGCCTGACCTGCTCAAGGAAGCCGCCGGACAGATTCAGCCGATCCTGGACATCCCTACCCATGAGATTTGTGCCGCTATCAACGACGGTCCGACGCCCGGCTATATCAAATTGAAAGAGGGCATTACCACCGATCAGCGGGATCAGATTCTCGCCTGTAATCTTCGCGGCATCGGCGTGCAGACCGACTGGGAAAGGATCTACCCTTGCGGAGTTCTGACCTCTCATTTAGTCGGCTATGTAGGATACCTGGAATATCAGCGCGAAGGCGTGGCCGGGATTGAATTAAAATACAATTCCCTTTTGCAGGGACAGGCGGGAAAGGAAGTCTTTGTCGTGGATTCCCGGCGAAGGCCGATCGGTATTGCTTTAAGTGACAGCCGCCAGGTTCGTCATGGATCGGGACTGGTCCTGACCATCGATGCAACGATCCAGCAGTTGGTTCGGCAGGCCCTGCTCAGGCAGGTAAAGAAATATCAGGCCGAATCGGCAACGGGCATCGTGATGGATCCCTGGTCAGGGGAAATCCTCGCTCTGGTTTCATTGCCCGACTTCGATCCGTCCGAATATTCCCGTTATGTGGACGATAAAAAACTGCCTCTCAAGAACCGGGCCTTGTGCGATCCCTATGAGCCGGGAAGCATTTTCAAGCCTATCGCCGTCGCGGTCGCCCTCGACGCCGGGGTTGTTGGACCCAATGAGGTCTTCTACTGTGAAAACGGATACTTCAGGCAGTATAAAATCGGTGAATTTCTCAACCATCCTTACGGAAATCTCAGCGTCAAACAGATCCTGGCCAAGTCCAGCAATGTCGGCATGGCCAAGATCGGCTTGAAGATAGGCCCCAAACGCCTCTATGAGGGAGTTCGTATCTTCGGCTTCGGGGAAAAAACAGGGATTGACCTGCCCGGAGAGGATGCCGGGGTGGTCTGGCCGACGAAGGTCTGGGATAAATACACCGTCACCCGCATCCCCTTCGGACATGCCCTGACCGTCACCACCATACAGATTATCCGGGCCTACTGTATCCTCGCCAATAACGGCCATCCTGTCGTACCCCGTCTGGTCAAGGCGATCATTAACGACAAAGGCCAGGTCTTTCCGGTCCCTCCCGATCCCGGCTTTATCGCCCAGATCGTCAAACCGGAAACCGCTCAATGGATTCGCGAAACGGCATTGGTCGAGGTGATCACGGACGGAACCGGAGACCAGGCCAAAATACCCGGCATCCAGACCTGGGGAAAAACCGGAACCGCCAATATCGCCCGGCCCAAAGAGCAGGGGGGGGGATACGATGAAAAGAACTATGTCGCTTCCTTTGTGGGAGGCGCTCCGATCGATAAACCTGAACTGGTCGTCCTGGTGTCCATCAGCAAACCCAATCGTTCCCTTGGCATCGGATATTCCGGCGGGCGGGTGGCCGCTCCGGTCTTTCGTGAGATTGTAGAAGAAACCCTCAAATACCTTCATGGCGGCCGGTTGCCCCGACAAGACATCGCCTCCGCCGCATCCCGTACGCCCGATAGTTAATCGCCGACTCGGCGACCGACGTATCCCATTTCATTGCAAATGCGAATCATTTCAAAACCCAGCGGCGCTGCATCCCGCGACCCGCTCTGGCCGCCTTCCACCACGATAGCGATCGCCACAGCCCGTCCTGTACTGTCCTCCGCCCAACCGGCAAACCAGGCATGTTCCGGCGCCTGGGTCGAGCCGGTCTTGCCGAAAAGAGTCAATCCCCGGTTACCCTCCTTGAGGCGGCTGTTTTGATACGTCTCGTGGGCGGTGCCCCCGGCCTTGTAAACCACGGCGTTCATCCCGTCCCGGAGAGCCGTGAGGGTGTACTTGAATAACCCCAGATCGATCTGTCCTGACTCGTTATGCGGATCCCCTTCTTCCACAAACAATCGAGGATTCTTGTAAATCCCTCCCCGCGCGATCGCCGCGATCCCGTTGGCCCCCTGCAATACCGTGGCCCGGAAAACGCCCTGCCCAATCCCCATCCATCGGTTCTCGCGGTTATGTCCGACAACAGGGATGTCCTGAATCGTTTTGACAGGTCCTGTGGGGCGAATGCGGCTGATAAGGCCCGTGGACTGGGGCAGATTCCGGCCGATGCCCTTTTCGCGATCCAGTTCGGCGGCGTAGGCATCCAGGTCCGGACCGGGCAACACCGCCCGGCCAAATCCAAAACGCAGCAGCCATTCCTGCAAAGTACGTTCTTCCAGTCGGTCGGCCAGGTGGGAAAAATACACGTTGCAACTGCCGCGAATGGCGTTTCGTGCGTGGTTGCCTCCTTCTTCCTGCCAGCGCCAGTCATGGCAGCTTCCTTTGCGAAATAAAAGGCAGTTGGGAAATCCGGATGGTTTCTGATCTTCCATCGGACAAGAGAGGATCGTATCGGGTCCGGCCTTCTTTTCCTGAAATCCGGCAATCAGGATAAAGGGTTTGGCCGTGGAGCCGGGGGGGTAATCGCGAAACAGCGCCCGGTTGGCCAGGGGATTGGCCGGATCGGCCACAAGCTCTCCATAATGTTCCCGCACGTTTGACAAATCGAAGGTCGGCGTGGAAACCATCGCCAGCACATCTCCGCTGCCCACATCCAGCGCCACCGCACCGATCCCCGTATCCGGTTCCGAGCGTGCGTTTGGGTCGCTGAGGAGAACTTCCAGTCGCTTTTGCAGCTCGATATCCAGAGTCAGATGAACATCCTTGCCGAACAGGGTTTGCTTAAAATCCACCAGATCATCGTCCAGATTGAATTGAATTTCCCCTCGTCGGCCCCGCAGGATCACCTCGCAGGCCCGCTCCACGCCCCATTTGCCCGACACCTCCCCGGCCAGATAGCGGGAATACCGGTCCTGGTCAAAATCCATCGCCTGATTCTCGTTCGGCTCGGCCGGTCCCACCCAGCCGAGGATCTGACAGGCCGCCGAGCCATACGGATAGGTCCGTTTGGCCAGTGGCTCAATGCGGATCCCCCGGATGTCTCCAAAGGCGACTTGCGCCCGCAACTGCTGCTCCTCCGAGGCCAGCTCGATCAGGGGATAATATTCGTACATTTCCCCGATGTCGGACTGGAGCACCGAAAGGGGAGTAATCTGACGCGCTTTTTCCGCCTCGCTTACGTTCGCCGCGTCCGGATTTTTCCGCCGCCATGCGATATGCTGAGCCAGACGCCATACGTCATCATTGATCTTGCGAATCCTGCTGGAAAGTTCCTCCGGATCGACGCCGGCCATTTCCGCGCTGGTGTCCAGCACGATGAACAGATTCCGTAAATCCGTGCTCAATTCCTCCTGGAGTTGCAGCTCCGCCTCTTCCTGATTCAGATCCTTTTCCCGGCTCATCAGCCGGGCCAGAGCAGCTTCCTTAAAACGAGGATCCAGCAATCGAGTGAGTTGATAGCTGACTTGCACGTAAAACGCCGGCCGATCGACGGCCAGCGGTCGGCCCCGGCGGTCCCGGATGGTGCCGCGCACGGTCGGCAACTGCCGGGGCGCAAGCACCCGGGCCTGCTCGATCTCCTCCAGGCTGCGGGAATGCTCCTTTGTCTGCAAGTGCGCCAGACGCACAAGACAGGCCAGCAGCAGAATCCCGCAGAACAATACAAATGCACGCAGTCGTTGTCGATACATACTCAATGCCGAATTCGCGTCGGCCCATAGCGCGGCCGTTCCCGAAGACCCAGCCAGTCCGTCAATCCCGATAGAATCATCCATGCGAACGGCCCGAAAACCGCCGAATACGCCGCCGTACCCCACAGGATAACATAGACATTGGCGCCGGCCTGCTGAGCCTTAACCATCAGCAGCAATTGGGCCAGGCCGCGGATCAGCAGGGCCATAACAAAGATCGTCAGCGCCTGATACAGCATCCGTCTGACCAATACGACCTTACGAAGCTGACACAGCAGAGATCCAAAAATCCCGAAGCTCAGGGTGTAGGGCCCCAGGATGGAAAGCTCTCCCGACACATCCGCCACAAAACCCAGGAAAAACGAGACCGTCATCGCATGGGTTATATCCAGATGGCTGACAAAAAACACCATGGCGATCAGCAGCAGATCCGGACGAATATGAAGACCCGGCGTGGCGATGAGATTCAGAAGATTACCCGCATCCAGCACGGTAATCAGAAATACGACAACTATGAAACGAATCCAGCGCATCGAATCGCTCAATTATTTTATTTCCTGTTTGGGGTGCATCACCACAATCCCCACTTCCGACAGCCTTTCCGCCTGACAGACAGGCATGACGCGAATATCCCACAGCAGCGGATTGTCCAGGTCATGCCGCACCTCCGTCACGTCCCCGATAATCACTTCCGTACCCAGTCGCTCTCTGTCGGCCGCCGCATACACCGCGTCGCCCGCCCGCACATCGTATTCCTTTTGCGACAATCCGACAATCCGGGCCGTTCCGTCTCCCTGCCCGTGCATATAGGCCTGGATATACCCCGATCGCCCCGTCCGTCCGATCGACACCTGCATCCGGTGTTTGGCGTCGGTCGCCAGGCGAACGCGGACGCTGCTCTTGTATACATCGCTGAGGGTCCCGATTACCGCCTCGGAGCCGATCACATATTGGCCCTGCTCCAGCTCCTCCGTGCCGGATACGGGAACCACCAGCAATGCCCGCTCTTCGGCGGTAACAATGGCGTTGCTGACCCGCGCCAGAACCAGAGGCGGTCCCGGCGTCGGCAGGCCCGCCCGAATCCGCTGCAGCGTGCTGAGCTGCTGCTGGATTTCCAGAAGCTGCGCATAGGTATTTCGGTAGGCCGTATACAGTTTGTTGTAGGTTTCCTGCGAGACGACCTCTTTATCGGACGGGGCCAAATGGATCTTGGATACCTGGGGCGGTCGACCCACGCTCAGCAACGGGCCCAGCGCCCGATGAAAACCCTCGGTCAAAAACTGCGTATATCGCGCAGGCAGCATCAACAGCACAAATCCACCCAGCAGTAAAACCACAAACAGGCTGGCCCTTGAAATATTTCGCTGATTCGTCGCCATATTGTTCTATCGTCATTGAAGAAAGAGTTTCGGTAGGGAAAACCGCTTGGATCGAATCAAAATCGGAGACTGAAATCGCGTCGGAGCCGGTCCTTCGGCAGACCGGATTATTCCCACGAATAGCCGGTCTGATCCAGCGTGTCCTTCCAGATTTCCAGATTCTCCAGGTACACGCTGGTCCCCCGGGCGACGCACGACAGCGGATCGTCCACGTGGACCACCTTCAAACCCGTTGCATTGGACAGGACCGTATCCATCCCCCGCAGCAGGGAGCCGCCGCCGCACAGGTGCATCCCGTTTTCGATCAGGTCGGCCGCCAGCTCCGGCTCGGCCCGCTCCAGGGTCCGCATCACCGTCTCGATAATCACCGAGATCGGCTCGCGAAGCGCTTCCCGGATCTCTTCGCTGGTAATCACGATCTTGCGCGGAAGGCCCGAAATCGTATCCCGTCCCGCGATCTCCATCGTCAATTCGTCTTCCAGCGGGGCCGCCGATCCGATCTGGATTTTAACCTGTTCGGCACGGGGTTCGCCGATCAGAAGATTATAAGTGCGCTTCAGATGATTGATCAGAGCTTCGTCGAAGTTGTCCCCGCCTACCCGAACGGACTCGCATGTGCTGATATCGGCCAGGCTCATGATCGCCACCTCGCTGGTCCCGCCGCCGATATCCACAATCATCGACGCCGTCGGCTCGGTAATCGGCAGGCCCGCTCCTATCCCGGCGGCCATTGGCTCATCGACCAGGTACACCTTCCTTGCCCCGGCCCGCTCGGCGCTGTCGATCACGGCCCGACGCTCTACCGCCGTGATCCCGCTGGGCACCGCAATCACTACGCGGGGACGCACCAGTCCGCCGCGCCCGTGCACCTTGCGGATAAAATACCCCAGCATCGCTTCGGTGATCTCAAAATCGCTGATCACGCCGTCTTTCAACGGACGGATCGCCGTGATCGAACCGGGGGTTTTGCCGAGCATCTCGCGGGCTACAAGGCCTACGGCCTCGCCGTTGTTCAAAACGATATTGGTTCCTTTGCGAACCGCGACGACAGAAGGCTCGTTGAGTACTATCCCTTCATTTCGAACGCAGACGAGAGTGTTACAGGTGCCCAGGTCGATCCCCATATCGACACTGAACCATCCCAAGATCGTGTCCAGTATCACTCTGACTCCCTTCAAATCGGATAGTGGCCCGTCGGACGATTGGCTTCCTGGCCGGGTTCTTTCACTCGTTTATTTGCAAAATAACGCCGTCGTCGAGTACGTTATTTCGAAGCGATCGTAAACATCGTCTTATAGTCGCTATGGCATTGGTACGCGACAAATCCCGCCGTGAACACAATCGCCAACAACGTAAGGGCCAGAATCGCCGTATACAAACCGCTCGTTTCGCTTACTTTCCCTGGAGCCATCGTCGTCCCGTTACATGAGTCTGGTGCTGGCGTTATCCCCGACGCGGGGCTGCTGCTGTCGCAGCTCCAACACGCCGGCGGCCTTGTCCGTATCCACATGCGTGATGACCACATCGCAGACGTATTCGTCTCCCCGGGTCACATGAAAACGCATGTCTTTCTGCACTCCGTCCGATGCGCCGATCGAAATCGTCGCCAGATTTTCGAACACTTCGCTGATCAGGGCGTTCAGTTCCACATCGGACGCCGTTTCCGCCGCGGCGCTAACCCGGCTCCTATCCGGCGTGACCACGGCCTGGCTGACCCGCACCGGCTCGGCTCCTGCCGCGGCGGCGATCTTGTTCAGCTTGTCCTCCAGGACCTTCTTCTCTTCGACCGCTCGACGACGCGCTGTTTCCAGGGCTTCCATCTGAATCGTCAGTTCATACACCCGGGCGGTTTGCTGGTTGAGCTGCTTGTCGTTTTCGATCAACTGACCTCGCGCCGCATCCAGTTTTTCCTGGATCGACTTGATCGTCAGTTCCTGGTTGGCCATCGTCTGCCCGTAGCTGTCCAGCAGGCCCTGCCACTTATCGGCCCGGTTCTGGTGTCCCAGACTCTCCCGCAGCGCATTGTTCAGGTCCACGCTGAGCTGGGTCTTCTCGGCGGTCATATCCTGGATCCGCTTTTCGTATTCCTGGATCTTCTGCTCGACCATCATCCGCTGCTCCTGGGCCGCCGCCGTCAGGGTCGCTACTTTGTCGTTCAGGGTTTGCAATTGCGAACGTTGACCGTCGTACATATCCTTGTAGTTGTTCGCCGAGCCGACATAAGTCACAATGGCCCCGCACAGGAACAGGGATGAAAACGAAAGAAGAACGATCAGGACTTTTGTCAGAGCGCTCAAAACCTACTCCTTACATCGACTTTGGTTCGATTGTACATATTTTACTTATCGCCGATATCAGCACAGATACCTGCATTTTCCCCCTACCTCCTGAACTATTTTATATCCTTATCCATGGAATTCTACGCCATAAATCCAATAAGGTCAAGTCAAATTTGCCGTTCCCGCAAAGATGATGCAGGAAAAAAGCGGTTTTCTGTGTTCTTTTCTTCTTTTTGCCTATTTTAACAGCCTTTTTTACAAGAAATCTGCTTTAATGGTCCCGGTCTAAAAGCAATATCGACTGCACTGCCGCCAACTGGATCGTCGGAGACGGGTCTTTCAGCAATCCAGGCAGATGGGCTGCCAGCCGGTCCGTCCCGATCGTTCCGATCGCGTGGGTCGCCAGGCTGTTGGCCACCAGCGTCGGTTCGGAACTGGCCGGCATCCGGGACAGATAGTCCAGAACTTCCTGCTCGCCGCTTCGATCTCCGAGACGGCCGAGTTGTTCGGCCGCCGCCAGACGAACCTCCTGCACGTCGTCCTGCAGCATCGTTAAAAGCGCATTCCTTGCCAGCTCGGTTCCCAGCGCGCCCATACCCCGAATCCCCATGACCCGATCGTCCGGATAGATGCTGATCAGAAGCGGCCA
>JAFGGE010000059.1 GCA_016930745.1 Sedimentisphaerales bacterium
AAGCCAAAGCGAATTCCCGCCAGGGAATATCCTTTGCTCAGGGAACGCAGCAAAATGACATTCTCAAAATCCCGGGCCAGCTCCAGGCAGGTCTCCTCGGCAAAGTCGACATAAGCCTCGTCGATCAGAAGGATTCCCTCCACCTGTCCGGCCAGTTGGGCCAGCTTCTCGGCGGGAACATGAGCCCCGGTCGGCGCGTTGGGATTGCACACAACCGTCAGCGGCGCCGAGGCTTGCGCCAACCGATCCAGCCAGTCCGGTTTTTCGTAGGGAATCTCAATGACCGGGCTGTCCTGCAGGGCCGCCAAAACCGGATACAAAGAATACGTCGGCGTCGGATAGGCGGCAGGCCGATCTTCATCGCAAAACGCCCGAAAACAGATCGTCAGCAAATCATCGCCCCCGTTGGTGCAAAGGATATGATCCGAGGGAATCCCCAGAACCTCGGCCGCGGCCAGGCGGAACTTGTCGCCCAACGGGGCCGGATAGCGACGCAGGGACTCGGAGGTTATAGTGTGTACGGCATCCAATACCTTGGGCGAAGGCGGATAAGGATTTTCGTTCGTATTCAGCTTTACCACATCGGTCTGGTCGGGCTGAAAACCGGGTATATAGCCGGCTAGCTCTTCGATATTGTTCCTGAAATAGGCCATGATTGCTCCGCTCGTTACAAGTGATGTCTGATTATACGCTTCCGGTCGAAAATGAAAAGCGTCAATCGAATAAAATCCCCGGCGCCAGGACGGGAAAATGGGGGTTATTTTCCACAGTAGTCGATCATCCGGCCGATCTCGCTTCGCAGGTCGCGACGATGCACGATCATATCGATAAAGCCATGTTCCAGCAGAAATTCGCTTCGTTGAAAGCCTTCCGGCAGTTCGATTTTGATCGTTTCGTAGATGGTTCGCGGTCCGGCGAATCCGATCAGGGCTTTTGGTTCGGCGATAATGATGTCGCCGAGCATGGCAAAACTGGCTGTGACCCCTCCTGTGGTCGGATCGGCCAGGACAGAGACAAACAGTCCGCCGGCCTCGTCAAATCGAGCCAGAGCGGCGCTGGTTTTGGCCATTTGGCCCAGCGATACGACCCCTTCGTGCATACGAGCGCCGCCGGAGGCGCTGACGACGACCAGAGGAAGCGATTCGGCCATCGCTTTCTCGACGGCCAGGCAAAATTTTTCCCCTACGACCATGCCCATGGAACCGCCGAGGAACGAAAAATCCATTGCCGCCAGCATCACGCCTCGGCCCCGGATAAAGGCTTTCCCGACAAGAATAGCCTCGCTGTGCCCCTTTTCTTTGAAAGAACGGATTCGTTCGATGTAGGTCTTGCCGCCGCCCGAAAAACCGAGCGGATCGCTGGAAATCATGTCCGTGGCCATTTCTTCAAAAGAACCTTCGTCCGCTAATTGCCAAATCCGTTTGCGTCCGTCTATTCGAAAATGGTGGTTGCACTCCGGGCAGACATCGAGATTTTCCTCGACACTCTTTTTGAAGAGCATATGTTGGCAGGAAGGACAGGCCAACCAAAGACCCTCGGGCATCTCCCGCTTGGGTTTTAAGGAAAAACCGTCCCAGCCTGGTTTTACTTTTGCCATGGTTTTTATTTGGTTTTCTGCCATTCCATTGATACGGGAAAGCGGTTATTGATGGTTTCCACTATACCAGAATCGCGAATCGATTACCAGTCTTTATGCCAGGGCGTCTCGGATTGCCTGGATGGCCGCCTTACGGTCCGGTTGTCCGAAGATGGCATTGCCCGCCACAAGGGTATCGGCCCCATATCGGACGACAATCGGCGCGGTTTTTGTGTCGATTCCTCCATCCACTTCGATCCGAACCTCCGGGCCGACCCAGGAGCGGATCCGGACGCATTTACGGGCCGCCTCGTCGATAAAGGACTGGCCTCCGAAACCCGGATGGACGGTCATCACCAGGACCATATCGCAGAGGGGGCAAATGTCGCGAATGGCTTCGGCGGGGGTTTCCGGATTGAGCGTCACTCCGACCGTTACTCCAAGACGACGGAGATATTGGATAAACTCCGCCGGACGATCGACCGTTTCGATATGAAAGGTGATATGATCCGAACCGGCTTCAATAAAGCGTTCGGCATACGTCCCTGGATCAGTAATCATCAGATGCGTGTCGAGCACAGCGCGGGTACATTTTCGGATCCCCTGGACGACAGGGGGGCCGATGGTGATATTCGGCACGAAATGACCGTCCATAACATCCAGATGGATGATTTCAATTCCCGAGGAGACAACCAGCTTAATCTCGGAGGCCAGATTGGCAAAATCAGCGCTGAGAATCGAAGGAGCGATCTGAACGGTCCCGGCTTTTGGCAATGCTTGTTTCATGGTCCAACAATCCAAAAAGGACGCCGCTTTCCGCGGCGTCCTGCAGAATTTTTGGTCTCGTCCTGGCCCGACATTATTTATCGTCGAGGATTTCCAGGCATTTGAATTTTTTGCCTTCGAGAAATTCCAGGCTGGCTCCGCCGCCGGTGGAGATATGGCTGACCTTATCTTCCAGGCCCATCCCAATGATCGCGCTGGCGCTGTCGCCGCCGCCAATCACGCTTTTGGCCCCTTTCTGAGTGGCCTCGGCGACGGCCTTCGCCACGGCCTTGGTGCCGACATCGAACGGCTTCAGTTCGAAGACTCCCATCGGTCCATTCCAGACAATCGTTTTGGCGCCGGCCAGTTTGTTGGCGAACAACGCGCATGTTTTTGGACCGATATCCAGTCCCTCCCAGCCTTCTTCAATATCGCCCTCGACGACCTTATTTTCCGCCTGGGCTTTGAACTCCCGGGCCACAACCGTATCGACCGGCAAGACCAGTTCACATCCCACATCCCCGGCTTCCCTGAGCAGGGCGGCGGCTTTTTCCGCAAAATCGTCTTCGCAGAGGCTGTTGCCTACCTGTTTGCCCTGGGCCTTGAAAAAGGTGTACGCCATGGCCCCGCCGATCAGGATGGTATCGACTTTGCGCAGGAGGTTTTCGATTACCCCGATCTTGTCGGAGACTTTTGCCCCGCCCAGGATCGCTGCAAAGGGTTTGTCCGGGTTGGTGACGGTGTCGCCCAGAAATTTCAGCTCTTTCTCGACCAGAAACCCGATTACCCGGTCCCTGCCTTCCATCATCATGGGGACGGTATACATGGAGGCATTATCACGGTGGGCCGTCCCGAAGGCATCGTCGACATACACTTCGCCCAGGGCAGCGATTTTTTTGGCAAAATCATCCTTGGCCTGGCGGAGCTGGGCGTCTTCCTTGGCGGCTTTGTCTTTGATGGTTTCTTCCTTGTGGAAGCGGACATTTTCCAGCAGCATGACATCGTCGGGTTTCATGGCGGCCGCCTTGCTCTGCACATCCGGTCCGATGCAATCTTTGGCCATAATTACTTTTTTGTTCAGCAGCTCGCTTAGCCGTTTGGCGACCGGGGCCAAAGAAAACGCAGGATCGGGTTCGCCCTTGGGCCGGCCCAGATGGCTCATCAGGATCACCGAACCGCCTTTATCCAGCACATGCTTGATCGTCGGAAGCGCCTTGGTGATTCGCGCGTCGTTGGTAATATTCTGTTTGTCGTCCAGCGGGACATTGAAGTCGCACCGCATGAGGACTTTCTTGCCCTTTACATTGATATCCGCTACTGTTTTTTTAGCCATGGTCGTTGCCTTTTGAGAAGTTATCCATCCTGACTCGCCCGGAGCACAGCCAACGAAAAACGGGCCTGCCCTGTGAACAGAACAGGCCCGACAATTGTTATGTTAGGCGATTTTTTCCATAATATCGACAGTGCGTGTGGAATAACCCCACTCGTTGTCGTACCAGCTTACCACTTTGATGGTCTTTCCCATCACCATAGTGCAGAGGGAATCAAAGATGCTGGAATGGGGATTTCCGATGACGTCGCTGCTGACGATGGGTTCATCACAGTACGCCAAAATGCCCTTGAGCGGACCTTCGGCGGCGGCTTTCACGGCGGCGTTGACCTCTTCCTTGGTTGCTTCCTTTTTCAGATCGGCTACCAGGTCCACACAGCTTCCGGTGATCACCGGGACTCGCAGGGCATAACCGTCCAGCTTTCCGTTCAGCTCGGGAATGACCTTGCCGACGGCCTTGGCGGCTCCTGTGGTCGTGGGGATGATGTTCTGAGCGGCTGCGCGGGCACGGCGCAGGTCGCTGTGAATCTGATCGCAGACATTCTGGTCGTTGGTGTAACCGTGCACCGTGACCATCATGCCCTTCTCGATGCCGAACGCATCATTGAGGGCCTTGGCCAGGGGCGCCAGGCAATTCGTAGTACAACTTGCGTTGGAAATGCACTGTGTTTTGGGGGTAATGGCATTGTCATTGACGCCCAGCACGACTGTCGCTTCGATGGCATCCTTGGCCGGAACGGTCAGCACGACCTTTTTGGCGCCGGCCTTGAGGTGGTCGCCATATCCGCCCTTGGGGGATTCCTTGCTGCGGAAAATGCCGGTCGATTCGACAACGATCGAGACGCCCATGTCCTTCCAGGGCAGCTCGGCCGGATTCTTAACGGCCAGGACCTTGATTTTCTTGCCGTTAATGATTATCGAATCGTCCGTCGACTCGACGGTACCCTTCCAATTGCCCATAACCGTGTCGTATTTGAATAGGTGGGCCAGACTTTTAGCCGGGGCCAGGTCGTTGATTGCGACCAGTTCCATCTTGCCTCGTTCGATCAGAATCCGGGCTACCGCCCTGCCAATACGACCAAAACCGTTAATCGCAACTTTGGTTGCCATCAAAAATCTCCTTTTTCTTTATTATAGACATTTAACAGCTATTTATTCTGCCGGCACATAGTATCATGCGCAGACTTACAGCGGGCATTACTGTAGAGACCGCCCTTGCCATTGTCAAAGCTTTTCTGTCTTGGAATTGGAAAAAACGGTTCCTACTAAACTATCTTGCATTAATGTGTGAATTTGTCACAATATTTTGTCTTACTCTGCCAGCAGTTTTCTTGTTTCGTAATTTATATGTTCGAATATGGTTTTATATGCAATTGGACAATCTTTTTGGTTTCAGGACTGATTCTGCATCGTTGATCTATACGAAACGGGGCAATCCAGATAATTCCCTTGGCATCGGAAATGACAAGGACATTTTTCCGCTCGGAAACAGGGATGCCGCCGGAGGACAGGAATTTGCCCACTTTTTTCTGCCCAGACAATCCGAAGGGGCAAAATCGGTCGCCGGATCTGCGTTTTCGAAGAGTGAATGGTCCCAAGATCTGATCGGCATCCAGCCATTCAACATATCGGTCTTTGTGCCGTATGAAATCCGCCGGATCGACCTCGTTTCGGTCCAAAACGCATGCCTCAATTCTCCAGGATCCACAAATTGCCTGGCCTGGTATGGATAGGGATACGGTATCAAAACGGACCGATTCGATCCCATGCTTTGTTTCAAAAATAAGGCTCTCCTGTGAGCCTATGACTCGACAACCGCCCGGCAAGTCCATTTCCTTTGCCGGATTGCTGCTTGCCAGGGAAAGAATGGCCTGATAATGGCTCAGGGTCATTTTGCGAAGGCCTATGTCCAGAATTTTCAGCACATGATCAATCATTTCTATCCGGATGGGCACAGGGAAGCGGTTAAAAAGAGGGCGATGCAGGCTGATCCGGCCGGATTCCCTTGCCTGGATCATCCGGGGCCATGCCAGGTCCGTTTCTGTTTGAATTTTCCGGTGTAATGCTCGACATCGCCGGGAAAGAATGGAAAGCTTGTCCTGCACTCCGGGACCGAATTCTTCCTGAAGCCACGGAATCAGAGAATGACGGATACGGTTTCTGGTATATGTGGTTTGCCGATTGGTCCGGTCCTCCCGCCAGGACAGGTTCTCCTTTCGGCAATAGGCCAGGATTTGTTCCCGTTTAATCCATAACAATGGGCGGATGAAAGAGATCTCCGGCCAGGCATGAAATTGCTTGATGGGCTCGATCCCCCTTAGCCCTCGAAAGCCTGTTCCTCGAAGCATCCTGTGCAGAAGGGTCTCGGCGTTGTCGTCGGCATGGTGTGCGGTGGAGACAATCGAACAATCCGCCTGGCGGGCCATTTCGACCAGGGCGGCAAGGCGAAGCTGCCTTGCCGCTGTTTCCAGCGACAATTTAGTTTGGACCGAATGCTCTGAAACTTCGACAGAGCGAGATAGAAAAGGCAATCCAAGCCTTCGGGCCTGTTCCTGAACGAGTTTCAGGTCCCGGCCGGAGTCGCTGCGAAGATTATGATTCACATGGGCGGCAACCAGCGAAACGGGAATCCGACCGGTTTCCCACAGGCGATGCATGATGTGCAGCATGGCGACCGAATCGGCTCCGCCGGAGACGGCCAGAAGGATCGACTCTTCTCCGGTCAATCTGACTTCCGCAGAAAAAAACTGGGCAACCGTCTGTTCCAATGATTCGACCATAACCGCTCAACAACAAAGGCCTGATCCGACGGACCAGGCCTTTGAAAGTAACGCACACAATGACACGCAGGATTCCGGACGCTTACAGGGATTCTCCCGGTGTCTCAACCACCTCTCCCTGGGCCTTGCTCAGCAGCAGAATTCTTTCTTTGGCGTACTCGGTGTTATCCATGTACCTGGACTCGTATTCCACGGCCAGACGATACAAAGACAAGGCCGAAGCGCGATCCCGAAGTTTCTGATCCATCAGAAAAGCGGCACGAAATCGAGCGGGATAGGGAGTTACCTCATTCCATTGAAACGCCCTTTGGTAATACGCCGCCGCGATCTCGTAATCCTTGAAATGCTCGTAAATCCGTCCGGCCCGATAGGCAGAATCGTCGATCTTGTCACTGCTGGGAAACAGGGCGATCAGTTCGTTGAATTTATTTAAGGCCATCCGGAGTTTTTCTTCATCCGTAAAGATCAACAGCGCCCCGGCGTCCTGATAGAACGATATCGCTTCGTTAAAGAGGATGTCGGCCTTTTCAATACTGTCTGTGGCGCGAAGGTCGGCCATGGCCGACTCGGCCGGAGTCAGATAGCGATACTGAGGGATTTGTCCGACGGAAGCCAACTCCTTGTCGGCCCAGGCCTTCTTAATCGAATAGCCGCGTGCGGCATAATATCGCTGCAGGGCCTGGAGGTGGGCGTAGTATTCCTGCCGGCTGGAGGCCAGGGCCTCTACCAGGTCGACCTCGGTGGCATCCGGCATGTGATACCCCGTCGCCGAGGCCTGGGCCATTTCCGCCGGATTGATCCGATACCGCGGATCGTCCTTCACGGCTTTTTCGCACCCCAGCATCGGAAGAATTACCATCCCGGCCACGCAGATAAAAGCTATTCTCGACATCGTGCACTCCTTTCCAAATCTATGCAGGATCGGCTCCATCAGGACACACCTTACCGGGACCGATAGGGTCTGTCAAGTCCCATCCAGCAAGATTGTATGTATCCGAATCAGGCTCGCAAACTTACCACTGGGCTTCGATATAGGGCCCGACAGGGCCCTCGGGTATGGGCTTGGGACGGGCCTTGATCACCGCCTCGGCGATGGCCACATCGCTTTTTCGGGTGATCTTGATATTGGAATGGTCAGTCTCAACAATCCAGACTTTGTGCCCGATCGATTCGACCAGAATCGAATCATCGCTGGCCGCAGCAGGATCTTTCTTGTCCAGGTTTGCATACGCCTTTCGCAGCAGGCCTGCCTCAAACACCTGCGGCGTCTGGGCCTCATACAGGCCGGTTCGATCGACGGTTTCGACAATCTGTCCTTCTACGACTTTCTTGATTGTGGAGACCACAGGACAGGCCAGCATGGCGGCCCCGGTCTGTGCGGCTTTTTCGATGACCGCATCGATCCATTCTTTGGTCAGACAGCATCGGACCGCATCATGGACGGCAATCAGGTCGATATTATCGGGCACGAGCTTCAGGGCCCTGGCGATACTCTGACTTCGCTCGGCGCCGCCATGGCAGAGTTTGACGTTATGAAAACTCAGGTTGGCGCCCCACTTGACCTTGACCAGCTCCTCGTCCTCCGGGGTGATTGTCATGATGATCTGTTTGACATCGCTTCGGTCGGTAAAAAACTCGATACTGCGAATGAAGGCGGCCCGCCCGGCTACCTCGATGAAGGGTTTTTTGCGGTCGCCGCCAAACCGGGCGCTGGCCCCGGCGGCACAGATAATCACGGCTACATTTTTCATGGCGATTCCATACTCTGCGATTCGGATTTCACTGGCTCAAGTAAAACTATATGTCTCGTTAGGAAAGATGTCAACAACCGTCGTTACCGTTCAGGCCTTGCCTGCAGCACGAAGCCAGGGAATTGCCTCCGGAGAAAGCGGGACATATTGTCGCTGTGTCAGGAGAATCTGGCAGGCCAGCTCAAAGAAGACGGCTTTCTGAATCGCATCGTTGAAGTCCTTGCCGACCGTGACCAGACCGTGATTGCGAAGGATAACCATGTCGTGTTCGCGCATCGCCTCAATAGTTGCCTGCGCCAGTTCAGGAGAGCCGGGCGGCAGATATTCCACGACGGCCGGGGCGCCGATATAGACGGGCACTTCGATGATGACGTTGAAGTTGTAATCCGCCGGTTCTCCGCAGGCGATGGCGGTGGCATACGGGCTCTGGAAATGGAGGACGACGTTCACTTCTTTTCGCTGTCGCAGGATACCCAGGTGAAAAACGGTTTCACAGGTGGGCTTGACATCGTTAATGCATTCGTCGGTCTCGATCCGGCAAATCGAGACCTGCTGTTCGGTCAATTCAGGCAACCAGGAACGACTGGCTGATAACAGCGCCAACCCATCCCCGATATGCCAGGACAGATTTCCGCTGCTGCACCGAAGGAGCCCGTAGTCTCCGATTTTATGACAGGCCCGGACAAAGGCCTTGATTTTCTCGTGATCGGCCGGCATCAAAATCCTTCAAATAAAAAACGAATGAGCGACAATGAGCGATACTATAGCATACCAGGCGGGTCAATGCCAGCTTATGGCGGCCGCCATCCCGGCCAGGGCGATTACGGCGGTGGGAATCAGCAATTTGGCGATGATGGTTCCGATGGGGGTTTCAAAATAGGTGCTGGACAACGCCAGACACAAATGTACAGGGGTGACGAGCAGGCCGCACAGGATGCCGGAAAAAGCCAGGGTTTCCAGACCGACCTTAGCCTCGGCGCCGGTGCCGATGTAGGCCGCCAGGAAAGGAAAGGTGATCGCGACCGTGGGCATGGTTACCCCGGTCAGGAAAGCGACCAGAAACGGCAGCGTGAAAATGATGATGCCCCGCGGCATGTGGATATCGCCGAGAAACTGTACGACCTGCGGGACGGCCCCGGCAGCCTCAAGATTGGTTTTGAAATACAGGGCCGCCAATACCAAAAGGACAAACTCCGGCTCCATGCCCGCCTTGAAAAGAGGCCACCAGCGGCGTTTTGGAATCCGATGCAGAAGAAATAAACCGAAAATCGCCGCCAAAATTCCAGCCGCCGGAGGAATGTTCCATGCCGCGTAAAGCAGGCCGGTCAGGACAATGGGCCAGAAGGCATGAGCAAAATCCCGCAGGGCATGGACGGGATGCGGATGAGGTTCGGGATTGGACTGACGGGGGGGAATGCCGGCTAATAACAGAAAGATAATTCCGGCTGTGATTCCAAAAACAGACAATAGTATATTCCTGCTCAGCAGGCTCAGTGCCGAAACGCCAAGGATTTTCTGCGCCAGGGGCACGGCCGGAAACAAGGGCCAGACCGGTTCCCATTGGTGCCGGAAAAAGAAATTGATGGCCGCCTGCCGTGACCGGCTGACGCCTACGTGGTCCCCCAACTGGCGGACCATCGGGGCCGAAAGCATGATCCCGCCGGGCGTCGGCAACATGCCCATCACAAGCGGAATCGCCGCCATGGCCGCCCGCCGGCTGCGAAACAGGCTCTGCATCGCGGGAACCAGGCGCCGGGCCATTCCGGTTTCCTGCATGATTTCCCCGAATACATTGACCAGGATCAGCAGAAGGCTAAGCGATACGAACAAATATGGAGTTCCCTGGCTTAACGGTCTGGATTGCCACTCGACGATAAGCGTATCCAGCAACTGTGCCGGAGTTACCCTCAGCAGGACCGCCAGGGCAATCGCGGCCGCCAGCATGGCTCTTCCGATACGCACTCGAAAGCGCAGTAATACTACCAATACCGCCAGCGACAATCCCATAGCGAGTAATTCGTACATATTGAGTCCTGTAATGACACTTTGTCTTGCGAAACCCAATCCGGCAAATTTGGCATGGGGATTGTATGGGGTTGGATCGGACAGGTCAAATCAAACCGGAAAACAAATTATGAGACGGCAACGCTGTTTTTAGCGTTTTCTTTCTCATAATATTCGATGATGTCTTTGATCCGATGGAGTTTTTCCCGTCCCTTGCCATACGCCTCCAGACCGAGAAATTCGATTCCGAGGATCAGTATGCCGTGATCGGCTTTTTCGGCCAGGTGGACGATTTGCCCTTCGACGATAATCGGAATTTGCCAGGCCATAGGGGTAAACTGCATCCCGACGACCTGGCTGATGCGGAAACTGGGCTTTTGGTCCAGGTCGATAGCGATCTGGGCGCCGCCCACAGACAGATCGCGAAGTCGCGCCTGCCAGTAGTTTTCCCCGGGTGTCTCGGAACAATCATCGGTATATCCCCTGTGCCAGAACTGGACCAAAATATTCCAGTGCTGGGGTACCGGTACGCGTTGAAAAGCGCGCCGTGGGACGCTCTCGATTCGATCGGGCAGCTCCAGCAGGATACAACGCCGGTCTGTTGGCTCGGAGACATCCTCAGATCCTACGACAATCGTCTCCAAGAGGTATTTGTTGTAATCGGCCTGGAACGTGAGGTTGACCGGCTGGTCTACTTGCAGAGTTGATGTCATGGTTTCGGATTCGGACGCAGGACGGATAGATACTCCGTCCTTGCGGCAGGCCGTCAGGAGGACACAGGTTTTATACCATCTGTCCTGAGAAAACCAGCTCAGGTTACACTCGGTATTTTGCCGGGCGGCTCGAACAAAAACTTCGCTAAGTTCCTGCCCTGTAAGTATTAGCGGTTCGGCCATTGGTTTTGGTTCCTTCGATTAGGATTATAAACAGCCTCTGTGGGGCTGTTCTACAACAACACCTTGCCTGTATCGTCAACTTTTAGAACAAGCTTAATACGAAGCTGTCCGCGGGAATGAGGTTTTAGCCCGGATAGTCCGGTAAAATTATGCAGGGAGCCGTAATTTTCGGATCCTTTTGATTCGTTCTGTTTTTTGGACCGAACGTTGCATAAGTCTGCAAAGGGACGTATGATAAGCCACTTATGAAAATGATGATGGGTAAAATTCGGGATTCCGGCGACAAGCTTTTTCTGTTGGCTTTATTTCTGTTGGGTCTGGCCGTGGCGCATGGCATGGTCAGCTGGTATCAGCGAATCCGGTTATCTGAGCCGATTCTGTTAGGCACGACAGGCCTTGCGGTTCCCATGCCCGCCGATGAAGGATGGCAAACCCCGACCGCCTGGGGAATCAGCTCTTTGGGGCCGATCCTGAGGGCTCGGCTGACCCTGCCATCTCTTTCCGCCGAAGTAGTCTGTCTGTATCGAAAAACCGATGAATCTATCAACACTCGTGAACAGCTCATCACGGAAGTGGAAAAGGAGGGGTATCAGGTCAGCGATTTCGGCGAGATCGAGGTTGGTCGGTCCCGGATGATGTGGATCGAAGCGGAAACGCCGAAAACCTACAATACCATTTTTTTCGGAGTTGCCGGATTATCCCATTCGGCGGCTTTACAGTTGACGGTTACATCGCAGGACCCGGAACTGGCTCGGCGGATCTTTATGTCGATTGCCGAGAAAATCCGCTATCGGCCTCCGATGGTCCCGGATGAGAAGGGACTCACACAGCGGAATTGGACGCCTTCACATCAGGAAAGGGCAGGGCATGGCTGAACGCTACGACTGTATTATCATCGGCGGCGGGCCGGCCGGTCTGGGAGCGTCGTTATACGCCTCGCGCGACCGGTTCAGGACGCTGATTCTGGAAAAGTTCTACCCCGGCGGGCAGATCAATACGACCGATCGGATCGAGAATTACCCGGCGTTTGACAACATCAGCGGCCCCGATTTGATCGAGAAAATGGTTCATCAGGTTACCCAGTTCGGCACGGAGATCAAAACCAGTGCGGAAGTGACCGCCTTGAAGCGGCTTGACGACGGCAATATCCAGGTCCTTACAGAGGAGGAAACGTTTACCGCGCGGGCCGCGATCCTGGCGCCGGGCAGCACCTATCGGAAGCTGGGAGTGCCGGGGGAAGAGAAATTTCGCCGGGCCGGGACCGGCGTGAGTTATTGCGGCACATGCGATGCGCCGTTTTTCAAGGACCGCAGGGTTGTCACCGTCGGCGGGGGCAATACCGCCGTCGAGGATACTCTGCATCTGACCAAATTCGCGCGGGAGGTCATTCTGGTGCATCGGCGGCAGGAGTTCCGGGCCTCGCGGGTTCTGGTGGAAGAACTCATGGCCAAGGTCAACGAATCCGGCTCCAACCTGAAGCTGCGACTGGACAGTGTCGTCACGGCCATCCAGGGCGAGGGCAAAGTCGAACGAACGATCGTTAAAAATGTGAAAACAGGACAGGAGACGGCGATTGATTGTGACGGCGTTTTCGTGTTCGTAGGGATGGTGCCCAATACCGATTTTGTCAAAGGGTTTGTCGATCTGAGCGAGCACGGATATATGAAATGCGATCCGGCGTATTTGCGGACCAAAGTGCCGGGCGTGTTTGTGGCGGGCGATTGCCGGGTCGGGGCTGCGATGCAGCTTGTCACGGCCGTCGCCGACGGAGTCAACGCCGTAATGTGGATGAAGCAGTACTTCCGCGATCCGAACTGGTGGAACGAGGGGATCAAAGATGAATTGGCGCCCGGTGGATGGTAGTAAAGAGCCCGGTTGCCGATAGAAGTTTGTGCTCTTATTTTACTGGACCGAAGAGGATTCACATTTGGAGTTTGGGACGGCCAATACCATCGTGCTGGGCGTGTATCTGGGGCTCATGCTCCTGATCGGTTTGCTGCTGGCCGGTCGACAGAAGACGACGGAGGAGTATTTTCTGGCCGGTCGCCGGATGCCATGGCTGGTCGTAGCGATGAGCATGTTCGCTTCGATGACCAGCGCTTCGACGTTTCTGGGGGTGCCGGGCATCGCTTATGAGGAAAATGTGGCAATCTTTTTTGGCGTCCTTATAAGTCCGATTGTAGCGCCGATCTTGATTTTTCTCATTTATCCATACTATCGACGTCTCAACGTCTCCACGAGTTATGAATATATCTTCCTTCGTTATGGACAAGGGGCACGATATGTTGTCTCTTTCTTATTTATCCTGGCCCGGCTGTTCTGGCTTGGCGTGGTGATCTATGCGCCGGCCCTGGCCGTGTCGGCCACCACAGGGATCGAAATTTCCGTGGCGATCTTCCTGATGGGCGTTCTGGCGACCGCCTATACCGTTCTGGGAGGGTTGGCGGCGGTCCTGTGGACGGATATGGTGCAATTCCTGATTCTGGTCGGCGGCGCTGTCTGGATGGTCGTGAATCTGCTGAAAAATGTGCCGGGCGGTTATGAGCAGATCATGACGATGGCCCGCGAAGCAGGGCGGCTGGATGTGTTCAGCAGGCCCTGGGATCTGACCCGCATGACAGCGGCGGCAGCGGCGTTTTCGTGGTTCTTTGTGTTTTTGCATGACTACGGGACCGATCAGGTCACCGTCCAGCGTCTGATTGCCACACGCGATATGCGCCGTACCGGGCTGGCGATTGTCTTTAATTCGATCAGTGATTGCGCGATTAATGCGATACTTCTTTTGATCGGATTGGGTCTGCTGGCGTACTATCAGATAAATTCCGGTATCTTGCCGGAGGGGATGACGCGCGATCAGATCATGCCGTTCTACATCATGCACACGCTGCCGCCGGGCGTATCCGGACTGGTCCTGACGGCGGTTTTCGCCGCGGCGATGTCGAGCATGGATTCGGGCATCAATTCGATTTCGGCGGTCGTGGTCAACGACCTGGTCAAGCCCCTGCGGGGCGGGCTGGGCGCCGAGGCTGGCTATGTCCGCCTGGCGCGGGCTTTGACGGTCGTGCTGGGTGCATTGGCGACACTAGCGGCCTTTTATGCGGCCCGTATCGGCAGTATCGTCGAGGCGTGGAGCTCGTTTCTGTCCCTGTTTGCCGGCCCGATCCTGGCTTTGTTTCTGTGGGGGATTCTGTCCTGCCGTGTCAGTTTCTATAATTGGATTTTTGGATGCGTCATTTCCTTTACTTTCACTGTGGCAATACAGAACCTGGGCTGGGTTCTGGGCAGGTTCGGTGTCGAAACATCGTTCCAGGTGCACTGGGTGTGGTATATGCCGTTTTCGTTTTTAATCTGCTTAGTAATAACGTTCCTGATGCGCCTGATCGCCCCGGGTCCCCTGGCCCCGCCGGGCACGAACTGGTTCAGCCCTGATGCGGATCCTTTGGTCCTGCAACAACTACGGCATTGAAATATTCCAAAGCCATTCGATGGATAAATGTTCTTATTATAAAGCAGCCTTGATTTGAGTAGCAATTATTCTATTGATGATAAATGACAATAAAGAAAAAATTGTCTGTGTTTTTTAAGTGTAAAATCCAGTTCTGGGGCTTGATTCAAGTGGCTGGAATTGTTGCTTCTGCTGGAACCATTTTGGGATTCGTAGGGAAATATGCGTGGTATCTTGACCTTTTCTCCCATTTCCGAGTTCAATACCTTCTTGGGCTAGTTGTTATCTCCCTGCTTCTTCTTATTCCTCGAAGGTACACATCCTCTGGTTTGTTTGCTTTCGTCGCCATGGTTAATTTGTATACAATCATGCCTTTTTATACGGATAAACCCAGACCTATCTCCGCTTCTCAGTCCACTTTTCGAATAATGTCACTAAATGTAAACACGAAGACAGGGAATATCAAACTCGTGACGGAACTTATTCAACAATTCAATCCTCATCTTATAGTGCTGGAAGAAGTGAGTTCCAGATGGATAGATGGCCTTCAACAAATCGCGAACGATTATCCATATTCCAGGACATCTCCCCGGGAAGACAATTTCGGGATCGCTTTATTTAGCAAGTTGCCTTTCTCTGAATCGGAAATTGTTTTTTTCAGTGATGAAAAAATCCCATCGATTTTTGCCTGGATGGAAGTCAAAAAGGAAAAATTTCTTGTGGTTGGGACGCATCCTCTCCCGCCGGTCAACAAGGAATATTCCCGGTTGCGAAATGAGCAACTGGTCGAACTTTCGAAACGGATACGGGAGGGTTCTCTCCCTGTCATTTTACTTGGAGATTTGAATATAACGCCATGGAGTTATTATTTTAAACGATTACTCAGAGAAACGGGGCTTCAGAATAGTTCGATAGGTCGGGGCATTCAAGCTACATGGCCGACACATAATCCTCTTCTTCGTATCCCCATTGATCATTGCCTTCATTCCGATGAGATTGCCATTATTCGGAAAAACGTAGGTCCGTATGTTGGCTCTGACCACTATCCCATTTTAATTGAATTCAGTCTTCGATAACAATAAAAAGGAACCATCCGATCTTTACAGTACTTAATGCTCCTTCCTTGCTCAATCCTCTCGGAGCTTATACAAACGCAGAGCGGATGGCGTGGGCAAAGGCCCGGAGCGGGGGCGGTCGCGGTTGCGATCGAGGGTTTCCCATCGCAGCATATAGCGAACACCGGACTGGCCATTGTCTCCCGAATCCTGGGCCCATTGTACCTGCATGCCGGGAAAGTCCGATTCGACCTGGCCCAGATGGTGCGGAATCTTCGGCTCTTTCCTGGCATCGCCCGCAACCGTAAGACTTTCCGGATCGAGCTTCCATATCCCGGAACCGTATTGGACATGCCGCCAGGATAACGTCAGAGAGCCGTCCGGCTCTGTTTCGACAGCGCCCAGTCCGATCTCGGAGTGGATCGATCCGCCGCCGCTGAAATACCATCGATAGTCCCAGTTACTGATGCCGACGATTTTCCAGCCGCCATTCTGCCAGCGGGCACAATAAGCCTGGGTGTTTCCCTTGTCGTCAAATTTGTGATAGCTCAGGATCACGCGGTTCTGGCCGTCAAAACCGATGGCGCCGTTGCCGTTAAGGAGGCCTCCCTGGACAGGGATCGGATCCACAATAACGCCGGGCGTGTCTGTGGTGATTGGCAGTTGTAGCGGTTTGCCGTCGGCCGTCTGCCAATGGACAAGGTCTCGGCTGCGGGCATAGGACAAGTCGTGATTGGTGGAGCAATCCGGCGTGTCGTGCCACACCCAGGAGATATGAAAGTACCCATCCGGCCCTTTGACCGGACCGCGAATGTAGGCGTTCATCTGACCTCGGCCATCGGTCAGGGGCTTGTCAAGCAGACGACGCCAGGTCTGGGTGGATTCCTCGTAGACATTGAAAATCT
>JAFGGE010000060.1 GCA_016930745.1 Sedimentisphaerales bacterium
GGCGATTTCGCACCTTTGTCATGGTGATCCTTCCGGCGGCGATGCCCGGCATTTTGACCGGGGTTATCCTGAGTCTGAGCCGGGCCGCCGGGGAAACGGCCCCAATTTTGTTTACCGGCGCTGTGTTTTATGGAAATATACCCAAATCGCTGATGGGCCAAACCCCGGCTCTGCCCTATGCCATCCATGGAATCGCCACCGGCGATCGGGTTGGGATGCAGATGCCGCATCAGCAGTTTGGACTGGTGATGACGCTGGTTCTTCTGGTCCTTTGCCTGAACATGGCGGCGATCCTCCTGCGGTCGCGGATCAGTAAGAAACTGAGAGGATATTAACGTGAAAGTGAGCGAGCCTATGCCGCAGACACCCGAAAGAAAATTCGATCCGAATCCCGTTGAACCCCTTCGGGGCCGGCCGCCGTCCATCCGGATAGCGACCCACGCCGGATTACAAGGTCGATCGTCTGCGGAACCCAGGGAATCCTGCGGTTCCTGCGCTATTATCCGTTCGAATAATTTTACCCTGTACTATGGGCAAAAGGCCGGCGTCAAAGATATTACCATGGATATCGAGCCCTGTATGGTAACGGCCATCATCGGGCCCAGCGGCTGCGGAAAAAGCACATTTCTGCGCAGCATCAACCGGATGAACGACCTGATTCCGCACACAAGGGCCGAAGGCGTTCTTGCCGTCAACGGGGTGAACGTCTACGATAAACGAATCAACCTGGTCCATCTCCGCCAGCAGGTGGGAATGGTCTTTCAAAAACCCAATCCTTTCGCCAAGAGCATCTATGACAATATCACATACGGTCCCAAGCTTCAGGGGATCCGACGGAAATCGCTGCTGGATGAAATCGCGGAAAAATGCCTTCGCGACGCCGCCCTGTGGGAGGAAGTCAAGGACGATCTGAACAAGTCGGCCCTGGCGTTGTCGGGCGGGCAGCAGCAGAGGCTCTGCATCGCCCGGACGCTGGCCACCAAGCCCAAGGTGGTCCTGATGGATGAACCCTGCTCGGCGCTGGACCCGCTGGCCACAGCCAAGATCGAAGACCTGATCGGTCAGTTAAAACAACAATACACGATCGTCATTGTGACGCATAATATGCAGCAGGCCGCACGCGTCAGCGAAAAAACCGCGTTCTTCTGCCTGGGGGAATTGGTAGAATACGGCGAAACCGGCCAGATCTTTACCAATCCCGAAAAGAAAGAAACCGAAGATTATATCACCGGGCGTTTCGGCTGAGAGGAGCACAACCATGTCCGAACATTTACGTCGCGGAATCGAAAAATTAAAGACCAAACTGCTGACTCTGTGCGGCGCTGTGGAAGAGCAGGTGTTCAAGGCCGTTAAATCCATTCAGACTCAAAATGCCAAGCTGGCGCGGGAGGTGGTCGATTCGGACACGCGTCTCGACCAGATGGAGGTGGATATCGAAGAAGAATGTCTCAAACTCCTGGCGTTGCACCAGCCTGTCGCCATCGATCTGCGTTTTATCATTACCGCTTTAAAAATCAACAATGATCTGGAACGGATCGGGGATCTGGCGGTGAATATCGCCGAACGGGGGGAATTTCTGGCCAAGCAGGAAAAGATCGATACGCCCTTCGATTTCGAGACCATGGCCGATAAAACCCAGACGATGCTGCGCATGAGCCTGGATGCTTTGATCCAGATGGATTGTTCGATCGCACACAAGGTTTTGCTCGCCGACGACGAAGTGGATGCCATCAACCGCCATATGTATCAGCAGGTCAAAGATACTATTGTAAACCATCCGGAATGGATGGATATTGCGATCCACTTGCTCAGCGTCTCGCGCCATTTGGAGCGAATCGCCGATCATACGACCAATATCGCCGAAGATGTGATCTACATGGCCGAAGGCTATATCGTCCGCCATCGAACCGAACAGTACAAGTAAACCGATCTCTTTGCTTTTTGTATAAAAAAGATGCAGGTAGAGTTCTTTTAATATCTCTTTGTTCGTATATCGCTTCTATGGTCCGGCGGTTCAGGGAATTTCCGTGATGCAGGTCGGATAACGCCCGCATTCCAACCACGACTCCGCCAGGAGGACAAAATCGTTCAGATCAACCCGGCAGTCGCCGTCCAGATCCAATGGGATCGGCTGGGCACAGACATAGTCGGCGTCGGACGAGAGCACATACAGGTCCGCTATGTCCTGCGCCGACAAGGGATAGTTATATAGCCGAATGTCATCCATCGAACCGGCATAGAGGGCGTCGGGCCAATTGGATCTGCCGATAAAATTGCTTGCTCGGTCCAGGATATTGGGTTTATTGGTCAGTCCTGTAGCCGCTCGGACGCCGTTTTTATACAGCATGACATGACCGTTGGAATCGACCGTTCCCGTCAGCATCTGCCATACATTCAGCTCCAGCATTCCGGGGCCCCAGACAGCGCCGCCTGTGGGGCCGTTATAGATTTCCAGGACCAGATCGTTGGTGGTGCCGCCGCGAGCAAACAGGATATTGTCCGATGCGGCGCCGTTGGCCAGATCGATAAACCGAGCCCAGTTGCCGTTGGAGGTCGGCCTGGCCCAGAGCGTGATGGTAAGGCCGGCGGAAAAATCGTCAAAACCTCCCGGCAATTGGACAAAATCATCGGCGCCGTCGAAATGGATCGCCTGGCCCAGTATACCCAGTTCGTATACCGGATTGCCTGTTTCGACGCCGCCGTAGCCGTTCGCTTTATCGTTGGGATCGTTATCCATGGCCCAGTGCGCAATCAACCGCCCTTCGATCAGTCTTGCCATGTCGGTGGGCACCTGGTTTCCATTGTCCACGACGCAGAAATAATACCCCTGATCGGAAGATTCCATTCCAATAACGGTAAGCACCTCCGTGGCGGCGCCGTTGTATTTCGGGCCGTCCACCAGGAGCGCTTCCCCGCCGCCCAAACCATCGGCATCATAATACCATTGATAATCCAGCGTTCCGCCCAGAGGATCCGCGGCGACAACGGAAAAGACCGCATCATTGCCTGCTGTGGCGAATGTGTCGGAAGGATGGACATTGATCACAGGCAGCGTCAATTCCGTCTGAAAACTGTAGACATATCCCTTGATCACGGTACCGTCATCAAGCAGCTCGTCTATGTGCCAGTAGTAGACAGTATCTTTGGCAAGGGTGGGCGTGAAGGAGACTGTGCCGACAGGCAAAGGCGATGATCCGCTTACGCGGACGCCATTGGGATCGATTCCAAGGTATACATAATGCCCGACAACATTCGGATCAACTTCACCTTCTTTCTGTGCGGGTAACCATGCAAGCTCTGTCGCATCAACAGCGACTCCCACGGATCCCTGGGCCGGGGAAACAGCGGTCGCCCGGGTTGTGTTGTCTCCGGTGAAGATACGCAGTTCTTCGGCGGCGACAAATCCGGTCGAATCCGCACCGGCTATGCCGCCTCCATCCCCAAGAATCCGAATCCCATAGATCGTATCCGGAAAATCAATCTCGAAGAGGAACATCGTGGAGTCGGCGGGAACACCCGGATTGTCAAACCACGTGCCCGACACATCCCTTGGGTAGTCATGGACGTACGGAACGGTGATCCAGATTGTATCCTCTCCGGGATAGGTTCCGGGCGTAAGAACATAACCGGCGAAGGCCGGATCGATAGCCACCTGGACGATGACCGGCTCGTTGTGCGTATTATACCAGCCCCCGTCATCAAACACCTGCAAGTCCCATTCCAGCCTCTGTATGCCGCTGATGCCGGCCGGGAACTGCAATCCAAAACCATCGAACAGCCATAAATTGACAATCCCGTTGTCGCCTTCCCAGGTATCATGGCTGGTGGCGTTATTGCCGTCTGTCATGCGATAATAACCCGGTTCGGGCCCGCCGGTGGCGAAATAGGATGTGCTGTGGACGTTGGGCGATATGGTCATAAACGGATTCCCATTACCGGTGACCTCTTCGGCAAGGGCGGCCAGAGGGAACAAAAAGAAACATACGGTGGACAAACAAAACAAAGGATTGCTTACCGATCTCATCTCTCACCTCCAATACAAAATAACACCTTTTAAACCTGCACATCCCCCCCGGCGCATATCAACATTGTTACGGCAATCCTATTGAAGTGTCAAGGATGATCTTTTTGTCTTTCCAATATTCTTTCGGGAACTTGCCTCTAAAGAGTTTCTCCCTTGCAGTCCATCGAAATTTACCTATAATCTTACGGTTTGGAAACGTCCGGCCTGTCCGGATTAAATTTCTCTAATTAATGTAATAACAGTGAGTTACGGACAAGGCCGAGTGGCGGAATGGCAGACGCTGGGGACTTAAAATCCCCTGCCCGCAAGGGTGTGTGGGTTCGAATCCCACCTCGGCTATATTCCTGACGAACCAGAATTGAGAAGCTAAGTATATACTGAAAATGATGCGCAAGTTATCTGGGCTGTGCGCTTGTTTTGTGCGCAAGTTATTATGGGAGAATAGTTTATGAGCAGCAATATACGATTGCAGGATCTTGAGAGTCCCAATTTATATCGGGAGACTTTTCCCTATGTGGAGTTTCCGAAGGTAATTTTCGACAATAACTTGGTCCCGTATGATTTTCCCGAAGAAATTTGGATCACCGATACGACCTTCCGCGACGGCCAGCAGGCTCGTCCACCCTATACGCCCGAACAGGTCCTGCGAATCTATGATTTTATGCACGAAATCGACGGCGGCACCGGCCTGATCCGTCAGAGCGAGTTTTTTCTGTATTCTGACCGGGACCGCAAGGCCGTCGAATTATGTAAGGAAAGAGGCTATCAATATCCGGAAGTAACCGGGTGGATCCGGGCGGTGGCGTCCGATTTCCGTCTGGTCAGCCAGATGGGCCTACAGGAAACGGGTATTTTGACCTCGGCCAGCGACTATCATGTGTTTCTGAAGCTGAAAAAGACCCGCAGTCAGGCTTTGCAAAGCTATCTGGACATCGTCAAAGCCGCTCTGGACAGCGGAATCAATCCCCGCTGCCATTTCGAGGATATCACGCGGGCCGATTATGACGGCTTTATCCTGCCGTTCGCGGTCGAGCTGATGAAGCTGTCCAAAGAATACAACCGACCGATCAAGATCCGCCTGTGCGATACGCTGGGCTTTGGCGTGCCCTATCCGGGCGTGGCCCTGCCGCGAAGCGTGCCCAAGCTGGTGCATGGACTGCGGAGCATCGGCGTGCCGGCCGAGTGGCTGGAATGGCACGGGCATAATGACCTGCACAAGGTTCAGGTCAATGCCGCCGTCGCGTGGCTGTACGGCTGCTGCGCGGCCAATTGCGCGATTTTCGGCGTCGGCGAGCGGACGGGCAATCCGCCGCTGGAGGCCCTGATCATCGAGCACGCCCAGCTTCGGGGCACCAATCCGAGGGTTAACTATGAAGCGATCACCGAACTGGCCCAATACGCCGAGAAGGAGCTGGGCTTTACCCTGCCGCACAACTATCCGCTGGTCGGCAAGGACTTCAATGTGACCCGTGCGGGCATTCATGCCGACGGGCTGTTGAAGAACGAGGAGATCTATAACTGCTTCGACACCAGGAAACTGCTGGGTCGGGCCGTAGGCGTGGCGATTACCGACAAGAGCGGCGCCGCCGGCATCAAGCATTTTATCGAAGAGAATTTCGTCATCGACATCGCCAAGCACGATCCGCGGGTCATTCAGATCAAGGACAGGATCGACGCCGAGTACGCCGCCGAGCGGGCCTCGGCGATTTCGGACCAGGAGATGGACGACTGGATCGTCGAGGCGTTCGGGGCCGACCTTCCCCCCCGCCGCGGATAACCAGGAACGGGCAATCTGGGTAAGGTAAGGATGTATTGAGCCAGAGAAGGATTCAGGCGATATTATTTGACTTGGGCGAGACGCTGATCTGTTTCGGGCCGATCAAGCCGGGGCCGTTGTTTCACCAGGCGGCGGAGAAATCCTACGCCTATCTGAAAAGTCTCGGACAGCCGGTGGGCGGGTTTTTTCGGTATTACTGGGCCAACCTGATCGGGCTTCGGGTGCATATTTTCTGGTCGCTGCTGACCAGCAATGATTTTGACGCTTTGGCGGCGCTGAAGAGGACGGGGCAACAGAAGGGATTCAATCTGACCGACGAACAATGGGAGGAGCTTCATTTTCGCTGGTACGAGCCGCTGTTTCATATCGCTCGGTTTGAAAATGACCTGCGCGAGACGCTGAACCGCCTGTCCGAGACGCTCAAGCTGGGGATCGTGTCCAATACGTTTGTCCATGCCTCGGCTTTGGAGCGGCATATGGAGCATATGGGCGTGCTGCACTTTTTTCAGCCGCGGCTGTATTCGTACGATTTCCCGTTTCGCAAGCCGGACAAGCGGATCTTTCTGGAGGCCGCCCGGCAGATCGACGCAGCGCCGGAGGCGATCCTGTATGTCGGCGACCGTATCAACAAGGATGTGCTGGGCGCGATGGCCGCAGGGATGGCGCCGGTTCTGATCACCGCCCATACCAACCGGGGCAAACGCATTCCTCAGGGAACCTACCAGATCGACCGGCTCGCGGAACTGCCCTCGCTTGTGGAAAAGATTAATGGCAAGAGGTGAACCGATGAATCGGTTTATTACCCCACTTCAGTTTTTCGTATAACTTCCCTTACCTGTACGGTTAGCTTCTTTCTTGTTTTCGTACTGGTAGATTCTTGGTCTTCGTATCGTCTGAGAAATTCTTTTAATAGTTTGATAAAGTCTTGTTTGTCTATCACAAGTGTTTTCTGTTTATGCCACTTAAGAAGGACTTCAGTAAGAGCTATAAGGTAATCACCATTCACTTCTGACAATTGCCCACTAACTATTGCTTTGGTTGTATGCTCAACCACCTTATCTGGCATTAGACGCAAATGATGTTTGCTAAAGTTGGGAGCAAGTTTTTCAGCAAGTACTAACAACTGTGCTGCCTTGACCGATATGAGATCTCGGTGGGCTTCATTTACAACTGCATCTTTGGTGGAGCCTTTGGTATTTTCCTGCTCAATCCCTATGCTTTGAGGCAGACTATCCTCAAACAATAAACAGGTGATTTCCTTCACACTTCTACGATTAGCAGCTAATGCAACTGCTATTCTATTCACATTTGCTTCCCCCTCATTTGAGTAGACAGAGAGTTGATTGTCTTTTGTGTTGAGGTCAGATAGCAGATCAGCGGGTATTTGACTAGGATCGCATTCATTCCATATATCAAATGTGACCGCTCGGATCAATTCCGGCATTCTTTACTCTCCTCAGTTGCTCCAAAGTTTGATCGATATAGCGCTTGACAAGATCGTTAGTTTCTTTGCCTTTAGCCTTTTCTAATGCGGGTATAGACTTAGGATCATTAATTAAAGATAATCCGATATTGGCAGTATCACGAGTTGCAGGAGTCAAACCATTTTGAAGCATTTCTTCTAGGATTCGTCTGCGATGTTCATGTGTATGATCATTATCAACATAACCAAGAAAGTTCAAGACTCCTTTTATGATTGACGGCCTTGTTTGGGAGTTCTTCAAGTGCCCGTAAAGAGCATCTAATACAGGTTCAGGATGGCTTTCGAGAAGCTCATATAGCAACTCATTAGCCAGGTATTCCCCCTCGAATTCTTCATCCATTTGTTCACTTGTAAGCATTGCAAAGGCCTCCTCAACTTTAGCATCAATTTCAGCTTGAGGAACATTGCATGTATATTTCGTTGAAGATAAAGTGTTTGGTATGGCTGGTTCTTCCACAAGAAGTGCTTTATCAATAGTACGACTTATAACCTTGCCATTGTCATTAAGTATTTTAACGTCATACGTAATACCGTTACGAAAACAAATCTGCCAGCCATGGTCACCCAGATATTCTTGTTCTCTAGGAAAACAAACACTGCTGCCTAATTCTAAGTCTTCCTCAAGTATTCGGACTGTTCCAGAGTTCATTTCTGATCTCCAGATTCAAGAATCGCTGAAGTATGGATTTTCAGTTCATCCATAAGAGAACTAATTTTCTCTTTCGGTATTGGTCCACTAAAGTTTTGGCTCGTATTAATATCAAATTCACATCGACATATATCCGCATATTTCTCTGTCAGGGGGAGATCGGGTCCTTCTTCTTGGACTTGCATAAGATTTGCTTTTATTTTTCCATAACTCCACGTTGCAAGCCGGTTGATTAGTAGCTTTTCGATCACAGAACATTCTGCTCTGCGATTAATACGGTAAAGAAAATCATGATCTTCCAAGTCGAGTTTGACTCTCGGAATATATTTTTGCATTATCTCATAAGCCTTTTGGCGACTTTCATTCGGAAGAAATGCTGTTCCTGCAATTGCTATACGGTTTATTTCATCTATTGTTTTTAGCCCTGGCAACGGGTTACCTATTTCAAAAAACTCAGCGAATGCTTTTTCACAAGTTCCCAAAGGAAACAAAATATCCATATCATCCGAGATTGTGCCGCCTCGTTCGTATCTTAAGTCTAATCGTGCAATGCCAAGGGGGGGTTCTGTCTTGACTATCAGCCGTAGTTTACCATTAGACCATTGATCTTCAGCGATAGTTAAAGATTCTTTCGGTTTTGAAATTATATTAAGTGCCTCTTCCCCCGCCAAGTCTTTCCAGATTGTCGAAGTTTCAGGTTTTCCTTTACAAAATAGTGTTATTCGCAGATGTTCAGGAAACCAATCTGACAAAGGTTTAATGATCTTTGTTGCATTCGATGACATGGATAGTCCTTAAAAGTCCTTTTATATCATTATAATTATATACGGCTTAAATTGCAAGTAAGTCTAAATATTCTGTTGGTTGAGTATCGTCAGGGCAAGAGCACTATTCCCTATTTATCTTGGTTTCTAGGGATTTTAACCCGATTCCTACTAATGTCAAAACTGCTTTTTGGATATGTTCTGGAGGTTACGGCCAGGCCTGGATAATCCACTCAAGGTCCGGGATCTGCGCCCCAAAAAGTTCCCGTTCGGCCTTTTGAGGGTTGAAATTCGTATAAGTCTTTTATATGTAAGGGTTTAATGTGTTTTAGCAGGGTGCTCGCTTAAAACAGTGTTAAAATTTGAGTATTTTTTCAGTTTGTCCGATAACAAAGGCATGGCATTACAGGATTATTCA
>JAFGGE010000061.1 GCA_016930745.1 Sedimentisphaerales bacterium
ATGCCGCGCGGCCCGTTGAAACCAGGCCAGCGGACTAAAAAGGCCAATCCGGGCTACTTTGCCTGGGAGCCGCAGGTCGATCCGTTTACCGACAATGCGTTGCTCGATCTTCGCGGTCTCAATGAGGACGTTGCCGGCGAAAAAGGGTATGTGAAAGCGCAAAATAACGAATTGATCCTCGGCGATGGGAAACCGGTGAAGTTCTGGGCCGCCAATGCCGGCGGGGTGATTCACAGCCTGGATCATGACTCGCACATATATCTGGCTCGGCACTTGGCTAAGCGAGGGATCAATATGGTCCGCCTTCACGGTGGGATATATAGTTCACGAAATCCCGCCGTGGACACAAAAAAACTGGACAACATCCATCATTTTGTATGGGCAATGAAACAGGAAGGCATCTATGCGAATTTGAGTTTCTATTTTCCCGCGTGGTTCCGACTGGATCCATGGCACAGAGAAGGGGATCGCTGGAATTTTATGCTGCTGTTCTTCGATCCGGATATGCAGAACATTTATTTTCAGTGGGCCGATGCCTTATTAAAAACCCGGAATCCCTATACCGGGATTCCGCTCGGGAAGGACCCGGCCGTGGCGATCGTGGAGATTCAGAATGAAGACAGCCATTTTTTCTGGACCTTCGACAAAAAAAATGTTCCTCCCGAACGATGGGAAACGCTGCAGAAACTGTATGGTACATGGCTGACAAAGCAATATGGGTCTCTTGAGAAGGCGGCGGCGGCCTGGGGAGGCGTTACGAATCCGGAGGACCGACCTTTGGAAGGTCGGATGGAACTGCTGTCGGCATGGAACATGACCGGCGCCGGTTTACGTGCTGCGCCCCGGAACGCCAAACGGGTATCCGACCAGGTGCGTTTTCTTATGGAAAATATGCGCGCATTCTATCAAAAAGCGATCGATCATTTTCGTATGCCTTGCGGCTATGAGGGACTGATATCGTGCGGGAATTGGCGGACGGCGGATGAAAGCCTTCTGGGCCATCTGGAACAGTATTGCTACACGGCGGGCGATGTGATCGATCATCATGGCTATTTCGATCATAATCATAAAGGGGAAGGGGCCACATGGTCCGTTCGTCCGGGACACACATTCGCCAGTCAGTCGGCGCTGTCTTTGCAATACGCCAATCCGCTGCCCTTTGTGGAAGTCGATGGATATCCCAGCATGATCTCCGAAATCGGCTGGCCGATGCCGAACATGTATCGGGCCGAGTGGCCGTTCCTGACCGCAGCCTATGGCTCGCTCCATGGACTCGATGCCATCTGCCACTTCAGCATCGGCAGCGCAAGCTGGGACCAGGCTGTCGGCAAGTTTCCGATGAATACCCCTGTCGTGCTGGGTGGTTTTTCCGCCACGTCTCTGCTGTATCGCCAGGGATATGTGCAAGAGGCGCCCCGCGTGGTGAATGAAAATGGTTCGCTGGGGGAACTGTTCTTGCTAAAGGGTTCCCAGGTTTTCGTGTCCGAAGCAATGGATCAGCTGCGGGCCCAACAAGCGCCTTCGGACCACACAGGGCGGATTACACAGCAGATCGATCCTGCTACGTTCTATGTAGGGCGGGTGACAAGATCTTTTAAAGCCGGCTCCGATCCGTCGACGATGATGGACCTGAGTAAATGTATCGACCGGCAGGCAAAGACCCTCACCAGCGTGACCGGGGAGTTGACCTGGGATTATGGCAGCCAAACGGTGACGATCAACACGCCCAAAGCCCAGGGAGCGGCCGGCTTTCTTAGCCGAAAGGGGCGAATTGAGTTGAACGACATTACCGTCGAAATGGCCAATGATTACGGTACGGTGCTGGTCGTTGCCCTGGATGACCAACCCCTTGCGTCATCCCAAAAAATCCTTATTCAATGCATGACGATCGATCAGTTGTATGGCTGGGACAGCTCCGAGGCGGCAGGACTGGGAGGGGCGATCCGCGATGTGGGTTCGGCTCCCTGGGGTGTTAAGCTTATCAAAGCCAGGGTGTCCCTGCGATGGAAAGGCGATGGTCCGGCGCGTGTCGCAGCGTGCGATGAAAACGGTTATCCGACCGACAAAAAAACCGACGTATCCCTGGAGCAAGGGATACTGACGATTCAAATCGACGAAACATCGCCTTATACGGTCGTAATACGGTAAACGGAAAGCGGCAGGATAAGCGAAACATCATTTATCCTGCCGCCGGTTCTATCATTCCTTGCTTTCGATGACCTCCAATAAACCGGCATCGATATACTGTCCGCCGGAGCTTTGTTTACAATGGATTGCCATGGTATTCTTGCCCGGTTTCAGGGCCTTGACGGCCTGGTCGGAAATCGGCGCCATCACGTATCCGGTAGTATAATCTCTCAATTGAGCCGCCGGGACGCCGTTGAGAAAGACCTGGGCGTCTTCATCATGATGGATCGACAATTGCAGTTGCGACGGCAGGGTGGCAAGGTCAAACGTCCGTCGAATCCAGATATTCGGGCCATTCCACGGCGTTCCGACGATCGCGCCCGGGGTGATGTCCGTGCCGAAACCGGCCTTACCCACCTTCCAGCCGGAGTCGTCGAAATCCGGTTTTTCCCAGCCCTCGGCCGGGGCGGTAAAGGTGTATTTCCATTCTCCCGGCTGGTTTGTGCCGGCATGCCCCAGGATCGTCTTGACGACCGGCGGCGGCAGATACAATTTTCGGGCAGCCGCGGCCGATGTTTCGACATCCACCTTGATGATTTTACGGTCATAGGTCATCCAGCCGTTCACTTCGACCTCCACATCGGTGGTCTGGGTATACACGGCGGCGGACAGACCCTGCCCGATCAAATTGCGCAACCGGGCCAGCAGGTTCAGATAGGCATCCGTCAATTCTTCCTGCGAGTTGTAGCTGCGATAACCCCAGTTCCTTTCATCCTGCCAGGTGTGTCCCTTGATCGGCAATCCCAGGCCCCCAAACTCGCCCAGCACCCCCGCCCGGGTGGGCTCCAGCGCCGGGACTCCCGGGCCGGGATAGCGGTGAATATCGATCACGTCGCCGACCTTGCGATCCGTCCAGCCGCTGGCATTGTTGACCAGCCGGGTCGGGTCCCATTGTTTGGTCAGACCGACGATTCGCGGCGTGTCGTACTGGCCCCAGCCTTCGTTGAACGGGACCCACATGATGATGCTCGGATGATTGTAAAAGGCCTCTATGATCCGCCTCCATTCCAGTTCAAACTGATCGGCCGATTCCTTGCTCCGCTGAATATCCGGGTCGTTGCCGCCGATATAACGGTCGCCGCTGGGCATGTCCTGCCAGACCAGAAGTCCCAGCTTGTCGCACCAGTAATACAACCGGGCCGGCTCCACCTTGACATGCTTTCGCAGCATGTTGCAGCCAAGCCGTTTTATGACCTCGATATCGTAGCGCAAGGCCTCATCGGTCGGGGCCGTATACAGCCCATCCGGCCACCAGCCCTGATCCAGCGGGCCGTACTGGAACAACGGCTCGTTGTTCAGGAACAGACGATTGATCCCGTCTTTGTCTTGGCCCAGGGCGATCTTGCGCATGCCGAAATAGCTATGAACCACATCCCCTTTTTTACCCTGGTTTTTCAGCGTGACTCTCATATCGTACAAAAAAGGACGATCCGGACTCCAGAGCTGCGCATTGGGCACGGAAACGCGAATCGGCTCATCGGCAGCGCCCCGCCCCAGGGCGTTGGTCAGAATGCCTGTCCCGATCTCCACTTCGGCCTGGATTTCCTCTTTGCTGTTGGTATTGACCTGTACGAGAACCTGATCGGAATCGATATCCGGGATAATCCTGAGCGAGGTGATATAGGTATCCGGCACCGGCTCCATCCAGACGGTCTGCCAGATGCCCGTCACGGCCGTATACCAGATCCCATTGGGACGAAGCACCTGCTTGCCCCGCGGCTGCGTGCCGCGGTCGGTCGGGTCCCAGACGCTGACGATCAGTTCCTGCTCGCCGTCGCCGGTCAGGGCTTCGGTGATGTCCAGCGTAAACGGATCGTATCCGCCCAGATGGGAACCGATTTTCTTGCCGTTGACCCAGACGACCGCTTCCCAGTCGACAGCGCCGAAATGCAGGAGCATCCGTTTCGTGTTCCAGCCTTTCGGTCGGGAGAACACGCAGCGATACCACAGCCGCTGCTCCGGCAGGACGGACTTGCCCACGTCCGACAGGGCCGATTCGATCGCAAACGGCACCAGAATCTTGCCGTCCCATTCCTGCGGCGGGGGAGCATCGTGCGATGTGATGGCGTAGTCCCACAGGCCGTTGAGGTTCTTCCAGTCCTTACGCTCCATCTGAGGTCGCGGATATTCCGGGAGTACGCTGCCGGGCCCGACCTCGGCTGCCCAGGGCGTCATAATCTTATCGCCGACAGGGGCATACCCGAATGTTTCCACCTCGACAGCGGCACAACCGCAAAGACCCGCCGTGACGAATACGGCCATCGCTGCTTTCGTCCAATACATCGTATTCTCCTTCGGTTTTCAAGACATGGTTACAAAGGCGTAATCGATCTACACTCGATATCCCCTCTTTATTTTGCCTTGAAAAAAGTCTTGCCGGTTCCGACCGTCGCGGGGGCCCAGATTTCAATGTTGTCGATCTTGCCGGAATCGTCGAACGATCCGAATCCGATCAATCCCAGTCCCAGGGTTTTGTCCCGGGCGACCATGATCGGTGCGGTCATATCGTCGTAAAACACACGGATCAGCCCGCTGGCCACGTTTCGTTCCAGACGCACCCTGTGCCATACCTCCTGCCCCCAGTCGATGCCTTCGGTGGTCTTCTGGGCGATATTGGTCCGCGGCGCGCCGTTGACGATAAAGATATTGTGCGCGTTGGCGTCGGCCTTGCTGGCCAGATGCGCATAATAGAAATGGCTGGGGTCCTGGAAGCCAAAAATGAGGCACATGTCGCGATGGCCGTATTCCTCGCCCGTCTGCAACAGGTCCGCTTCCAGCACGAAATCGCCGAACTGGCGGCCCCGCAGCAGCCCGATGGTCAGGGGGCTGCGCACCGGCGGCTCGTATGCGCTGGCGCCGGTAAACTCCAGGGCCATGCTGCCGTTGCCCTTTTCGCTGAGCAGCCATTTGGACGGATCGGTAAAGGTGAACTCTTCGATGGCCCCGGTTTTATCAAACCCCTGCCGATATGCCGGCTCATAGCCCAGCGGTGCTGTCGGCGTCTGTGTTTCCATACATCCTGCCAACTCGATAATAGCGATCAGCACCATCAGGCCAGCATAAACACTCCATTGTCTCATAATTGACCTCCCTTCGACTGTCTTGTCCATCTTCCATGTACGCTGCATCCGTTACGACGGTCCGGAGACTAACACAAATGCCCCCCGAATGCAATCCTAAAGTATCGACAAACAATCCGGTAATGACGTAATCGATCCATTATCTGGTCGATCCGTACAATCCTACCGGCTATGCACAAGTGCTGGAGAGAACGACGTATGACAATATGGGGCGCAGTATGCCGAAGAACGCCGAAACCGCCAGGTCAGATCCTGCCGACTGGATGCCCTGGCACTATCGCCGAACACTGCAGACAGCCCCCGCCCCCGGAGAAATCGATATTGATTTATGCCGCGCCGAAAGGACACATTCAAGAGCGGCATGAAAATGGTCGAAAATAGGACTGGGGCAGGCGAGAACCTGCCCCGACATGGATCGCCTTTGTGGATATGCCGCCGCGGATGAACTTCGCAAGATCCAGCAAACGGCACAATGGGATCAATGTCTGTCCTTTGCTTGTGCTTGAAACACCCCGACCGAAGGGGGTGGTGGTTGACGGATGTTTCTTGGCGCATCCCCAAAACGCATGGGCCGTTGACGCGGTCGTTCTTCTGCGAGCCGTACTGCCTCAATTCTTAACAGGTTGCATCAGCCGATTACAGAGCAGATTAAGGAAAACGGCGACACTCCCGACCGCATCCGCTGCCAGATCGTAAAGAGAACAGGTTCGTCCAAACCAGGGTTGGGTGATCTCATCGAAGGCCGCCACCAGAAACAGTATTCCCAGGACGATCCCCCAGGTACGGAAATTTTTCCCCGGCGGAACCGACAGAAAGGCAAACAGGGAGATGGCCGCATAGGAGGCCAGATGGAGTATCTTATCAAGGCCTAAGGCCGTCATATCGATTTTGATTTTCTTCTGGGGGATATGGGTCAGGATCAGCACGACCGCGATCAGCAGGATGGCGATCCAGAAGTACCTGCGCTGTATCCGCTGCGGTTCCAGAGGATTTCTTGTTGGCTCTGCTTTCATGGGATTTCTATGTCTTGTTCCGGCCGGGATTCATGGATCGGGATATTGGGCGATAACGTATGGAGGCCGTGCTCCTCGATGAGGCGCGCCAGAAACGTCACTCGCCGGCCCACCGATTCCAGGGAGCCGTTCTGCGGCACGCGCACCTCCATGTGAATGAACGAGGCATGACGCCGATCGGGAATGGGCAGCTTCAGCTCCACGGCCTGCATATCGGAGCCGCCGCCGGAATACTCCCAGAGCAGGCGGCGCGGGGAGCCGTCGCGGTTGGTCAGGTCCAGGGCCAGGCGGTGAAACTGCAGCTTCTGGGCGGTGAAGCAGACAGCGATCCACCATTCGTCAAAGGACCGGGCGTTGCGGAAATGGAGTTGGGACTCTTCGAAATCCTTGCGTTCGATCCGCTGTCGCTGCGCGATTTCGGAGCGGCGCTGAATACCGGCGATCGTCTCATCCAGACGGACCGCCCCGACGCATCGGAAGATCAGCAGCAGCAGGATCAGGCAGCACAAAAAGATGATCAGCGAGGCGGCCGACTGGGTCACCAGCAAAAAGCAGCCCAGACCGGAGATCACAAGCGTGATCGCATAGGTGATGATCGCGACGTGGTGCTGTGAAAAGCCCATGTCCAGCAGGCGGTGGTGGAAGTGGCCGCGGTCGGCCGACATGATGCCCCGTCGCTGGAGGAACCGACGAAGCATGCAGAAGAACGTGTCGAAGATCGGGATTCCCAGGACCAGGATGGGGATCGCCACGCCGACGAGGGTCTCGGTCATTGCGGCGGTCAGGACCGAGGCGGCGGCGATCATAAAACCCAGAAACAGGCTGCCGCAATCGCCCATAAAGATGCGGGCGGGATTGAAATTGAAGCAGAGAAATCCCGCCAGCGAGCCGAACAGGGCCAGCATGATGACCGCCAGAATGACGTTGCCGGCCTGCACGGCCATGACGGCGATGAAGCCGCAGGCGATGGCGCCGATGCCGGCGGCCAGCCCGTCCAGCCCGTCGGTGAGGTTGACGGCGTTGGTCACGCCGACCAGCCAGAAGACGGTAATGAGAAAACCCCAGAGGCCCATATCCAGGCGAAACAGGCCAGGGATGGTGAGCGTGTCGATATAGACGCCGGAGAGGCAGACGCCGACGGCGGCAACGAGTTGGGCGGCCAGCTTGGTGCGGATACGGATGGTGCGCAGGTCGTCGGCCAGACCCACCAGAAACATCAGGCTGCCGCCGGCCAGGATCGCCAGAATCTGCGGGCCCTGGCCGCGGAAGGCGTCGCCGATATTGTTCTGCAGAAACAGTACCGGCAGCAGCGTCAGCATGGTGGCGGCAAAGAGGGCGATCCCTCCCAGGCGCGGGATGGGCCGGCAGTGGACACTGCGGGCGTTGGGCCGGTCGATCCAGTTGCGGGCCCTGGCCAGAGCGATCACCAGCGGGGTCAATCCTATCGACAGCAGCAGGGCCAGACAGGCGGTAAACAGATACGTCTTCATACCGCAACGCTCCCGGTCGGACAAGAGTCGCTTTTTTCAGGACCGATATTCACCTTTGGTTGGCGCCTTTATCGTGTTGGAGGTTTCCATGTTTCCAGAAGGATGTTTACAATTCGCCCGGAGGCCTTGCCATCCCACAACGGAGGGATCTGAGGTTTTCGCAGGGTCCCCTGGATCACCTTGGTATACGCGGCCAGGATTCTTGCCGTATCGGTTCCCACAAGCTGGTTGGAGCCGATCTGCACGGTGACGGGCCGTTCGGTATTTTCGCGAAGCGTCAGGCAGGGCACTTGTAAGGCCGTCGTCTCTTCCTGGATGCCGCCGGAATCGGTCAGGACAAGTTTGGCATGGCAGGTGAGCTGGAGAAAATCCAGATACCCGATCGGCTCCATCAAATGCAGATTCGACAGGGCCTTGACCCGCTTGTCCAGAGGGGACAGGGACAGAGTTTTACGGGTTCGCGGATGAACGGGAAAAAGGATGGACAGGTCTTTTTGAATGACCTCCAGGGCATCCAGGATCCGGCTAAAAACGGCGGGATCGTCTACGTTGGACGGACGATGGAGCGTGACTACGGCAAAGCCATCGCCGTTAAGACAACCTTGCTTTTGCAGGTCGTCCAGGAGGGTCGACTGCCGGGCCTGTTGTACGTGAGCCAGCAGGGTATCGATCATCACATGGCCCACCAGGAAAATCTTTTCTTGGGGTACTCCTTCCCGCAGGAGATTATCGACGCCGGCCTGTTCCGTACAGAAGAGCAGATCGCTGAGGGCGTCGGTCAGCCGGCGGTTGATCTCTTCGGGCATGGTGCGATCAAAACTGCGCAGTCCGGCCTCTACATGGATCAGCCGGATCCCCAATTTGGCGGCGACCAATCCGCAGGCGATGGTGCTGTTGACATCTCCGACCACCAGGACCGCATCGGGTTTGTGCTCCAGGCATACGGGCTCAAAGGCCTTCATAATATCCGCCGTCTGGGCGGCGTGGGTTCCGGAACCTACGCCCAGATTGATATCCGGTTTGGGGATGCCCAGCTCACGGAAGAAAAGAGCGCTCATTTTCTCGTCGTAGTGCTGGCCGGTATGCACCAATAACGGCTCGATCCAATCCTGCTTTCGATACTCGGCCATTAAAGGAGCGATCTTCATGAAATTGGGCCGAGCGCCGACGATGTTGATCAGTTTCATCGCTCGCTCCGCATGTCTGTTTTGCACGTTCTAAGGCGTCGGGGAACGGGCCTTGCCCAGGCCCAGACGACAGGCTGACACACGGTACGGACCTCTTCGGAGGGATCCGTTTGCCTTGGTCCGGAGGGAGTCCCTGTTGTTCCGCAGGCAGTCTGTTGGAAATGGGTTCGTTTCGTAATTCTCGGTTTTCCCGTCAAAAAAGGGAGCTTTTTGTTTTTATATATACTTTTTATGGTGCACAATATCTTATTTAGCCGATATTAAGTCCCCGTTTTTTCCTGGAGATTCACCTCCACGGTCACCGGCGCCGGGACATAGTCTCCTGCCCGTTGTCGCTGCAGGCGTTCCAATTGATTGATGGCCTTGTAGAGCTGCCGCTCAATGGAGGTTTCATAGCGTAATAGGTTGTCCATCTCCTGTCGGGGAGGCAGGGCATATTGTTTTTTTAGGGCGGACAGACGGAATCTGTTTCTGGCTTTGTCTCTTATCAGCTTTTTGATCTTTAGGCTAGTGTCTCTGAGATATAATTTGCAGACTATACCAAGCGTTTTCCAGATTTCGTCGTCAGAAACATCCATTCTCAAAATATCTATCATATGTTGTGGCGAGGGGACAGGGCCATCAGACGAAGGATTCAAACAACATCTATACAATCTTTCCCACACTACTTTGTCGTTAAAAATCTCTTCGAGAGAGGTTCCTTTAGCGTGTAACTCGGATAATTTCGTAAAGTCACGCCCTGCGTCCTTGCAATACTCCAGAAGCAGTAAAATTTGCTCATGAATCTGATCATTTGTTGGATTTCCTTCCTGGTCATAGTAGTCGTCTGACCCCATATCCAGTCTCTGACGAAGAACCCCGACTTCATACCGCTGGGCGCGGCGGAGTCGCCAGTAGCAGACGGCGATCTTTTCGACCAGGATCTCTTCCAGGGAACCGATCGGCTGAAACTGCTCGAGAAGATCTTCCAGCAGGGCAGTAAAGGCCTGTGGATCCTCGGCGCCTTCTCCTTCGGTGATGACAACTTCCTTGGCCAGGAGACCGTGTTTGAGGGAATTCCGGGCCGCGCGGGCCTTTCCTTCGGGGGTCCTGGGACCGGTGGATTGGAGGGCGTTTTTCCGATTGGCCAAAAGTTGTTTTTGGGAAACCATCGTTTGACTCCTTTCAAACTGGTGGCTCGGTTGCGATTTAAAAACCACTATACGTTCCCTTCAGTATACCCTATAGAGGACAGAGAGGCAAGGGTTTCATGGAGAAAAGGGTGCTTTACCCGGGGCAGCATTTCCCAGGGGATGCCCGAGGCCAGGACAAACAAGATGCCTGTTAAACATTCGCGGGCGCCTAAAGGGTGGCACCCTGCATGGGTTTTGCGTCGCGATTTGACGGGAATGTGTGGTTCGATTATCTTCCATAACTCTTCTGGTAGCAACGATTTGGCCATAACGATGTCTCCTTACATTCGTTCGTTTGGCCAAATATGGGCAATTCCTATGCCATTTTGTTAGGGGCTCTAAGTATTTTTAGTTCACAAAATAAGGATTTACCCTACTTGTAGATAATGACATTTTAGAATACATAAATAAGTTGTGCTCTTATTCAATAGAAATATTATATGGCCGATTTATAAGTCATTTTTCATACTGAACTGAAAAACACGGTAGGCGTAGGATTCCCCAATGAAATAAGAGTACAGTATTGTTCTTTATTCTTCCACCGCAATACTACGGGTGTAAACCCGTAGATGAAGTTAGCCGCCTCTGGCGGGTGGGCGGAGCTCGAATCGGAAAATGCTACGGGTGAAACCCGTAGTGGTTTACTATAATCTTTCTTCCCGCAGTGGTGGGAGGGGAAGTTTTAGCAGGTGAATCAATAGGCAAAGGAAGAAAAAAGGCATACAAAAATAGAGAATTCTTACATTTCCAATATTGCCCTACCAATGATTTTCCGTAGAGTTCTCTTTTATGTATATTCATGTCGTTTAAAGATTAACAATGATCCAATTTCGGAAAGGGAGAATGATATGAGGATCAAACATAAAACTGTTTCAAAAAGAAAAGTTATTGGGGTATTAGCGATAGGGATCTTGTCGTTTAGTGGTATGGCCTATACCGCCAATTGGGAAGGCAAGAATGTAGCTGCACTCAACAGTACGTCCAGGGTCATCGAATATATTGATCCCTTTGCGATGACCGTAACGACGTATGTGCCTCAAAATTCGGCAAGTGGTTCAGTTGGTTTGCCTAAGATACAACTAGTACCGCATTTCATAAATAATGCGACTATATAAAGTTTTTAGCAGGTAGTCCGATAATGGTATTAGTAACTTACTTTAAGGAA
>JAFGGE010000062.1 GCA_016930745.1 Sedimentisphaerales bacterium
CTGCGGCCGTGCAGGCGGTTGACATACTGGGTGTACAGATAATGCGTCCGGCCGACGGCTTTGGCCAGCGACGCGGCCAAGGACGGGCGGGCGATCAGGTGGATGTGATTGGCCATCAGGCACCAGCCGAGGATCTCCAGGCCGTACCGGTCGCTTTGCTCTTTGAGGATGGACAGATACGCCCGGCGGTCGTCCTCGACGAAGAAGACCGCCTGGCGGTTATTGCCCCGCTGGGTGATATGATGCGGGACGCCGGCTGCCACGATTCGCGCTTGTCTGGGCATAAACGCCGGATTCTACGCCGAACGAAGACGCTGTCAAGAAAAAATAGGTGACTGTCCCCTATTAAAGTCCAGAAAGAATTTTATTGACATGCCTGAAAAGTCGTTTATAGTATATCCTAACTAGGCAGAGGCGAGGGGACCTTGAAGAGAGTAGTTCGGAGTGCGGGTGGAAGGTCTGGCGGCGAACCAGGCGCTTCGTGGGAGAAGGGTGTCAGGAGTCGAGGGAGTGTTGTTTTTTCATTTTCCTGCGGCGTTTCCAGGTCTTGTAATACCACAATAAGCCTCGCGTCGGTTCCCTCATCGCTTGCCCGCTGCCGCTTTGGAGTTTCATCGGATACCCCAGTCAAGTCTTTGCAGGAACGTATGCGGAAAGACAGAATTCCCTGCCTTTCTCTCAAGCGTATTTTTATTCCTCTTTTATTGTTACTCAAGAAAGGAGGTGTGGCTGCACAAACCACCGGCGTTCCTCCAGCGCGGAAGGAAAACGCCCTATGACAGGAAGGACAGGACATTGAAGGAAACATTTTTTCGGAGGATGTCACAATGAGAAAAGTAATTCTTGTAATGGTCATGTTATGTTTGGGATTGGCCGGCGTCAGTCTGGCCGGAAAAGGCGAAATGCGGTACGAATGGTGGGCAGGAATCGGCGGAGCGACGGTGGCGGACCTGGTCAACAGTCCCGCCTTCCCGGACAATCCGTCCGGCTCACTTATGGTTTCATCCATGTCCGCTCCCCGGGACTGGAGCGATAACTACGGCGCCCGACTCAGCGGGTATATCCTCCCGCCGTCTACAGGAAGCTATACCTTCTATATCTGCAGCGACGATGCCAGCGCCTTGTATCTCAGCGTCGACGGGTATCCGGAAAACCTCCGACCCGATCCGATCTGTATGGTTACCGGATATGTTACGCAATCGCCCCCCTTCTGGACGGAATTTCCGGAACAGAAATCCGCTTCCATATCACTCGAGAGGGGAAAGGCCTATTATATCGAGGCCTTAATGAAAGAAGCCACCGGAAGCGATAATCTCTACGTGGGATGGGCCCGACCCGGCGGCGGGGATATTGAAATCATCGGAAGTTTGTACATCTCCGATATTCACCCGCAGGCCGCTACGAATCCGGCGCCTGCCAATGGAGAAATCGCTGTCGCTGTGGATACGCTGCTGGGGTGGGATGCTCCCGCGGATGTCAACGAGCCGGCGTATGATGTGTATTTCGGAACCGATCCCAATACCGCTCTTCTTCCCTTATTGGTCGGCGGCATTACCGACGCGTCCGCCGATCCCGGCGAGCTGGAAAAAGGCGTCACCTACTACTGGCGTGTCGCCGTGACGGAAACGGAGGGAGGCGTGGGCCTGGTTCATAAGGGCGTCCCCTGGCAATTTACAACCATCCCGGATACTCCGATCATCACAGGCCAGCCCCAGAACGTATTCCTCAAAGCGGGAGAAACGGCGGTCTTCACCGTCGTCGCCTCCTCGGCCACCGAGATGAGCTACGCCTGGTACGAGCTGTCCGATCCGGAGACGGTCCTGGGAACCGAAGCCACGCTGGTTCTGGAGGATGTGCAGGCCGAGGGAGAGTATTTCTGCGTAGTCAGCAACGAGGGCGGCTCCTTGCCGTCCAATCCGGCCTTGTTACAACTGAAACGCCTGATTGCCTACTGGCCGCTGGACGGCGATGTGAACGCCTATGAAGGCATCGGACCGAACGGGCAAATCTTCGGAACCGGCGCCGGCGATCCGCCCAGTATGTTCAGTGAAGGGATGGCCGGTCAGGCGATCGGACTGAACCTGGATGCCGAGAAAGGCGAATATGTCATCTTCGGGGCCGTCGGAATCAACGGGGAGATGCCTCGGACCATTTCTTGCTGGGCGAAAAACAGCGTACCGGTCGCTCAGATTACAAACTGGTGCACCATCTTTGGCTTTACCAGCCCTACGGCTACGAATGAGCAGAGCTTCGATTTCAACCGGCGCGGCGATCAGTCCCAGTACTGCATCCACCGCTACGGCGCCGAATGGAACATGCACGAGATCGACGGCCAGTGGCATTTCCTGGTCGCCACGTTCGAAAACGATACCGTTCGCTGGTATACCGACGGCGAGTTTGGAGGCGAGGCGACCACCAACCTGCAAACGCAGGATCTGGTCCATATGGGCAAGCGAGCCCACAGCGATCCACTCTGGCGCGGCTGGGTCGATGATGCCCGCATCTATAATTACGCCCTGGACGCATTTGAAGTGGCCCAGCTCTACATCGACGTGGTGCCCGACGCGGTCATCTGTCCGGAATACGATCCGGCCGACTTGAACCAGGACTGCAAGGTCAATCTGCTGGACTTCGCCGAACTGGCCAGGGTATGGGCCGAATGCGGACGAGCGCCGCTGTCGGAGTGCTCCAACTGATCGTCGAACCCAAAGAGTAGGACATGAATAACCAGATATCGGAGGATATAACCAATGAGTACAAAATTATCAATAAAGAACCTGATATTCCTTGGGATCGTCTGCTTGGCGCTCGCCGCTGGCTCCGTATGGGCCCAGGAGAATGTAGCGCTGGGAAAACCGACAACGGGCAGCAGCACGTGGGAAGCGACGGCGGGACCGGAAAAAGCGGTAGACGGCATCGCACCGCAAAGTTACCCCATTTTCCATTCCGGCAGCGGAGACCGCACCCCATGGTGGCAGGTAGACCTGCAGCAACCGTACCTGATTAAAACTATCGTTCTCTGGAATCGGGAGGATTGCTGTCAGCTACGACTCAGGGATATCACCGTCGAGATTATGGATTCCAGCGACGAGCTTGTGTACGTCACGGTTGTCAATGAAGGAGATGAACTGGGTGCGCCGGCCACGATCACGATCGAACTGGCTGTTCCCGTGCAAGGACAGTATGTCCGGGTAAGTCGAACAGAGGATCTGTCTCTCAGCGGCGATGATCAGTATCTCCTGCAACTGGCCGAGGTGCAGATTTACGCGCAAGTGCCGGGGCAGGCCTACAATCCGACTCCCCCCAACGGAACCAATCGGACCGGCGAAAATTCGGCCAGCACCGATCAGGTGGATGTCACTCTGGAATGGTTTACCGGCAAGATCGTCGATCCGGAAGATCCCAACATCGTGGAGGTCGATCCGGACCTGATCCAACACATGTTGTATGTCGGAGAGGATGCAAACGGCATATTAATCGCGGAGATTCCCGCCGGTGATCCCATCCAGGAAGCCATTCAATACGGTCCGATTACCCTGAATCGGGACACCACCTACTATTGGCACGTGGATGAAGTCAGCAGCGAAGGGACGGTTACCGGAGAGGTCTGGACCTTTACCACCGAATCTTCCATGCCCGTAATTGCCGGAGTAACACCGACAAGTAAGTATGCATGGTCTGTCGAGTCGGCCGCCGCTGCGGGCACGGAAGCGGAATCGGCGGTGTTTACTGTGGATGCCGAGAATCCCTATACAGATGACCAAAGCGGGATGAGCTTTGCATGGTATAAGGTGCAGTCCGGGGATGATCTGAAGGTCGCGGAAGGTTCGCCGGTCTTCACGATTCCGACCGTCGCCGATGCCGATGCGGGCGAGTATTATTGTATTGTCACGCTGGACGATCCGGCCACAGGGGCAACCTCTCCATCCGACAACGTCACGTTGGCAATCAAACAGATCCTTGCCCGGTGGCCGTTCGACGGAAATCTCGAAGACGCAGTCGGCAACAACGACGGGGCCGCTCTGGGCGCGCCGATCTCGTATGTCGAGGGGATTGTGGCTGCCAACGGCGGGCTCGGACAGGCCGTCAAGTTCGACGGAATCGACGGCGGCGATGCACAGGCCGTAACGGTCCCGGCCACAATGATCCCGCCCTATACGTCCTGGACCTTCTCGTTCTGGGAATACACCAACGATCCCCTTCGCGCCGGCTATATTATGGCTTCTGGAAGCCCCAACGGCTATGAAAAGCTGTACATCTGGCGTCGCGAGGGAACCGACTGGGCCAACGGCAATACCGATTACTACGGCAACCTGAACGGCACGCCGACCGGAGGCAGCGGAATTACCGGCTCTATCGGGCCGATCAATGAGTACTTCCCGCGTTTTCAGTGGCATCAGATCACCTGGACCTTTGACTATGCCACCAACGTTTATGTCTGGTATGTGGACGGTACAGCGCGGGCTTCTGCCGTCGCCCCGCTGCCGTGGGATCAGTTTGACAGCCTCTTTTATGTCGGAAACCGCCGCAACATGCAGCGGGCGTACAAGGGCTTCATCGACGACTTCCGCGTATTTAACTTCACGATGGATGCGATCGAGGTCGCCAGCTTGTATACCGAGGTGATGGGCGGATATATCTGCGTTACTCCGGTAGCCAACGACCTCAACGGAGACTGTGTGGTTAACCTGGCCGACCTGGCGATTCTTGTAGCCGAATGGACAAGCTGCAATTTCCTGCCGGCCGAAGCCTGTAACTAAATCAGGCTGTGCAGCCACCCCAAATGGGAGTGGTTTTTCGGCGAAGGTCCCGCCCGAAAGGGGACCTTCGCCTTTTTTATTGCACCCCAACAAAACCTCCCTGGAGCCGCCTTATTGGGGTTCAACTCCCAAAAAGTTGGTTGATTTGAAGAAAGAAAATTCGACCAATTTTATTGAAGAAGTACCTTTTTTTATCAGACTCACTTTTTCCCAAGAACAGTGTTCCCAGTATTCCTGTAGGGATTATATGAACCATCGCGACCGGCATCCGTTTGGAAAGTAAAAATGCAAATGTATTCCTTACCAGGAGGAAAAGCCATGGGTCTCCATAAAAAATCACAAGTCATTTCCGGGACTCTATTTATCTTCCTTTTTACGGGTTTTCTGGCGGCTCAGACGCCGGATGTATCCTGGGTATTCGGCAACATCAGCTCTTCGAGTTACCGGCTGGACAGCTTCTCCCCGCCGGAGGCCAATCTGGGCCCGATCGGAGGGGCTGATCCAAGCCTGAACGTTAAAATAGGAAAGAGATATCAGGTCACGGTCACCGATTTCGGCTTCCATCCCATTGATATCATCGGCAAAGGCCTGGATGCGACGGGCGATAGTATACTTCTGTCGGCTCGTTCAGGAATCAATCCTGTCTGGGAAAGCGATGCCGGCGTCGCCTGGACGGACAATGGGGCCGGTACTGTGCAATTTACACTGACACTGGACCTATATAATGCGATGATCGCCGGCGGCAGGATACCCGGCTATCGGTGCGGCTTTCACCCGACTACGATGCGTGGCAATTTTGCCGTGACAGGCCTGCCCCTGGAAGATCCGATTCCCGATCCGATCGACAAAGGTCCGATCGTCATTGAGCTGGAACCGGTCGCCGAAGGACTGGCGGCCCCGGTCCATCTGGAAGAAGCCAACGACGGCACGGGCCGAATCTTCATCGTCGATCAGCCCGGACAGGTCTGGATCCTGCAGAATGGCTCTGTCTTGCCCGAACCGTTCCTGGATGTCTCGGCTCGGCTGGTTTCTCCGCTGGGGATTCTGGGCAGTCACGATGAGAACGATTTCGACGAACGAGGCCTGCTGGGCCTGGCTTTGCATCCGCACTTTGCGGACACAGGCCATCCGGGCTATGGCAAGGTTTATACCTATTCCAGTGAGCCGGTGGACGCAGCGGCAGACTTCACGACAGCAGAACCGGTCGTTCCATTCAATCACCAGAGCGTTGTCGCCGAGTGGACGGTCGATGCCGGCAATCCCGACCGGATTGATCCGGCCAGTCGGCGTGAAATTATGCGCATCGACGAGCCGCAGTTCAACCATAATGCCGGAATGCTTGCCTTCGGAAAAGATGGATACCTGTATATCGCCATCGGCGACGGCGGCGCTGCCGATGATCAGGCCCCGGGACACGGACCGACAGGCAACGGACAGAACATAGAAACGGTTCACGGATCGATCCTGCGAATTGATCCGCTTGCGCCGGCACAAACGCCCGACAGCGCCGACCCTGTCAGCGTCAACGGGGCCTATCGCGTGCCCGCCAGCAATCCACGGATCGGGATTGACGGCGTGGATGAAATCTACGCCTGGGGCTTCCGCAATCCGTTCCGCTTCAGTTTCGACCGTCTGACCGGCGAGCTGATCGTCGGCGATGTCGGACAAAACTACATCGAAGAAGTGGATATCGTCCAGCAAGGCGGAAACTACGGGTGGAACCTCAAGGAAGGCTCGTTCCGCTTCGATCCGGTTACAGGTACAGTAACAGACGATCTGTCGGGCTTGCCGGCCGGTCTGATCGATCCGGTGGCCCAGTATGATCACGATGAGGGGATTAGTATCATCGGCGGGTATGTTTATCGCGGCAGCGCGATTCCGGAACTGAACGGGATTTATGTGTTCGGCGATTTCTCGACCGCCTTTTCTGTGCCCCTGGGAAGATTGTTCTGGTCCGACCTGTCAAACGGGCAGATTCAGGAATTTGTCCTCGGCGGCAACGATCGGGCGTTCGGATTGTTCCTCAAAGGCTTCGGACAGGATGCGGATGAAGAGTTGTATGTACTGGCCAGTTCCAATCTGGGCCCCTACGGCACAGGCGGCGTTGTGCTCAAGGTGGTCGATGTATGCAGCCAGCGGCTGCCGGGCGATCTCAATCACGATTGCGTGGTGAATCTGTTCGATTTTTCGATCTTCGCTGCCGATTGGCTGATTTGCACGCATCGCATCCCGGAACTGTGCAACCCATAATTTGCAGAAGGTGTTTTGATGGATTCGGGAACCAAACCGAACCCATCTCACATTCTTATCAGAGTTATTGCCGGCCGGTCATCCAGTGTTCAGCCAGGACGGCCAGGTCCGCCAGGCCGACGAAACAGTCGCCGCTCAGATCGGCAAACGGGCAGCCCGTATCGGTCACAACGCGAAGCCAGGCCCAGTCACTGATACTGGTGAGTATGAAAATCCCTTCCCCGTCACAATCCGGCGTGCCGATCGTAGCATGGGATCCGTCACAGGGGCCGGAAATATTGTTCCAGTTATCCACACAAGCCGTCGTATAATTACCCCGATAATAGGATCCGTCCGAGCCGCGAATGCAATCGACATGGACCGGCTGGCGGGCCAGGATTACATACATCGAATAATTTCCGTAAAAGACCTCGCTGGAACCATCCGATTCGCCCAGCAGGGTATACCCGTACTGGCCGGGGCGGAAGTAGTACTCCCACCAGTCGGGTTCCTGCAGATAACTGACATCTCCGCCCCAGACCTGATAGGCCACCCAGGGTCGATCGACAGCAAAATCATATTCCACTTCGGTCGACTTGATAACGGCATAGGCAATGCCGTCGGAATTCACCGTATTGTCATTCAGGACAGGATGATATCCATTGATAAAGCTCATCCCGGCCTCCCAGAAACCCGATTCCAGAGCGACCGGGCCCCACTGTGTCGCATTTTTATCCAGGGGACCGTCCGCCTCGATTTCCTCATCGGTATCCTCATTTTCCGTCCAGGCCCAGATGATTCGGACGGCCGGATCGGTGCAGGGCTGCCATTGAAAGGTAACCGGTGAGGTGGCCTGCTGTCGGGGCAACGGGTGGATCGGAACGGGCTGCTGTGTCGGCTGGGCCAAAGGCTGGGTTGTGTTGGGAATGCCGAACCAGAGCATGGTCTGATC
>JAFGGE010000063.1 GCA_016930745.1 Sedimentisphaerales bacterium
GGATTGATCGCGCTGGGAAAGCTGGAGGAGTTCGGGGCCAATGTCCAGCCCCATGAAAAGACGCTCGACGGCCCCAAGGCCGACCGGCTCAAGCTCATGCGGGCCAAGGCCGCCCAACTGGGGCAGATCTTCATGCTGTATGACGATCCGGAAAAGCTGGATGAAGCGATTATGGCCCGGGCCGCCGCTCGAACGGCCCTGCTGGATTTTGTGGATGACAACCAGGTGCGCCATCGTCTTTACGCCGTCCAGGATCGGGATGATATTGGGCGGTTTGCCGCCATGATGGCCTCCAGGCCGTCGGTCATTGCCGACGGGCATCACCGGTACGAAGTAGCCCTGATGTATTACCACGAGACGGGCAACCCCGCAGCGCAGTATCGCATGATGACGTTTGTAAACATGCGAAACGAGGGTCTGATCATCCTGCCGACACATCGTCTGGTTAAACACCTGCCCGGATTCGATATAAACGCAGTACTTTCTCAGATCCGGGACGATTTCGATGTGATGGAGTATGCTGTGAACGGACAGGACAAGGCCGCCGCCCGCGATGCGATGTTTGAGCAGATGCGGGCATGGTTCCGCAAATCCAGAAACGCCTTCGGGCTGTATGCCGGCGCCGAGGCGTTTTATGCCCTAGCCTTGAAGCAGGCCTCGGCCATGGATTGCTTTAAGAAGACCATGAGCAGCGCCTCGCGAGCGCTGGATGTGAACGTGCTGCATAAGCTCATTCTGGAAAACGTGCTCCAGATCGGCGATCGGCAACTGGCCGACGAAAGCAACCTGGAATATATCAAGGATCTGGGCGATGCGGTGGATCAATCCATCGCGCAGGTGGACGGCGGATCGGCAAAGGCCGTGTTCTTCCTGAATCCCACCCGGATCGAACAGGTCAAAGCGGTGGCCGCCGCGGGAGAGAAAATGCCCCAGAAATCGACGTTTTTCTATCCGAAGGTTTACACGGGCCTTGTCATCCATAAACTATAAGCGAAAAACGGCCTGTCGAGGCCGGACAATTATTCACCTTTTTTATTAGGAGTGGCACACTATGACAGATTGGAAGAACCCTCCGAAGTTGTTTATCCCCGGACCGGTACATGTTTTGCCGGAGGTTCTGGAGCAACTGTCGCGCCCGACCCTTGGCCATCGAGGCAAGGAGTATTCGCAGCTTCACAGCGAAACGGTGGGTATGCTGAAGGAGATTTTATATACGAAGCAGCATGTGTATCTGAGCACCTCGTCAGCGTCGGGCGTCTGGGAGGGCAGCATCCTCAACGGCGTGCGGATGGATGAGACCGTTCTGTGCACCATGTGCGGGGCGTTCAGCGATAAATACGCCGACGTGGCCCGCTCCTGCGGACGGCAGGTGGAGGAGCTCAAGGTCGAATGGGGACAGGCCGTCACCCCGGAGATGGTCGATAAGAAGCTGTCCGAGGGCAAGTATGCCGCTGTGACCATGGTCTACAACGAGACCAGCACCGGCGTGACCAATCCCGTGTATGAAATCAGCGAGATGCTGCGGGCCAAATACCCCGATGTGCTGGTTTTCGTTGATGCGGTCAGCGGCATGGTCGGCCTTCCGCTGCATTTCGACCAATTGGGCTGGGATGTCGTCTTCGCCTCGGTGCAGAAGGCCTTCGCCATCCCGCCGGGACTGGCTGTCTTTGCCGTCAGCGACCGACTGATGGAAAAGAGCAAGACCATACCCAACCGCGGCTACTATTTCGACTTCCAGCAGTACGCCAAAAGCGCCGCCAAGGACCAGACTCCGACGACGCCGGCGATTCCGCATATCATGGCGCTGCATTATCAGTGCGGCCGCCTGTTGAAGGAAGGGATGGAAAACGTCTGGAAACGGCATCAGAAGATGGCCGACTTTGTTCGCGGATGGGCCAAAGAGAAGTTTGCTTTGTTGGCCCCGGAGCAATACGCCTCGAATACGCTCACAACGGTCAAGAACACCCGAGGCATCAAGGTCGGCGACGTGATCAAGGCCCTGCAGCAAAAGCACAATACGGTATTCGGCAACGGATACGGCAAGATCAAGGACCTGACCTTCCGGATCGCGCATATGGGCGATATCACCCTGGACGATCTGAAGAACCTGCTGGGCTGGATCGACGACGAACTGAAATAGAGAACCTGTATATCACGAAAGCAGGATGAGCCGAGGGCCGAAAAGCCGTCGGCTCTTTTTTTGAATGGCTATTCCTCCGCGACTGATGCGGCGGCCTGGGACAGGGCCTGTTGGTAATGTTCCAGTAGAGAGTCGATGGCCGGCCCGCCGAGATGCTGCCAGGGCAAGATTTGGTCTATTGAAAAGCTGCGCTGGGCTGCCATATCCAGGTCCATACCATGCGAGGTGAACGCCTCTCGCCAGCAATTCTCGTCGAAACATTCGTCCCACAGGTCCAATCGGGCCCCGTTTCGCCAGGCCGTCTCGATCACATCGGCCAGCCGGCGATCTCCCTTGCCCATGGCCGCCTCCAGGATGCTCATGGCGATGTTGTGAAACTTCAGGTGAACGTACTTGGCCCGAAGCTGTTTTTTCCGATCCAGCAGGAGCCGGCGGGCGTTTTCGAAGTAGGCCTGGCTCTGCTGCCCCAGCCAGCCGAAGGGCGTGTGCGGTTTGGGCACCAGCCAGCTTACGGCGGCGTTGACCTCGGCGAATTTTCCGTCAATTTCTCGCCGCAGCCCGCTGATTTCATGGGCCAGATCGACGATTCCTCCAATATCGGCCTCGGTCTCTCCCGGAAAACCCACCATAAAATAGAGTTTGACCTTTCGAAATCCCGCTTCGAACGCCGCCCGAATCCCCTCTTTCAGGTCGTCGTCGCGGATGGGCTTATTGATGACCTGCCGCAGTTTTTCACTGGCGGCCTCGACGGCGATCGTCAATCCCGCTTTGCGCACGGAGCTGACCATTTTGGGCAGAAGCTTTAACTGGGTCTGCACCTTCAGACTCGGTAGCGAGAGCCCGACATGACGCGTGGCGAAACGGGCGTTGAGCACATCGACCAGTTCTTCCAGATCCGGATAGTCCGCCGTCGAGAGGCTCAGCAGCCCAATGGTATCGAATCCCGTGGCGGCTGTCTGGGTCTCGGCGATCTCCACGATACGGTCCACCGGACGACAACGGATGGGACGCCGGCAGAAGCTGGCCTGGCAGAAACGGCACCGTCCCGGACAGCCCCGCATGACCTCGATACTGACCCGCTCGTGGACGGCCTGAACGAACGGCACGATGGGTTTATCGGGGACCGGCGCTGCGTCGAAGTTCTGCACTACGGCGTTGGTGAATCGGATGGGTAGCTGCGGTATCCTGGCTTGAAAATCTCGGATTTGGTCGTTTTTATATTCAAATTCGTAGAATGCCGGGACATAGAACGACTCGGATGATCCGGCCGCCTCGAGGAGGAAATCGCTTCGGGACAATCCGGCAGCCTGACATGTGCGATAAAGACGCACCAGCCGCACGATCTCATCCTCCGCTTCTCCCAGGACAAAGAGATCGACAAACGGCGCCGCCGGCTCACATGCATTGGCGGCCTGCCCGCCGGCCACGACAATCGGATCATCCGGTCCCCGGTCTACCGAGCGGAGAGGAACTCCCGCCAGATCGAGCATGTTCAGCATTGTCGTATAGCATAGCTCATTGGTCAGACTAAAACCGACCATGTCAAAATTACCCACCGCCGCCCGCGATTCCAGGGTGAACAGAGGAATTTCTTCTTGCCGCAGGACCTCCTCTGCGTCGGTCCATGGGGTAAAGACTCGTTCGGCAGCGACGCCTTCCATCCGATTCAGCACATCGTAAAGAATCGCCATACCCGTGTAGCTCATGCCGATTTCATAGACATCGGGAAAGCACAGAGCAATACGCATATCGCATTGGCTCAGATCCTTTTGGATCTGATTCACCTCCCCGCCGATATAGCGGCCCGGCCGACGGACAAACGGCAAAAACCGCCGCTGCACCAGGGAGTCAACCAATCTGGGCTGTTTGTATCTCATGGGTGTATTATAGCGTCTCCGGCAATCTGTTGAAACAAAACCCCGCCGGCAATACAATAGAACCATGAAAAGAAAGACGATGCTATTATGTTTGTTGAGCCTTGTCGGCCTGGCCGGTCTGTCCTGTCGGCAGCGGGATCATGCTCCCGCGATGCACGACAGCGGTTTTACCGAAGTGATGGGCACCTTCGCGCACTTTGTTGTCGTCACGGAGGATGAGCCAACCGCCCGGAAATGCTTCGACACCGCATTGCAGGAGTGCATTCGCATCGACAATCGGATGAGCGATTACAAGGCGGATTCGGAACTGTCGGCCGTCAACCGGTCGGCCTTTGAGAAGGCCGTACCTGTCAGTCAGGAGCTGTATCATCTAATCGAAACAAGCCTGGACTACAGCAAACGTACGGAGGGGGCCTTTGATATCACCATCGGCCCGTTGGTGGACCTGTGGCGCAAGGCCGGCGCCGAGCAACGACAACCCTCGCAGGAGGAACTGAATGTCGCCCGGGCCAAAGTAGGCTCTGACAAGCTTATTCTTGATCCGGCGAATCATTCGATCCGTTTTGCCGTGAAAGGGATGCGGCTGGACCTGGGGGGAATCGCCAAGGGATACGCCATTGATCGAGCTGTACAAGCGATCAAAGATACGGGGGCTTTGGGGGGGTTGGCGGATATCGGAGGCGACCTGAAGTGTTTCGGCATGCCGCCGCCGGGCAAACAATACTGGACCATCGGCCTCCAGGATCCGCAAAAGGAAGAGGACATTCTTCTCAAACTTGGGCTTAACGAGATAGCCGTCGCGACCAGCGGAGATTACCGACGTTTCATTCTTGTCGGGCCGCAAAGGCACAGCCATATCATCAATCCGGCCACGCGCGATTCGGCCAAAGGCCTGACCAGCGTTACCGTTATCGCCCCGTCGGCCGTCGACGCCGACGCCCTAGCGACTGCCGTGACCGTCCTGGGAGCGGATAAAGGCCTGCATCTGATCGAAACGATTCCCGGCGCCGAGGCGATCCTGATCCCTTCCGATACGTCGAATCGGCTATTGTGGACAAAGGGAGCCGTAGAATATATTGCGAAGTAACCGATCGGGCTGCGAATTGGATTCGGATAAGGCATCGGCGGCATTCTGACGCCCAACAGGGCGGTTGTCGAAGAGGCGCCTCTTGCATTCAGGAGGCCAATTTGGTATACTCTTTCTATCCGTATCGGAGCGGCGGAGGATACAATCCTTTGGTTTGTAAGCAGGGACGCTGATTTGCGAAGACGCCTGAATCATGCTTGGATTCCGGTGGGGTGGGATCACGATGATGAGTACGTGACGGTTGGATGGTTGAATGCGGTCCTCGGAAATACATCAACCTGTGCTATGCGCTCGCGTGAAAGCGGCGACGGAGATTCTGGCCCGGCACGGGCCATTCATCCGGAACGTGGTGGCATCCAATGTGAGGGACCCCAATGAGATCGACGAATTTTGCCAGCGTTTTTACCTTTCTCTGGTGAATCATCCGATCCCGAAGGATAAGATCTCGCGCCGTTATCTCTATAAGGCCGTGGTAAATGATATTCGGGATGCGGATCGGCAGACCAGCCGGCTTCGCCGTCTGATAACCGAGGCGGCCGAGCAGCCCGACAGGAACGATCCGCCCGATCCGCTGGAACGATTGATTCACAGGGAAGAGACCGCCAGGATGTTTGCCATGATCCGCCGGCAATTGCATCCCCGGCAGGCCCAGGCGGTTATTCTTCGTCATGGTTATGGCTTGACAACCGGACAAACAGCCAAGACAATGGGAGTAAGTCCTCGCACGATAAGCCAGTTTGTTTCGGTGGGTCTGAAGCGATTGCGGGAACTGTTGTCTCGGGAGTCCGAACACCCTGAGGTGAAATCATGATTGCATGGGACAATACGGATCTGTGTTCCCGATACGCGGAATTCTACTACGACTTTCTGTACCATCGTGCGGAGGTGCCGGAAAATGTCCGGGCGCATTTTGAGGGTTGTCCGGATTGTCGCAAGGCGATCCAGCGGCTGAAAAGCAATCTGGAGTCGGAATTCGCCTCGAGCCCGGATCCCCGTCAGACCGCCGTGATGACCAATCTTGAACTGCATCTGGCGTATGTCGGAAAAGCGGTGACCTGCCGGGAGGTGCGACCGTTTCTGCCGTCGCAGGCGGACCCGTCCCTGAAGGTGCGGGTTTCCACGCCGATCACCATCCATATTGACCATTGCGATTCCTGTAAAACCTGTCTTACGAAGCTGGAACACCTGCACCTGAACCCGAGGCAATTGTGCCGTTTGAGCCAAATGATGGTGGAGGCCGAATCCGCAGGGTACCTATGCGATCCGGATTCTCCTGCCTTGAGAGCCATCGCCGAGCTGCGTTTTCAGGGGCAGGAACCTGAACTTCTGCGGCATGTTTCCCTTTGTGCTCCGTGTCGTCGGAGACTGTACGAATACCGCCAGCGGTTTCTGAAACGGATAACGAACGACGCCTCCTGGACCGACCGCAGCGCGGTCTGTGAACATGTATCCAACCAGGATTTGTTCGAATATTGTTTTCCGTATGGGATGGATCCTTCCGGGGATGAATATGCCAAATTTCGTCCTGCTCTGCTTGATCATATACGACAATGCGATTCCTGTCTTGCCAAGATGCAGGAGTTGCACACCCTCGTTTCCGAAGCGCTGGAAGAGCCGGCAAGCGGCCTGATTACCCGTATAACGCTCGAAGAAACAGCCGGTGACGACATGTGCAGGGACCATCCGTGGCATGTGGAAACAGGCGGCAGCGCTGATGCGGCCGCTGTCGATTCGAAAGAGGTCTTTGTGGAGGAGGAAGGAAATAATACGAGCCGCGTTTTTTCTCTAAAAACCGTTATTCGCCCTCTGGCGGCAGCCGCCGTATTTCTTCTGATTGCGTATATCGTCGTTTCCAGTTTGCCCAGCGCCCGGGCCAGAGGGCTGGAATCGCTCTACAAGGCCATATCGCAGGCCCATCGCGTTTACCTGCAAATTCATCCGGCCGAGCAGGCCGAGCCCCTGCAGGAGATCCTGGTTTCCCGGCCTGAGCAAATCTGTGCCGTCAAGGACAAAAAGCAAATTGTCTTTTACGATCTGGCGAATAAAACAACCCGGGTAAAAAATCTGATCGGCGGCCAGGAGACAAGACAATCCCTGAGTGTCGAGGCTGTGGCCAAATTGAACGTCGGTCTCGATGCCGCGTCCCGGATTATGCCCTTTGCCAATGCGACGGAGGTGCCCGAAGGAGCCCAATCGAGATGGATTTCCCCGGACGAGCAAAACGAACAGGAACCGGCTATGACGTTTTTTGAGTTGACGTGGACGGAAATGGTTGCATCCGGCCAGGTACAGCGTTTCTGGCGGGCCTACCTCGATTCGGAACAGGGACGGCCGGTGCGGACGGAGCGGTGGGAACAAATTCCGCCCATGCTGGAAGCCGAATGCACATCGTATACCCTCCTGCAATACCCTGATGAAGCGGGCATGAAGGGAATCCTTGCTGGATGGGGTTTTTAGTCCGTGCCCGGGGCGACGGGCATCCCAACGGGCATCCAGAGCGGACTTCGATTAATAAACCGGCCATGGTCTTGCTGTTCTTGTTGTTCCACTTGGAGGGATTGGGCGTCGCTTCGGGCCAGACTGCCGTCGGCAAAACCCACATTGACTGTCCGTCCGGGATGGCGTCCTCCGAAGGCGTCATGCTCGTGTTCGGGAAGGATAACACGTTCTCTGTTGGATGGCAAACCCGGCAAATAGTACGCTCCTGATCGGAGTGGATTATCAAACTGAGCGTATTCGACAGAGCCTACAGCGCGCCAGGAAATGAGGCTGTATCCGCTGTCTACAAGAAGCAGAGAGCGGGACAGGTAGGGGATATCCTCCGGCCGCAGGGGATCGCCCACAAAACCCAGAGATCGATCCCCCCGATGCGATTTGGCGATGGCCTGGTTGATTCCGTAGTTGCCGCAGAGAACATTTTCCGTGAGTTCGACATCCTGTACCTTCCGGGCAGGACAGCGCAGAAGGTTATCCTTCTGGTCCTGTACGCCTCCGATCTCCTCGTCCAGCAGGTGGAACCACCACCATCCCATCCAGTCCTTTGTGGCGTTGCCTACATCGCCTCCGGGGGGAGGATAGGGATTGCCCGCCAGGGTGACAAGACCATAGGGAAACCGTTCGTTGGATTGCGTATACAACGTCAGCGCCAAGCCCAGCTCTTTCATGTGTCCGGAGCAGGCGACCATCCTGCTTTGTTCGCGGGCCTGTTGCAGCGCTGTCGTCGCGATGGTCAGTAAGACCGTCAGGATGACGATTACAACAAGGACTTCCATCAGGGAAAATCCGCAGGGAAAGGACGGACTGAAGCGGCCGTTCCGGCCTGTTCGGCCCGGAGTAACGTGTTCTGGCGTACAGCGCACCATGCCGTGAATCATCCTTTTGCAGGAGCGGGATTTTCTTGATTGGCCTGCAGGGTTTGTGCGGCGATTCGGCATACACGATCCCGGAGAACCTTTGGCGCCAGCACTTCCACCATGTCGCCGTAGCTGAGGATCCACCAGAGGATTTCATTGAGTCCGTCTACCCGGAATTCCACAACGGCCGAACCACCGGCTTCCTGTCTTACCCTCTGGGAGCGATGCCATTCGATGGCAGTAACCTCCGAGGCGATCTCCGGCATGAAACGCAACCGGACAATATGCAGTTTTCCTTCCGGACTGATTGACCAGGCGTTGCCGAGGTGATCGGCCACGTCAAAATGGGGATCCAGAAGGAACCGTTTTCCCGCCGGTTCGACCGACCGGATCTGATCGAGTCCAAGACACAGAATTTCGTGATTTCGGGGATTCTTCCCCAGTACATGCCAGTGCTGATCGCTGGATACCAGATGAACCGGACACAGCTCCATATCGAGCAATCTCCCTTCGGTGGTTCTGCTGTATTGAATCCGGACGGTGCGATGGTTGATCAGAGCCTCCTGGAAACAGGCGAAGATTCTGTCGAATCCCTCCACCTGATGTCGCGGCAGAGGACGTATGAAGATATGGTTCAAGGCGGCCAAGGTTTGGCGGCGCAACCAGGCAGGAAGGTTGTTTTCGATTTTCAGGGCCGCCGACAGGACAGCGCCCTGGTAAGGCAGGTCCAGGCCGGGACAAATGCGGCGCAGGACCATCAGCACCGCAAAGGCTTCCTGGTCCGTAAAGGCCATCGGAGGAAGGAAAAAATCTTCTTCGATCTGATACGACCGGGTGATATGGTCATATTCGATGGGGATTCCGGCTATCCGAAGGGCTTCCAGGTCACGAAACAATGTCCTTCGGCTTACGCGCACAAGCCGCATCAGATCCTGGACGCTCAATCGTCGGGCCGACTGGAGGGCCGTCAACAATCGCAACGTCCGCAATAACCGGCTGGTTTTCATGCGATCGATCTCTCTGGCCTATCCGGAACCTTTCCAAACCTCCGTAAAACCAAATTGTAGATCGTTTGTTTCGTTATGTCAAGCCGACAAAGACAAATTATTCGATGCCCTTTTCCTGTTTAGGAAGGTCCCTGTCAGGGAATGCATCCTCGGATCTGACGCAGCGCAAAGGTTTCGCCCTTAATGCAGCGCAAAGGATCGAAGGGATCATTGCGGCAGTCTGCGTAATAGCCTCTGGGTAATCCTATTCCATAACAACTGTTCGGTCCGGTCGATGGTTCGCATCCATGCACCTCGGCCAGTTCCCAATAGCGCCCCTCACAGGCCCCACCGTAGCCTCCCATGGGTTCGGAGCATAGGATCACCTCCGTGGGCTGGACGATGTCCGTACAATCGTAATACCCGGCGCCTCCCTGTTGCGAACCGAAAATAGCAGACGCTTCTTCCTCCGAAATGCGGGGGGCGACCATCTCTGTCGGCTGGGCCGGGTCGGCGACAATCAGGGCGATCCCGTCGGTCCATTGCCGGCGCAGGGTGTCGATAGGCCGGCGGTAATAAAAATGATTGGCAGACAGATCAATAATCCATACATAGTCTCCCTCGATCCGGTCCAGAACCACATAGTGAAAGGAATCCGTTAAATGCAGAACGGCATGGCCGCTCTTCATGCGGCGCAGGCCTTCCACGTCCGTTTTCACGGCGGCCGCGGCCAGGCCGGATTGTTCCAGCGAGGTTTTCAGGTTCAGCAGACTTACTTTCCCGTCCTGGGACCAGGAATCCGAACGAATCGTGAAATTGTCGATATGAAACTGACGGGCGATATAAAGGGCCGCCAGAGAGGCGCAATTAGACTGTTTTGGATCGATCGCAGACAGGACGCGTTTTTCCACGAGCAGCCCGGCCATGTCCGACGCGTTGTTCTGCTGGTACCAGAGTGGTTTATCCAGAGAAGAAGTCTTGTAAGCAACGAGCGTCCCATCGGAAAGAGCAGGGCGCATGGTCTCCGAATCGATGGATTTGTCCTGCGAGACGGCAAGGCTCCAGTCTTCATAGGAAACCAGCCCGGGCGGATCCGCTGCTACATTATACCGCTCGATGGAAATCGTTTGGGGAATCCAGGAATTCAGCAGATATTGATACCCTTCATACCGCTGGAGGAGGGTGCGTTTCTCTTTCTGATACATCTCGAGATGGAGTACGGAATTGCCTTTGCCGGGATCCAGTCGAAGAAGAACAACGGCCGAATCCGTCGCGTCGATCCGCATATCCAGATAACGGCTTTTGTATTCCTCTCTTTCCCAAATGGAGATCTTCAGATCAGACAACCGCTCTAACGAGTAAAATCCGTATCCCCAGGGCACGAAGCCGGCCGTCAGGGCTCCTTTATCGAGTTCCGACGGGGCCAGCGTGGTTTCTTGAATATCCGCGTATTTCGCATTGGGATAGTAGCAGGTAACCTGGTTTCCATCCCAGGAATAGATCCGATGCTGGTTGATTTTCATGTTTTCGGCGTCGACGACGGTCTCCTGGCTGCTCTGGAGAGATCCTTTTCTGGGCGCATTGTGTTCGGTGATGTGAATCTCGCGCAGGAAACGGTCCCCGTCGCACCGGACGACCTCGCTGGACTGAATGACGATTCCATCCGAAGCGTGATAGACCAGACGCTGGGCGGTTAAAGCGCCCTGAGGAATCCAGCCGCTTCGGGGATTCTCTGCCAGACGCCGGATCAGATCCTCTGTTTCCAGAGAACTCCACTGCCGGTCGGCGAAAGAGGGGGCCAAAACCGCAAGAATCAGCACACAAAGAAAAACGATACGTGAAACCACGAAACTATCTCCTTTTTGCCATGGTAATAAGCTCATATCCATACCCGGTTCCTTGGTCGGTCCCAAACGAACTCCGGCTTCCTTGCGGCCGGTACGGTAAAACTTCCTTCCTCGCGCTTTCGGAAAAGCTTGTCAAAGGTGGCGAGCAGGGGAGCGGCGTTTTGGATTGCCTGCGGGAGGTGCGTCGAATCCTGTTCTAAAATGGAGGGGGACGGACAGTACGCCCGGCTTTGCGGCGAATTGGGATCGATCTGGTGGATCGTCAGCGACTTTAAAGTCCGGGCCGGCGGGCGGCGATGATCGGTCACGGAAAGAGTCATATCGCCCGGCTGCTGGGCCGTATATTCGAAACGGGCCAGGTGGCCGTTTGTAAACGGTCCGTTGAAACACCCGGCGGCAAAATCGATCCCCTCGGTCTGTTGGGTTCCCGGATGGATATAATCGAAGCTGTGGCTGGGCAGGGCGATGATGCGGGCGGTCGATAGGCCCGGATGAGCCGGATCGTAGGCGCGATTATCGATGGAGCCGAGAGTCGGATCGGATAAGTCGACCTCAACATAAAAAACCCGCACATCCCGCTGCAGGGTTTTGATATCCACATAAAGCGTTACGGTTTGCCCCACATACAGGCTTATTTCCGAAGCGCCGGTTGCGTTGGTCACACAATAGAATACATTGGGATCGGTGATGGGAAGGTTTGGATTCCATCCCGTAGTGCCCCAAAGCCAGAAATCGGCAAATCCAACCACATCCTCCACATCTACCTGTCCGTCCGAGTCCAGATCGGTTTCCTTATACTGGTTGGGATCGGTAGAGGGCGGCGATTTATAATCCAGGGCCAGTTGGTAAAAATCCGACATATCCACTCGGCCATCCTGGTTAAAATCGCGTGTGGCGACCTGGACAAGCGGAAAGCTGTTATTGGGATCGGGTTGTTCCCAACTATAATTGTGATCGTAGAGATGGACGGAGGTATGACCGACTTTGGTGGCGGTATAATCCAGGATAAACCAGTCCCCGGCCGTGACGGAGTCGCAATCGGAGGTATAGAGGTCATAGCCGCTGATGCCGGTGTCCTGCCAGTCCAGAACCAGGGCATATGGTCCGGCCGCAGCCAGGTGGGAATCGGACCAGTCCCGGTCGGCCGGGTCCGGATCTCTGCCGGCCAGCAGTCCATAGTTTCGACCGTCGCTGGAAAGAAAGAGCCCGCCGCTCCAGAGATCGGCGGAGTCCGATTGGACCAGAAATTGCAAGCCGGTTCCGACCATGATATCGTGGCCGGAATAGGTTTTTATCCCATCCGGCTCCAAGATACGTACCGAGATTGCGGCCTGACTCAAAGGGGGGAAAACTACCATAACCAACAACGCATCCAACATATACAAACCAATTATGTTCTGCCTGGCACTCATGCTTTTCCTCTGGATATTTCAAGGACTGACAAAAAGTATCTGTTCCGGCGAGTTACCCATACCTCTGCCGTAAAAAACAGCGAGTCCGGTCGGAAAAATGTTTATATCGATTCTGAAAAATGATCTTAAGTTCTTTTCAAATAAGAATTTACGGGTTTCCTGTCGAGCCGCGGATGGGATCGGGAAGGCACCCTGAAAGTTCCGGAACCGAAGACACTCCTTTGCCGTCCGTGTTGTCGGCGATTTGCCGTAAGCACTTAACAATAAGAGAGTTAGAATTATCTCTCTAAATCCCTGTTAAAATGGGGTTTACGGGATTGACAAAAAGGTTTCTATCGGGCATAATAGAGGGGTTGTGGCATCGGCAGGGAGGCCTATCGAGTACGCTGGGTGAATAGGGAATTTCGGAGGAGCATTTGAAGCATATTTCGATCCTATTTGGGCATGTCTATTTTTCTCGGTGTAAAAAACTGCCTATGCAGTGTAGGCAGAGACAATATGTTTCCCAATTATGGAGGCGGTGAATCATGAAAATCGCACAATGGTTTATAGTTTTAGTATGTGGAATACTCTTGCTGGCGGCGGCGCAGGCACCGGCCGCGTTTATTGTGGAGGCATATTCGCCGGGATTGGCTAATGAGAACTTCGAGGGAGTCGGCACGGGCAGCCTGCGAAGCTGGGCGGTCGGCACAACGGCTGGAAAAAGCCTCTTCAGCGGAACGGGGGCAGCAGGCAGCACAGATACGTATGTCTATTCCTATACTCCTGGAGTAGATATCGACAACAAGGCTTTTAATCCTGGGGACGATCTCCGCAACGGTAGAACCGCGACCGGCATCATTGGAGGGGAGACAGGTTTTTATAATGTCTACATCACCTGGCCCCCGACAACAAACGTAGGCTCCACCTGTACTATCACGATCACGAATGATGCCGATGATGTTGTGGTTGCAGAAGTGAATATGAACACAAACGGGACAGGCAGCCCCGGCGCCAGCGATGCCTGGTGGCTTATCGCCGAGCGCGTGGAACTGACGGCGGGCAAGACCTATACGGTGACCCAGAAGGCCGACGGCTCCGCGTACGTCTCCATGCGGAGTCACGGCGTTATGTGGGAAGCGGAAGAGCCGATCCTGGCGCCGGCGACGATTACCGAAAGCGATGGCTCCACCAATGTCGAGGAAGGCGGACCGACCGACAGCTACACCGTCGTGCTGGATCAACAGCCCACATCGCTGGTATACATCACCGCCATGGTGCACGACGATCCAAATCAGGTCTTTCTCAACGACAAGGCCCCTGGCGAGGCAGTGGTTCTGACCTTTACCCCCGACAACTGGAACGTGCCCCAGGAAATCACCGTCACGGCGGTGGATGATATGATGGTCGAGTATGATCATATCGCCCTGATCCGTAACGGCTGCGACGCCAACAGCATCGATGGAAGCGGCGCCGGCGATCCGGCTTTCAAAAACGGCTTTGCCGGATACGTTAAGGTATTCATCACCGACAACGAAGCGCCGGATGTGCGGATCAGCGAAACCGATGGTTCGACCATTGTCAGCGAAGCAGGGGATGTGGATTCCTATCTTGTCTGGTTGCTGTTCCCGCCCACCGATCCGGTAACGATCACGATTACGGCCGATGAACAGGCCACTGTGGATACCGGGGCCGGCCCGGGAGCGTCGGCCACATTAGTCTTCACCGCAAACAACTGGGACCAGCCTCAGGTCGTAACTGTCGCCGCTATTGACGACGACGTTCTCGAGCAGGTGCATACGGCGGCGATTTCGCACGCGGTCAGCAGTCTCGATGGGGGCTATGACGGTTTGGAGGTGGATGACCTGATCGTGACAATCGAGGACGATGAATGCGGCGCCTGGGGCTATCACGAACTGGACTTTGATGAAAACTGTGTGGTCAGCCTGGCCGACTTTGCCGTGTTTGCCGAGTCGTGGCTGAGCTGCACCCAGCCGTATGCCGAGGGCTGTGTGGATTTGCGTTAATCATTTCCTGTGGATGTGATGAAAAGACAAAAACTTTATTCGGAGGATGTAAAATGAATGTACTGAAAAGTATGGTTTTGCTGACAGTGATTGTCGGGTTGGCTGGAGTGGCAGTTCAAGAGGCCGGCGCCGGCTTGGCAATTTCTATCGGCGTACGTGAAACGGGCACGGCCGAGCCGATCGGAGGCAACGGCGGTGCCGCTAATGGCATCGAGTTTATTGACATGGACGCTCAGACCCTCACGCTCGATGGGACATGGCAGCAGTTCACGTTCAATTTCGGTTCTGCCGCCGTGAGTCCCTTTGCAGGAGCCACCGCCAATGGCGTGCTCGATGGAACACGGGGCGTTCTAGAGCACATTCGCATTCGCAACGTGGACGGATTTACCAATCCGATCACACTTTGGATCGATGATATCGTAAACACAACCGCAGCGGCCGGCGATGTGCTCGTCACCGGTTTCGAGGGTTACGATGCCGACGCCCAGGTGATATTCCGGCAGCCCAGCTTCTCCGGTTCTACCGCCGGCAATCTCGCGGCGTCGCCCAATTTCTCAGGCGTGGACAACAGCGAAGGCTATGCAGGGGATGCCTCCTACCGCGTTGAGCTCCAGTTTGTGGACGATACAGATACGCGTTGGGTGCGGCTGACGTCGTACAACACCTCGAACCTGCCCAATCCGGCGATCGACTTTGGGCCCGACAGCTCGTTAAGCTTCTGGGTGAAGGGCGTTCCCGAGCCGACGACGATCCTTTTGCTGGGTGTCGGCACGCTGATGCTGCGCCGCAGGCGGTAATCGACCCGTAATTCAATAAAAAAGTGGACGGACCTGTCTGGTTCGTTCTTATATACAACAATGTCGGGGCGGGGCAGAACCCGTCCCGACATTGTTTCAGGAAGCCATGGGGGGTACGGGATGAGAGTGCAGACAAAACGCAACATCGTAAGAACAGCCCGGTCGGCTCTTCTTGTGATGCTGGTGTGCGCCATCGGACTGACCTGTGCCGCCGACTGCCCTGCCCCCGATTTGAACGGGGATTGTCGGGTGGATATGGCGGATTTTGCCGTCCTGGTCGATCAATGGCTTATGGGTCCGGATTATACCACAGAGGGGTTGCATGCCTATTGGGCTCTGAACGAGACCGAAGGTCTCTGGGCTTACGACAGCTCCGGCCATGGCTTCACAGCGCAGTTGAAGAATAATCCGCTCTGGCGGCCTCAGGGCGGGATTGTTGCAGGAGCGATTGAACTGGATGGCGTCAATGATTCTCTTTCCGCCGGTTTTGTATTGAACCCTGCCGAGGGCCCCTTCAGCGTTTTTGCCTGGGTCAAAGGCGGAGATGACCGACAAGTTATTCTTACTCAGCTTGACGGTGTGGGTGTGGGCAGGGAGTGGCTGCAAATCGACACCAGCAATGGGTATTTGATAACGCGCCTGACCGATGGGACTTCACTTTTACAAAGCCAGACCGTAATAACCGACGGCGACTGGCATCATGTGGGAGTAGTGTGGGACGGTTTGCGCCGATCCCTGTATGTGGACGGCCAGCAGGTCGCTCACGACGAAGAACCGATTGCCGGTTTGCAGTGGTGCAACGGCGGGCTTTCTATCGGCGCCGGCAAGACCGGGGCCGATTATACCTTCTGGGACGGTCTGATCGACGATATGCGGATCTTTGCGCGGGTATTGAACGAAGAGGAAATTCACACCTTGTCGACGCCGCCTGAATTCCCCCCGAATTCGGCCGATTTTAACGGCTCCGATGGGATCGACATGGCCGATTTTGCGCTTCTGGCCGATTACTGGCTGGTTGGGCCTCCGGGGGAGTATCGCTGCATCTGGGTCGATTCGTGGTACTGGAATCCCAGCTTTATGAGCCCCTCCGAGGCCGATGATTTGATCGCCACCTGCCGGGAGAATAACATCAATACCGTCATTGTTCAGGTCCGTAAGGTCGGCGATGCGGCTTACAATTCCAACGTGGAGCCGCGGATCGAATCGTGGATCGGCGGCGGTCCTTCCTTCGATCCGCTGGGGTATTTAATCGATATCGCCCATGACACCTCTGGGGGCAAACCGTATGTCCAGGTGCATGCCTGGTTCGTCGCGCAGCGCATCAGCAAGCTGGAAACCCTTCATCCCGAACACGTCCTGTCGCAGCATCCGGACTATGTAATGCTCGATGTCAACGGCAATGAAATCGCCGACAACGGCCGTTATATCGATCCCGGTCATCCGGGCGCGGTGGACTGGAACGTGGAGGTGATCCTGGACTGTCTGCGGAATTACGCCATCGACGGCATCAATCTGGATTATATCCGCTACCCGGGAAGCGCCTGGGGATACAATCCGGTCAGCGTCGCTCGGTTCAATGCGGTCTACGGAAAGACCGGCACGCCCTCTCTTTCCGATCCCGACTGGTCCGACTGGCGCAGGGAGTGCATAACGCTGGCGGTCAAAAAAATTTATATCCAATCCATGAGGATCGACCCCGGCGTGGTCCTGACGGTCGACACCATCAACTGGGGCTGGGGATATGATAATTACACGGCTTCTTCCCCGTACGCTTCCGTTTTTCAGGATTGGGTCGGCTGGCTGCGCTCCGGAATCATCGACTATAACACATTGATGGGGTATGTGTGCCAGTCCTGCGAGTGTACAGGTTGCCCGGTTTCCAATCCGATTCGCTATCAGAACTGGTGCAATCTGTCGCTGGACAACGACGACAAACGCGGCAGTATTCTGTCGACAGGGGCCTATCTGCAGCTCAAGGTCCAGGATGCGATCGACCAGTTGCTTTGGGCCCGCAGCCGGAACGCCGCAGGCCTGAATATCTACGACTGGTACAGCGAGGTAAGCCGTAACGAAATCGGTGAATCCCGGGCGGACTTCTATCGCGAGCTCAAGAACCAGGTCTTTCCGGAATGGGTCGATCCGCCGAAGCCGGAATGGAAGACACATCCCGAAACGGCCATCCTGGAGGGCCATATCACCGACGGGCCTCTGCCGGTGGATCATGCGACCGTGGAGGTGGTCGGCTTGCCTGAAGCCTGCACGGTTACCGACGGCTCCGGATGGTACGGCATTCTGGATGTGCCGCCCGGCGAGCACACCCTTCGTATCCGATTCTACGACGTCGATCTCACGGTTCCGGTTGTCGTGCCCCATCCCGGCGACATTATTACCGTCGACGCCGATCTGGCGAACCGGCCTTAATCCATCCAGGAAAAATCCTACACACCGGATTGCATAAATCCCTGTGCTGCGTATAGTGTGCGATTCGATGGTTCTTCGGATCCTAGAGGGCAGATACTTATGCGCGGACTATTTCGGCTGTATTTCAAAACATCGTTACTGGTGCGGATCCTTGTTTGTTTTGCGGTCGGATCGCTGGTCGGGGTCCTTTTCTGGTTTATTTCTCAACAAACCGAAATCGATGCGGCAGAGCAAACATCTCTGGTGGGAAAAATCATTTCCTGCATTCAGCCGTTCGGCCAGGTCTTTGTGCACATGTTGAAAATGATCGTCATACCCATCATCTTTTTTTCGCTGGTGGTTGGGGCGGCCAGTCTGCCCATCTGCCGTCTGGGGCGCATTGGCCTTAAGACCATTGTATGGTACCTTGGCTGTTCCGTGCTGGCGGCGGTCCTGGGAACGGGTATCGCCCTGCTTGTGAGTCCCGGCAGCCGCAATGCCGAAACCTGGCGTCATCTGATCGACGCCGAGCAGGCCCAGGCGGCGCAGGCAGCCCTGCCTTCCGAGACCTCCGGCGTATTGTCCGGTATTTTTCTTGGCCTGTTTCGCAATCCTTTCGAAGCCCTGGCCTCGGGCAATTTTCTCCCTATCATCACTTTCGCGCTGTTGTTCGGCCTGGCGATACGCGTGAGCATTGAACGTAAACAGGCGCAGGAGGCGTTGCGGCTGGAGCAATTGGCCGGCCTGCTGGAGGCCTGCCGCGAGGCGATGTTCACCGTGGTGGAATGGGTATTGGAATATGCCCCGATTGGCGTATTGGCCCTGACGATTGTCAATTTCGGCACATACGGTCCGTCGATCGCAGGCCCGTATGTGAGCGTGACAGCCGGTGTGGTCCTGGGCATCTCGGTCATGGTGTTTCTGGTATATCCGCTGCTGCTGTGGATCGTAACGGGTAAAAATCCTGTACCGGTTTTCAAATCCTTGCGCAAGCCGATGATCATGGCCTTTATCACGCGCAGCAGTGCGGCGACCCTGCCGGTATCCCTGCAAACGGCCGAGCAGGAACTGAAGATTCATAACGAACTGGCCGGTTTCTCTCTTCCTCTGGGAGCGACCATCAACATGGACGGCGTTTGCGTGCACCTGCCGATGTTCGCGGTGCTGGCCGCCAATCTTTTCGGGATTCCACTGAGTATCGGCGCCCTGGCCGTATTGGTGATGACGACGGTATTATCGTCGATTGGCGCCGGCGGCGTGCCCGGCGGAAGTCTGATGCTGCTGTTCTTGATCCTGGAGACGATGGGGCTGACCGGCGGGCAGGTATCCTTCATCGTGGCTCTGGCGCTGGGGATCAATCCGATCCTGGATATGTTCGAAACGATGAACAATGTCGCGGGCGATTTGGTCTGCACTTATGTTGTCGCCGTCCATGAAAACCTGATTGGGACCGATGAACCGGTATAGTCCACTCTCCACAGCGCCTTATCCAAACAATTCCCTGAATTTGTCTTCGATGTTATCGCTTTCGCACAGGGTCTGGCCGATCAGAACCGCTCCCACACCGATCCGAATCAGTTTCTCCACATCGGCCCGGGTTTTGATGCCGCTTTCGGCCACCAGAAGCGATACATCCTCCACCATCTCGGCCAGACGGGACGTCGTATTCAAATCGACCTTCATCGTGGTCAGATCGCGATTGTTGATGCCCAGCACACTGTAGTGCTTTTGCGGAAAACCGATCATGCTGCGCATGGCCAGCAGCGTATCGGGGCTGTGCACCTCCAGAAGGACCGTAAGCGTAAGCTGATTGGCCAGAATCTGCAGATCGATCAGATCGGCGGGCTTGAGGGCCTCGGCGATCAGCAGGATCGCATCGGCCCCGGCAGCGCGGGCCTCGTACACCTGGTAGGGATCGATGATAAAGTCCTTGCGAAGGACCGGCAGGGAAACGGCCTGTTTGACCTGTGTGAGATAGTCCAGCCGGCCCTGGAAATACTTCTCGTCGGTCAGAACGCTGATCGCATCGGCCCCGCAGCGCTGGTAGGTCCGGGCGATTTGTACCGGATCAAAATCCGGGCGAATCAGGCCTGCCGAAGGAGAGGCCTTTTTGACTTCGGCGATCACATTAAGGCCGCGGGGATTGGGTTTGGTGACCGCTTTGTGAAAGTTACGGCACTTGGGCAGATTCCCGCAGCGGGCCCTGACCTGTTCGAGGGGAAGACAGGCCTTTTGCCGCTCGACTTCGAGGCGTTTGTCAGCGACGATCTGATTGAGAATAGTATTCAATGCTGCCCCTATCCGGTCATCTGCACAAAGGCCATCCGCAATTGCGCCAGCGTACCCTGCAGGAGATTGTCCTCCTCTTCGGTCAGATTGCCTTTGGTTTTGTCTGCAATGACGTCGAGCATGTCGATGTTGAACTTGGCCATGGCAAAGTCCGGCGGAGGGGGCTCAGCGCCTTTTTCGTGGATCAACCCCAGCGAAAACATGGCCTGTGTGGCCAACATGCTGATCAACGCACTCAGATCGGCTGGGGGAAACGATGGAGCGGTTTCTTCCTGTTCCTCTTGCTGTTTGGTTTTCTGTTCGGAGGTCAGCGTTTCCTTTTCCCGCTGCGCCTGGCTCTTCCAGTCCTCGTCGATGATGATTTTCGGTTCTTTTTCTTTTTCGCTCATCGCGTTCCTCTCTCTTTACGGTATCGTTTCAGGTCCCGCTGCAAATCGAGCCTTTGCTGTTCCTTCTGGAGCTTGGAGCGTTTGTCATATTGACGTTTTCCGCGGACCAGGGCCACTTCGACCTTGGCCAGACCGCGGTTGTTGAAATAGATCCGCAACGGCACCAGCGTAAAACCCCGCTGCATGAGCTTGGCCTCAATTTTATGGATCTGCGATTTTCGCAGCAGCAGCTTGCGTTTGCGCTCCGGATCGTGGTTCACCGAGGCCATGGCATAGGGGGCGATCTTGCATCCGACCAGCCAGAGCTCTCCGCCGCTGATACGGGCATAGGCCCCGTCCAGATCGCCTCCCCGGTTCCGGAGGCTTTTAACCTCGGTGCCCAGCAGCACAACACCGGCTTCGACCTTCTCGACCAGCTCATAATTGAGATAGGCCTTTTTGTTCTTGACCTGCGGCGCCTCGGGGGCATCCTTTTTTCCCTGTTTCTTGGCCATTCCACTATCTTATCGGGCCAGGCGGTTTTTGCAAGCGGCTCCTGCAAGGGGGCAATGCCCTCTTTTCATCGAAAAACCAGTTTCCGCCGCCGGCGAGAGTGTTTTTATGCGAAAATTTTCCGATCAGGATACAATATTCCGAAATAGTAGACAGGTTTTTCGAGAGATTCGGTTCGTTTGGAAGGAAGTACCATGTTCTGTAGCAAATGCGGCACGATCAATGATGATAATGCATTCCGGTGTGTCAATTGCGGCGAGCAGCTCCAGGCGGCCGGATCGGGCGTCCCGGCGCAGCCGGCCTTCAACAACGTGGGAAATGTGCCCAACTATCTGGTGCAGGCGATATTGATCACGTTATGCTGTTGCCAACCCTTCGGAATTGTAGCGATCGTGTATGCCGCCCAGGTCAACGGCAAGCTGCAAGCCGGGGACGTTGGGGGCGCCATGGAATGCTCCGGCAAGGCCAAGATGTGGTGCTGGCTTGGCTTTGGTTTGGGCTTACTGGGTGGTCTTATATTCATAGGTATTCAAATCCTTGGGGCGATAGCCGCCGGAGCGGGAGGGATGCAGGGGTATTAAAAGAATACCTCTTTTGGACGATGGTCCCATCCAATACGGATAAAAAACGCTGGATCGCGATGGGCGGGCTTATTGCCTTCGCAGCGGGGGCGCTCTGTCTGTTTCTCTTTGATCCGGCAACGATTCGTTTCTATCCCGACTGCCTTTTTCACAGATGGACGGGTTTGTATTGTTCCGGATGCGGTTCGACACGGGCCATTCATGCCCTGCTGCACGGAAAAATCCTGGATGCCCTGGATCTGAATCCCCTGATGGTGATCGCTCTGCCGTTCATTCTCTACGGCCTGGGGCGACAGCTCTATGGGTGGTATTCCGGCAAGAAACCGACAGGAAAGAGATTGCGAGCCGTTTGGATCTGGGTGATACTCATCGTGGTTGTAACGTATACAATTCTTCGCAATATCCCCGTCTATCCGTTCACGATCCTGGCGCCGTAGGTTAGAACAGCAATGTGACGGTAAAGGCGCCGAAGCTGTCGTTGGCGTGCTGTTGTTCGTATTCGCGTGTGAAGAAGGTTTGGGAATACCCGAGTTCCATCCATTTGCGGCGATAGACGGCGCCGATCTGCAATTCGCCGACCAGAGGTTCTTCATCGAGGCCGGTCAGGAAACGATTGTGCTCCACCAGCCGTCCGCCTGCCCGGCAGAACAGATAAAAGCTGTCGGGGCCGGATCGTGTCTTTCCGATTTCCGTGGAGGGCAGTTCCAGGCGGCCGGGCCCGAAGTCGGCAGGCAAATTCCAGCCATAGCGGAATAACAATCCCAGGGCCGCATGGCGATGCACAGAACCCAGGGTAAATCCATATTCGGGAATCACCTCCAGATTCGGAATACTTGCCAGGGGCGAATCGGTCCACTTGATCCGACTTCGGTAGATAAAATCAAACGCGAATTCATCTCCCAGTTGGTTTTCCCATCCTATCGGCTTGTCGGAATGGAGCCAGTCATGGATCTCCGACTGGACATCGTCGGCATGGGCGGATGGCCCGATGATTCCGAAGTTCAGCTCAAAATGCTCCAGTTGCTTTTCGGTGGCCCGCTGGGCGAACCATCCCGTATAAAGCCAGCCGGCGTATTTCATGTCGTCAGCCCGCCGTTTTTGAGGCTGATCGATCCAATTCGGCGTGTAGATATTCTGCCCCAGCGACAATCCCACGGCGGTGGTTACATCCTGATCCTCTCCGAATCGTCCCCAGGAGGCGAGGTCCCTGAGCCAGTCCCATTCCGGCTGCGCCGTGTATACAAACCGAAATCCGTTGGTGTAGTGCCGGTCCGCGTGGCCGTTGGGTTTATGAAAACGGCTGTCGTTTTCCCAATAGACGCTAAACGTTTCAGCCATGCAGCGGCAGGGAAGGAATAACAGAAATATCCATAATAAACCAATCCATTTGTTCATTGCAATCTTCCGGACTCGACCGTTTCCCCGCGGTCGAATCCATGCTCCTTTCAAAGGCCTGTTACTCCCACTCAATCGTCGCCGGCGGCTTGCTGGAGATATCGTACACCACGCGGTTGACGCCCCGGACCTCGTTGATAATCCGGCCGGCGATCCGCCCCAGCACCTCATGCGGAATATGACAGAAATCGGCCGTCATAAAATCGGTCGTTTCCACAGCTCGGATGGCGATCACCGATTCATAGCTCCGCTCGTCGCCCATCACGCCGACGGTGCCGACAGGGAGCAGGACCGCCAGCGCCTGGCTGATCTTGCGATACAGATTGGCGGCCCGGATCTCCTCGATCAGGATGTGATCGGCATCGCGGAGAACGGCCAACCGTTCTTTCGTGATTTCGCCGAGGATCCGCACCGCCAGCCCCGGTCCCGGGAAAGGATGCCGCCAAACCATGTCGGCCGGCAGCCCCAGATATTCTCCGACCAGCCGCACCTCATCCTTAAACAGGTCCCGCAGCGGCTCGACAAGCTCAAAGCCCAATTGTTCCGGAAGACCCCCCACGTTGTGATGCAGCTTGATGTTGGCTGCCAGGTTACCGTCCTTATGCCCCGATTCGATCACATCCGGGTAAAGCGTGCCCTGGGCCAGGAATCGGGCATTGGGAATCTTGTCGGCTTCGGACTGAAAGGCCTCAATGAACTCGGCGCCGATGATTTTTCGTTTTTGCTGCGGATCGGTGACGCCGGCCAGTCTGGCAAGAAACGGCCCGCCCCAATCCACCACCCGCAAATCGATGTGGAAGTGATTGCCAAAGGTGGAGATGACCGTCTGGCGCTCATTTTTACGCAAAAGGCCGTTGTCCACGAAGATA
>JAFGGE010000004.1 GCA_016930745.1 Sedimentisphaerales bacterium
CTGCTGTGTCGGCTGGGCCAAAGGCTGGGTTGTGTTGGGAATGCCGAACCAGAGCATGGTCTGATCAAAGCCGACTTCATAAATCACCGTGACTCGATACCAGCCGTCGCCATAGACATTCAGTTCCGCTAGTGACACTGTCGTTTTCTCATACTCCCAGATCCAGACATCTTCCTGCGAATCATATTCGTAATTGGTCCAGGTGTCGGTTTCCCAATTGTACTGGTCGGGCAGGGCGGGAATCTCGAAGGTCAATCCGCCTGGCGTAAGCACTTCCACACGACGGACCATCGCATCGGTCTGGATTTCGATGTCAAATTCATACTCCGTATCCGACGGCTCAATCGGATCGCCATAGTGCCAGAGCACCTCGATCTCCATCCAGAAGACGTGATCGGCTACTGCGGCGGTGCAAACTTGAGTCAACATGAAAGCAAACAAAAAGCCGAACAGAATGATACATGGTCGCATGGTTTTCTCCCTTCCAGAAAACACCCTCTTGTTCTGAATTCTTCCTCAGATGGTCATAATAACACGACAGCAGATGTGTCTTTATCATACCGAAATGACTCTCTTTGGTCAAATCGATCTCAAAAAAAACCACGGAGAGGAACAAATCCCCATCCGTGGCTCTGTCGGTACGTTTTTGCTGGGTACTATTATTTCAATTCCGCCACGAGTTGCCTCGTTTGGGTCGATTGATGGGCATGGGCGTCTTTGAAGGCCTCGGCCATGTCGTGATACTGCTCCTTGAACCGTTCATTGCCTTCGATCACCTCCTGCAGGGCCTTGCTCTTTTGACGGGCCTTTTGCAGGATCTGTCCGATCCGCAAGCCATACGCCCCGCCGAGGACGCCCGCGATGCCGATGCCCACCTCCAGAAACGCATCGGCTGTTTCCCACGGGTTCGGGCGGCGCTGGGCTTGTGCGACCGCCGCGGACGCCAGATCATGGGTTGAGGTGTCCAGAATTTCCTCGACGGTTGCCGTCGAAGGAAGCTCGCGGGGCAGACCATAATCGGCGACAAACGCCCGACTCTGCTCCTGCGACAGAGCGGTAAGCTGCTGCAGGGGCGCCGAGACCTGCTCCTGCCGGGCCGTATCGGCCGCCAGTTGCGTCGTGCGATGATGCACATAGGCATTGGCCTTCATCGCTTCGCCTGGGGCAAAACGCAGGGCATCACACCCGCACAAATACAACACAATCGTCACACCCAATACTGCATTAGACCACATTCGCATTTCCTTCCTCCCTTCCCTAATAATTTACTATTTTCGATTTTCCATTTTCCATTTGTAGATTTTGTAATGACTGTCATTCCGAGCGTAGTGAGGAATCTCCCGGAGGCATGGAGATTTTCAAGAACGATAAAAAATCCTCTCCCTGAATCTCTTTTTATCCCCTCAGTCCCCATGCCCATCGGTAGATCCCTCCACTCGCTGCCCTCGGTCGGGATGACAATCCCCACTACAACCAACACCGGAAACGACATGGAGCCCTTCTTGGCAATACTGAAAACCGGTTTCGAATCTAAAAAAATTCGATGCTCTCAGGCAAAGTCCCCTCCCGAATCGGCCGATACACTACCGGGCGAAGGTTCGCCCGTGGGGAACCAACGATGAAAAAATGGCAGCAAAATCTGATGACTACGGATCCGGATCAGCCTACATGCTACGCGCGTCGGTGTATTTCCCCGATGACCGCCAAACTGGCCGGCATGCTCATCCTTCTGGTCGCGGCGGTCCCTGTTTATTTCGCCTGGGAAAGGCATCAGTCCAATCGGCAGTTTGTAGCGACCGCCCTGTCGGCCCAGGCGACGGTGATCGACTTTGATCTCCGCGGATCAGGCGAGGAGCTGGCTTACATCCCGATCTACCGCTTTGCCGACCGGAACGGGCGGGACCGGATCGTCGCTTCCCGGGTTTCCTACCGCAAGCCGCCCCTGAGCAAAGGGCAGGTCCTGACCCTGTTATACGATCCGACCAATCCGACTTCCTTCATGGTCCCATCCTTTGTCGGTTTCTGGCTGTACATCTGTGTCCTGGGAGGATTTGCCATTGTCATCGCCCTGCCGGGACTGATTGTCTTTGCCGTAGGCCATCGCTTCATCCTCGAACGGAATTAACCGCGACTATCTGCTTGATTCCATCGCCCTGAGCCGGTACTCATGCGAGAGGCCCTGCGCCTGCAACTGCTCCACGCGAACGGTATATTCCTTCTGCCGTTCCAGCAGCAGATCCACATCCCGCTGCAGCAGGTCCAGTTGACGCTGCAGGTTGACCCAACTGCCCACGATCAGCGAGGCCAGCAGGAACAACTGCACCAGCATCGAAACATTCAACTGCCGATTCAGCCGCCATGTGTTTTCCTGTTGTGCCACGATTTCCCTCCTTATGTCACGAAAAACATTGATTTTATCCTTTTGTCTGGTTACATGGAGACTGGCATAAATTGAAAAATATCCTTTGCATGAATACCTTCTATCCTTGTCTATCTCCATGTACATCAGTAGGTCCCTCGACTACGGCCTTTGGCCTCCGCTCGGGATGACGGTAATACACCATAACTTACTCTCTCCGCAGCCGGATAATTCCGCCGCGGCGCTCCATGTCACCGAATCCATCGTCGCCCAGGTCCAGCCCCAGCCGGCATCGCAGCCGGGCCTTGTCGTAGAATCCGCGATAATGCATGCTCTTTTTCCACATGGCCTCGCCGTCGCCCTCGCGGCTGCCCCATACGGCAAAGACGCGGGCCAGGACGCCATAGACCGAGGCCTGACGCAACACACCGGGGGCCAGAATCTCTTCGAAACCGTATTCGCTGTCGGGCTGGCCGGGACGCAGGTCGAAATGCTGCGTCAGATCCACCAGCGTCTCCCACGCCTGCGGATCGAACGTCGCGATGCGAAACGCCAGGCCGGTTCCGTCGCCCGGGGCGATCTTGGGCTGCTCGCCGTTGGCCCGGAGGATCGAGATTTCCAGATAGCTGGCCGACATGACTTCCACGATCTCGCACAGCCGGATCGATATCCCGTCGTCCAGGACGATCACGTGTCCGGCCTTGACGCCCCGGTTGATAAAGTCCGATCCGACGGCCGCCAGGGTCGTGCCGGTCAATGTCGCCCCGGTTCCGGAACGCAATACCTGCCAGGGAAAATGATTGGCTTCGTCGAACAGCGACGCTTCCACCCGAAGCAAATCCACATC
>JAFGGE010000064.1 GCA_016930745.1 Sedimentisphaerales bacterium
TATCGGCTGTTAATCCGCCTGAGGCGGACTTTCAGCCAGAAGTGTTGTAGGCCCCAGGTTCGCCTTAGGCGAATTCGAGTCCTACCCCAGGGAGCCAGAAGAAGGTCGTAGAGTAGTCTACGGCCTTTTTTCGTTTGAGGAGAGATCGAGATGGCCTTCTGGGTCTACATCCTGGAGAACCCGCAAGGGCGTTTCCATATCGGGCATACCGACAATATCGAGCGGCGCTTGTCCGAGCCCAACCCCGAAGAGAAAACTGGCACCCAATACACGCACAAGATTAGTCCCTGAAAAGGGGTTTGAGAGGAAGAGTCCGCCGACCAATCCAGTATGCGGAGCATCGCCTTTCCATGGACTGCATTATCAAAAAGTTGAGCCGGCGCCGATATCCCCTCCGAGTTCTCGCTTCTCTTGGAAATCCGTATTTCTGTTTCTCGGGCCGCCTCGGTTACCACCCAGGTGCGACTCGATAAGTTCAAACCTCTCGGTTGCACCAAATCGCCTCACTTGTTATATTGTTGTTGATCCGGTTCCGATGTCACTCACTCCAGGGAACCCAAGAGGAAATCTTGATGTAACCGGACTGGCGGAAGCATCCCGCCCGATTCGCGGTTCAGAGGCGGTCGGGAGAGAGCCAGGAAGACCGGATGAATCAGGTTGAGGAATCGAAGTCTCTCCACAACCACCCGAAGAAATCGCCCGAGCGGGCAATTTCGCACATATTCGAGGATAACCCATGCAGGAACCGCATCGCCTGAGCGCCGAAGAGGTGCTGAAAAAGTTTGAATCATCCCAACAGGAAGGCCTGTCGACGTCCAGGGCGACACAACTGCTGAGCGTATACGGCCCCAACGAACTGATCGATAAGGGAACGAGGGCGACCTGGCGGATTCTATTGGCCCAGGTGAAGGAAGTCATGATCCTGATTCTGCTGGCCGCCGTGGTCATTTCAGCGGCGTTGCACGAATATATCGATGCTATCGTGATTTTCGTTATTGTGGTGCTCAATACGATTCTGGGGTTTTGGCAGGAATTCAAGGCTGAAAACGCCATGGCGGCCCTCAAAAAGATGGCGGTGCCCAATGTACGGGTGCGGCGCGACGGCGGAGAGCGGCAAATTTCGGCCAGGGAAATAGTGCCGGGAGACATCCTCCTCATCGAAGCCGGGAACATTGTGCCGGCGGATGCCCGACTGATCGCGGCCGCGAATCTCAAAATCCAGGAAGCGGCCCTGACCGGCGAATCGGAATCGGTGGACAAAAATCCCGGCGTGCCGCCGGGCGGCGATCTTGCCTTGGCCGATCGTAAAAACATGATTTACAGAGGCACGGTGGTAACCTATGGGCGCGGCGAGGCCGTGGTCACGGGCACCGGCATGCAAACCGAATTAGGGAAAATCGCCACGATGCTTCAGGAGGTTGAGGATGAGCAAACCCCGCTGCAACGGCGATTGGGAAAGCTCGGCAGATCGTTGGCCATGGCCGCCGGGGTGTTGATCGTCATCGTTGCGGGCACGATTTATCTGCAAGGCGCGAGCCTGAAAGAGATGTTCATGACGGCCATCAGCATGGCGGTAGCGGCCATTCCCGAAGGCCTGCCGGCTGTCGTCACCATCGCCCTGGCGCTAGGCGCCCAGCAGATGTTGAAGAAGAATGCGTTGATCCGGCGACTTCCCGCAGTGGAAACCCTGGGCGGGGTGACCGTGATTTGCTCCGACAAAACCGGTACCCTGACGCAGAACAAAATGACGGTTTCGGATGTGGTGCTGCCGGATCGCCGCTATTCGCTTGATGAAGCGGTGGCCAAACGCGGCGAAGAGGCCGATCTCAGCCTGCTGCTGCTGGCCGGAACGCTATGCAACGATGCCGTTATCGACGAAAATACGCCAAACGGTATCCTCGGCGATCCCACCGAAGGCGCACTGGTGCTTGCGGCCCAACAGGCGGGACTGGTGCAACGCGATCTGAAAGCCATGCTGCCGCGCGTTCGCGAACTGCCTTTCGATTCCGAGCGTAAACGCATGTCCACCGTTCATGCCCTGCCGCCGTCTTCACAGGGGATAACTTTGCACCCTGTTCTTGCCGCCGCCGGAGACCCGAGGCGCGCCGATTATCTGGTGTTGACCAAAGGGGCGACCGACGGCTTGATCGAGGTGTGCAGCCGGATCCTGATAAACGGCGCCGTTCAACCCCTGAGCGAAAAGAGAAAAGAGGAAATTTCGGTCGAAACCAATGCGATGGCGAAAAACGGCATCCGAGTGCTGGGGTTGGCCTATCGCTCGCTGAATGGCGACGAGATCGACCAACAGGCGCGCTACGAGCAGGATCTGGTTTTTCTGGGGATGGCCTGTATGCTCGATCCGGTGCGTCCCGAAGCGATTGAGGCCGTTCGGCTATGCAAGCAGGCCGGGATTCGCCCGATCATGATCACCGGCGATCACCCCCTGACGGCTGTCGCCATCGCCAAGGATTTGGGGCTGACGACCTCGGATACCGTTCTGACCGGGCAAGATCTCGATCGGTTGACCGGCGACGCGATCAACGCGCGAATCCGGGATGTTTCCGTCTTTGCGCGCGTCTCACCCCAACACAAGATGGTCATCATCGATGCGCTGCAAGCCCAGCATGAGATCGTCTCGATGACGGGCGACGGCGTCAACGATGCACCGGCGCTGAAATCCGCCGACATCGGTGTGGCCATGGGAATTACGGGCACCGACGTCAGCAAAGGATCCTCCGACATGGTCCTGCTGGACGATAATTTCGCCACGATCGTCGCCGCCGTCAAAGAAGGCCGCCGCATTTACGACAATATCCGTAAATTCGTCAAATACATCCTCACCGGCAATACCGGTGAAATCGTTGTCATGCTCGCTGGCCCGCTGATGGGCATGCCGCTGCCGCTGTTGCCGATTCAAATTCTATGGATCAACCTGGTGACCGACGGCATACCGGCCATTGCTTTGGGTTTTGAAGAAGCCGAGCGCGATGTGATGAACCGGCCGCCGTACAATCCGCGGGAAGGCATTTTCGCGCGGGGGCTGGGCTGGCGGATTCTCGGCATGGGCCTGATCATCGGCTTGATCTCGGTGGGGACCGGATACTGGTTCTGGGACGGCGGAACAGGTTCAAGCGCCTGGCAGACCATGGTGTTCACTTTGCTGACGTTCTGTCAGATGGCCTATGCGCTGAGCGTGCGCAAACAAACGCAATCGCTGTTTACACAATCCTGGCTCGGTAACCCGATGCTGTTGCTGGCCATCGGCATCACACTGACTCTGCAGTTGATCCTGATTTACGTCCCGTTTTTCAACACCGTGTTTCGCACCACGCCGCTGAGGCTGGCGGAGCTGAGCATCTGTGCCGTTGGCGCCCTGGTCATTATCCTGATTACGGAGTCGAAGAAACTGCTCTTGCGCGGCAAGCCGCATTGAGAATTACGCGAAATTTCTTCAGCAGCGGCGTGTTGCATCCGACAATAGGAAAGGGATTCCATTCGCCACGGGAGCAAGAGAACGGTTACGAAGCAGGTTTTGCCCGCGGGAAACCGGTAAAAAGGCGGCGAGGGGTCTACAACCTTCTTGCGTTTGGGGAGCGATCGAGAGGACTTTCCGGGTCTACGTTTTGGAGAGTCCGCGGAGGCGTTTCCAGATCGGCCGGACCGATAGCCTCGAACAGCGCTTGTGCGAACACAACTCGAATGAAAAGGCAGGAGCAAGCCCTGACCGATCCAGTGCCCTGCGGCGGGAAGAGTGAGGGATATAATGCGATTTCTATTTTCAGTATTGATTCTTCACAGGTAACTGATAACTTCAATGTAAAAACCATGGAGAGAGACAAATGAAAAGAACAAGACTCATTGCACTTTGGATTCTGCTGTCACCATGCATGCTTTTCTGTAGTTCACTGGAGATGGGGCGCGTAAGGCCCGCCAGTTCGATCTCAGATTTGGCGGTTTTGAGAGATTATACCGTTGGAAGGTCAGCCAGTGATGACCGTCCCGGGAATAACGATGCAAAGCCACTGGAAGGCAGAGGAACATTAACGATTGCCGAATTGGAAGGGCCTGGCGAAATTACTCACCTCTGGATGACCATCCGATCCAGCGATCCTCATTATTATACCAATCTGGTGCTGAGAATTTACTATGATGGGAATGATTTTCCTTCCGTCGAGTCTCCACTGGGCGATTTCTTCGGATTAGGGCAGGGGAAGGTCTATTATTTTGACAATCCCGTTCAGGCCATTGGAACCATTCGCGGCTTAAACTGTTTTTGGCCCATGCCTTTCGCCGAATCCGCGAGAATTGAAATCGTTAATGAAAGCGATATTAAGGCCAGCTCAATTTATTATTATGTCGACTGGAGAAGTCTGAATCGCTTTCCAAAAAATCTTGGGTATTTTCATGCGCAATACAGGCAGGATTTTCCAAATCCGGATGGGAAAAACTATTTATTCCTGGATACCTCGGGCGCCCAGGGCCACTATATGGGAGTTCATCTTACGATTCATACCCAAGTGGATGGTTGGTGGGGTGAAGGGGACGATATTTTCACGATTGACGGGGAATCGACCCCTTCCTTATGGGGCACCGGCTCCGAGGATTACTTCAGTGGGGCCTGGGGATTTGGAGAAACCTTTTATAACGATTATTTTGGGATGCCCTACCGGGAAAAAGACGATCACAGCGCGGACAATTTCTGGAATGTATACCGATACCACATTGAAAGCCCGATCCCCTTCAAAGAGTCCATTCGAGTCGAAATGGAACATGGAACGGCGGGGTATGACAATACGCACAA
>JAFGGE010000065.1 GCA_016930745.1 Sedimentisphaerales bacterium
GTGGATCTGGTCGGATTCCAATGAGCCGGCGCCCAAAAATCGCTTTACGTATTTTCGGAAAGCAGTGGAGCTGTCGTCGTTGCCCGAAGAGGCCACGTTGTATTTCGCCGCCGACAGCAACGCCCGACTCTGGATCAACGGCCATCTCGTACGCCGCAAGGTAGCGCGTTATCATGAGGAGAAAATACGAGCCGAGGCCGTCAATGCCGCTCCCTATCTGCAAGTGGGCAGAAATGTCGTGGTGGTCCTGCATCATAACTGGGGGGATATCATTACCTTCCAGAGGACGGGCAATCGGCGCGCCGGACTGTATCTGGACAGTACATGGATCAAGACAGATACGAGCTGGCGCTGGTGGAAGGCCCCGCAGTTTCTGGCCCATGAACAACAAATCGTCGGCGTGATCAAAGATCCGCGTATCCGCTATCCGCAGATCATCGACGGACGGAAACGACTCGTCCAAAATATACACGAAGCAGACTTTGACGATAGCCGGTGGTCTCGTGCAACGGAAGTTGTCAATGGTCCTTGGCCGGCAAAGCCCCGGGCTGTGGAGACGCCGGGGCAGCGGGAATACACGGTTCGTCCGGGCACCCTCCTGGCGGCAGGCACGGCGCAATCGGCGCAAGCCGTCTCCCAGGACCCTCTCTCCATCGCCAGCGGGATTCGTTTGTCCAAATGCATTCCAAGCGAAGCGGTTCGATCCGAAATGAGCAAGCTCCTGCAGGGCGATCCGATCGTTGTGGCGGGGAATAAGGGCCAGACTCGCTATCTGACATTCGACTTCTTCAGGCCCGTACATGGATATCCGATCCTGGAACTGGGAGACCGAACAAGCGAAGGGGTATATATCGATTGGGGATATGCGGAGATATACCGTTCCCTGTATAGCGGTCAGGAACATGTCAAGGAGAATGGATGGCTGAATCCGGAAGGCGTCGCAGGCCCGGGATACGCCGACCGGTATATCACCGGTCCGGGCGCGCAGTCCGTGGAACTGCCGGACGAACGAACGGCTCGATGGCTCACGCTGCACTTGTATTTCCCCGAGGACGGACAGGTCGTCATTCAAGACGGCGGGATCGTCAAGTCGCAATACCCCATCGATTTCAAAGGCAGTTTTGCATGTGGTAATCAACACATGGATCAGATCGTACAATTGTGTCTGATTCACGCCGAAGTCACCATGTCGGATTCGTATGTGGATACCCCCGGCAGAGAGGATGGGCAATGGATCGAAGATGCACGCCCGCGAGCATTGCTGGCGGCGCGATGGTTCGGCGATACCCGGCTGCGCGAGTTTCTCATTCGCACCCATGCCGAGGGACAGGGGCCCGACGGGAACCTGCACCCCTTCGCTCCGAGCAACTATCCCGCCTATCCGGCCGGATATGACTGGTCCGTGCAGTGGGTGGCATTGCTGTATGACGATTACTATTGGACCGGCAACGAAGACCGGATACGGCAATACTGGGACCCGCTGTGCCGCTATTGGAAAGCGGTTTTGTCGCTGGCCGATGAAGAAGGCCTGTGGCGAACCCCTCATATCTTTGCCGACATTCGCGTGGGGATCAAACTGCGTCAGCCGCATCAGTCCAGCGGAATCGTAACCCCGTGGATTATCGAACGACTCAGATGGTCCGTGGAGATGGCAAAGGCGATCGGCCAACAGGAGCAGGCGAATCAATGGCGTCGGACAGCCGAGAAGATGACCGCGGCATTTCGGAAATATCATCTTGTGCCCGCGCAGGGAGATGTGCCGGTTCATGTGGCCGATCTTTATGATTCCAAAGCGCCCCAGGAGTCGCGGGGATACAGCCAGGCCGGGCAGACCGTGGCCGTCTACAGCGGCCTTCTGAATCGCCCAGAAAGCCTGGCCACGCTGGAATACAGCTTTCTGCCTCCTGATGGCAGGCCTTCTCCTGGCGTAACGCGATGGAATAATCCGACGTATTGCTATCGAGCGCTTCTGGCGTTGTCCCATGCAGGGCTGACCGAACGAGCGGTACGTCATTTGTTCGAGCGTTATGCGCCGTATCTGCCCGGTCATCCTCGCAATCAGACACCGCTGGTCCTTCAGGGACCGTACGGCGGCCCCTTGCCGGAGTACTGGGTCAGTCGTGAGGATTTGAGTCTCGCCTCCGACGCGATCAATCCCGCCCAGCCTCAGGATGAGACCGGATCCCACGGTTGGCAGGCCGTGCCGTTGTTATGGCTGCACGAGACGCTGCTGGGCGTTCGTATTGTCCAGCCCGGCGGAGCACGCTTGCAGATCGCGCCGCAGACAGGTGGCCTGCCCTATGTCCAGGGCCATACCGTCACACCCAAAGGCCTGGTCTGGGTGTCGTGGCAGCCGCAGTACTTCTCGTTGGAGATTGTGCTGCCCGAAAACGTCACAGCCGAGGTCGTCCTGCCGGACGAATGCAGGGGTAAACCGATAAAAATCATGGAGACCGCCGGCGAATGCGATTCGCTGGACAACGGACGATTCGTTATCCGTGGAGGGGGGCGCTACCTCTTTCAGATTCGGTAAATGTTTGCTCATGTTCCGGAATACGGGACCCTGCGTGCGGTTCGACCGCTTTAAATCCCGAATACAGAGAAAATGGCGGATAAAACCGGGCAAGGGATTGAATGAAAACGAAAGATCGGGTATAGTAGTATTTGTTAATTGCGGGCGTATTGTCGATGGAATATATCGATATCCCAACATAAAAAAAGCCGATTTGAAGGACCCGGGATTTTCCAAAGGATAGTCCGATCCGCAAAAACAAGCAGCACAGAAACCTCAGGAGGGGTACCGATGAAGTATAAAAATCAAGTCGTGAATACGGCAGCCTTCGTTTCCTGGTATATGTTGTTTATCCTGCCGACAATCGGCATGGTTCATGCCCAGGTCGAATCCACGTTTGACACGGATGTCGAAAGCTGGCTGGTCACAGGAGACAATAGCGCAGCGTGGGAGGCGACAACAGGAAATCCCGGAGGTTGTCTTTCCGTCAACGATCATGCTACGGGGGATATGAACTATATTGTCGCCCCTCCGAAATACCACGGCGACTGGAGCGGGATGACCGCTACCGATAGTCTCTCGGCACAGATTTTTTACCAGCACCTCGGCGGGGGTTACCAGGTATACCCCGCTTACATCTTTCGAATCGCCGGACCCGGCGGATCGGCCTATACGATGGTAGGCGAATCCTTTCACCCGACCGAGGGCGCCTGGACAACGTACACAGCCTATCTGAATCCGGCCGACTGGGTCATCGAAACCGGGGATTGGAACGCCATCCTGAGCAATATCAATTCGGTGCGGATTACCGGAGAGTACTATAACGGTACCGAAATCGTCCGTCTGGACAATGTGCACCTCACTTCTACTCCTGTGAAAGCGTTCATTCCATGTGCCTATGACGATTTCAACACGGGCGGCACGGGAGACTGGAGCTTTGCAAACACAGGAGGCGTCTCCAATCCGGGCAGCGGCGGAAATGGGGGCGGGTATTTGAGCATTGCCGACAAGGCGGGGGTACTCTCGGTGGCCTTAGCCCCGGCCAAATTCCTCGGCGACTGGTCGAGTCTGGACGGCAGCGGCATCGTAACGGCAGACCTTCGTATCGTTCGCCGCGGCGGAACGGCTCCCGATATCAGCGAATTCATCCGGATTTCCGGCCCGGGCGGCTCGGCGTTTGTACCTATTGAGCCGGCTGCGTTTCCCGAAAGCAGTCTGGTCTGGAAAACCTTTACATACCCCATCGACGCCTCTGCATGGACTGTGGACTCCGGCACATGGCAGGACCTGTTGCAAGATGTATCCGAGTGCCGGATCGTAGTGGAGTTCTACGACGGCACCGACACCATTGGTCTGGACAACTTTGGCCGCATGGCGAGCGATTGTTCTTCCATTGACAATACGGTCCAGCTCCATGATCCCGCTGTCGGCTCATGCGGCTATCACAGCATGGTTAATCTATCCAGTGTAGCCTACGACCTCCGTGACAATGAACTGTATGGGCTCGTTCGAGAGACGGCCGGCTCCGGAGGGGGACTCTATCCCGTCACCGGACCCGATCGCGGCATCCGAATCCAATCCTACGACCGGCCGGCCCACCTGATTTTCGACACAAACGGCAACGCCTTCGTCAGCGAAGACTATGGGGGAAATGTCTACAGGAAAGAATACAACGGCCCATCCGGCGTGTGGGTATCGGGCTTTCATTCCGGCGACGACGATCCTTACGGAATGACGTTTGCCCCGATCGGATTCAATGGACCCTCTGTCAAGGAAGGGGATATTCTCATCACGGACCGCGGCGCTGGGGGACCTGACCAGATCTGGTCGTTCTCCACACGATCACCGGAAAACGAACAACTCGTCATGCCTGACCCTGGGGAAACGGATCAATGGGATCTTACCGCCGATCCGGACGGCAAGGTCTATCTCTGTGACAGCCTGAACGCCGACAATCTGTACAGTCTCGATCCCGACGGCATACTGACCCCCCTGCCCCTGAACATCTCCGTATCCAACCTGCTGAGCATCGTATACGACAGCATCCAGGAGCAGATCTATGTCGCCGGCGGCAGCGCCAAGGCCGTTTATCGCGTCGATCCTTCATCGGGCGAGGTTACCCTTGTCGCGGACGGTTTTCGTAATTTTCACCCGTGCTGCCTTGAAATTGATCCTCCCAATCGGCGTCTCTGGGTGGCCGATAACGGCTATAACCGCGTCTATGAATTCTGCCTGGACGGCGGCGTGCCGGTAAACGTCGCTGTCGGACTTCAGGGCCCTTCTCGCCCGGATCCGGCCGGCTGGCAAATCCCTCTGTTTGTCGCTTTTTACCTGCCGGGGGCCGATGTGCTGGAGGATCCGGCCGTATACTATTGCCGTCCAACGACCACCAAGACAGCCGATTCCGCTGTGGCCCAGGTCCCCGGCATTGCTCCGGGAGCCTATGATGTCGCCGCTGCCGGGGAGTATACGCTCCTGAATGTCAGGAGGAGCGTCGTCGTCGCAGAGCCGACCGCCTCGGTGGATATGGGTCTTCTCCTGGAAGGAAACGCCAATCGAGACAACCGCATCGACCTGGGTGATTTTGCGGCGCTGGCGTCGGCCTGGTCGACAACCGAGACGACCCCGGCGTTTACCGAGAGCGCCGATTTCGACCGGAACAAAGTCATCGACCTGCAGGATGTCGCTCTCTTGATATCCACCTGGCTGACCTCATCGCCGATAGAGCTCCCCTAAGAATGCAAGGAGTCGCGTTGGAGTTTTCCGGATGCCGTATTGTAAACTGGCGGAACAACCATTTACAGAGCATTCTTCGGAACAAATTCATCCGCCCCGATATCGGTCCTGCCGGTGCGGGGCTGGCAATCAATATCCTTTGTAACATCTGCCAGGGATTGCGCCTGACCTATAATCTCCTCTACAGGCACAGATACTAATAAGTCAATAGATTATGCTACACATTTTGATTTTGTTCTGTTATCATATCGTCCATGAAGATAGATGGACGCAAACAC
>JAFGGE010000066.1 GCA_016930745.1 Sedimentisphaerales bacterium
ATCGGCAAACTCCGGGACAAAGACGCGGGTTTCCAGACCCCCGCAGGCAGGAAGGTCCAGCAGCCGGCCGGCGTCCACAAACTCATCCAGGCCATCCAGCACATCAAAATCCACGATACCCGCCAGGGCCAGTCCGTTTCGTTTGGCCAGCCAGGCATATTTGCTGGGCGAATACCCGTAGCTGTTGTAGGAATAGAAGGTGTGACAATGCATATTCACTTTGTCAGTTGGGGCAGGAAATTCGATCCGACCTGCCCCGGCCAGCGCAATCAGCTCTTGCAGGGCGGTAAAACGTTTTTCCCGGTCAAAGCTGTCAAGCTGCTGTTCCCACTTTTCAATCATTACGCACTCCCAATGTCCATAGGATAGCCATCCGCGACCGGGGGGAAATCTTACCGCGACAGGGGGATAAATGCAAAAATAAAAGCTCTGTATCTGTCTCGAAAGCGAACAGAATCGTTCACAAACAAACGTCTAAGGCTTGGGGCCCACACAGAAGACTTGGGTTAGTGTCCTTAGATACAGCCGGTTGTCGGCCACAGCCGGGCTAGCCTGGGTTTGTTCCCCAAGATCATTGACCGCAAGCAACCGATATTCCCTGCTGGCCTTGATTACGACGACCTTGCCATCCATTGTAACACAATAGATATTCCCATCGACATAGACCGGCGAACAATAGAAACGCCCGCCCGGCTTTTCGGTCCAGATGGTCTGGCCGGTTTTGGCATCGAAACAACAGACCGGACCGGTGTCATGAAAGGTAAACATCAGGTCGCCAACCACCAGCGGCATGGTCACATACGGCAGGATTTTCCGGTCGGTCAGGGTATAGGCGATTGTCGGTTGCGCACCCGCATCTTTGGGTGGAATAAGGGCCGTAAGCTGCATTCCCGTCCCTGCGTCTCCGCAATTGGCAATGACAAGATCGCCGACAACGATGGGAGAAGCCACCACACGGGCCGGGCAGGCTGTCATCTCTTCCCAGAGAACCTTCCCTGACAACGGATCGACACCGGTAATCCCATGGCTCTTGCTGGAGAAGACGATTTGGTTTCGGCCCTCTGATGTTGTATATACACAAGGCGTGGAATAGGAAATGTGGCTGGCATAGTCGCGCTGGAGTTGCCAGCGGATCGAGCCGGTATTTTTATCCAGGGCATACCAGCAGCTTTTCACATCCTTGCTATTGGCGCGCTGTTCCATGGTAAAGACCACCAGATCATCGACCAGCATCGGTGTTTTACAGGGACCATGCTGGGAGAAAGTCGAGCCGAAGGACTTTGACCATAATGAAGTACCGGAATGATCCAGGGCCAGTACACTTGTTTCCTCGGCCGTGCTCCAGATCGCATACACGGCTCGCTCATCACAGGCCGGGCTGGCCGCGGCGTAGTGGTTCAGGCTGTTCATACGGTATGGAGCAAGTGTATAGTCTTTTTCCCACAGGATATTGCCCCTATTGGCATCCATGGCCAAAAGCGAAACATCATTCTTGTTGCCGCAGGTAATAAACAGCTTCTCTTTCCAGACGGCCGGGGAGGAATGCCCCTGCCCCGGCAGTTTGGCCTTCCACCGATAATCGCTGTCCGTCCATCGGATAGGTATCCCTTTGGCCTCACTGATCCCTGATCCATTGGGGCCGCGAAACCGCGGCCAGTTCTGGCCATACGCTCCAGTGACCAGTAAAAACAAAATGGTATAACACATCAGATATCTCATCCATCCACTCCGGTCCAATACTCTGGATTCTTTTGACAATTAATCCAGGTAATTTTATCAGAGACAATCTAGAAGGGTAAGTGCATTTCTGAAAACGATTTTCTGTTTTCATGCTGTTTTCGCAGTTTATGTTCCGCTCGAAAATAGTCGGTTGAGAGATGATCGACTACGCTTTTCTCCCTATCTAATTAGGGAATTCCCCTATTTCATGGCCTAAGACAATCGCTTAGATAAAGATAGCGTCTGTTGATAAACAGGAAAAACTAAAAAAAACAGCTTTTATATGTTCGGCATTTCGAGGGTTGGTCGTGTGACTAACCTTGTGTACTTAAATAAAAACCGGAATCATGAGTGGAAAGGAGCGGACAATGAAACAGATTAGATTCACAGGATGCATTCTTATGCTTCTCATCGGGGCAGGCCTTCTGGAGGCGACGGAAATCAGGGAATGGAACACAGCAGCAATGGACATGATAAAACAAGAGGGAATTTCTAATCAATTCGGCAACAGGACGATGGCGATGCTTCATATTGCCATGTATGACGCCGTAAATGGAATTCAACATCAATATGATCCATTTTTAGTTCGCTTTAGAGCTCCGAAAATCTGGCCTGAGGAGGCGGCTGTGGCTTCGGCGGCTTATGAGGTCTTACGGAAGCTTTACCCTCTTAAAGAGAACGACTTTAAACCTCTCTACCTGGAGCAGCTTGCCCGAGTGCCCAATCACCCGCGCAAGAAGGTGGCCGTTGTGTATGGACAACTGATCGCAAACTATGTTCTGAAATGGCGTGAAAATGACGGTTCGGCGGACGCCGCCGGCGTCTCCTATCCCGACGGCACGGAACCGGGCCAGTGGCGACGAACCGATGCGAAACCGCCTATGCTGCCGGGTTGGGGGCAGGTACGGCCTTTCACCATGATCAGCGGCAACCAGTTTCGATTGATTGGCCCTCTGGATATGGCCGGTTATGAATATGCCCGTGACTATGCTGAAGTTATGGATGTAGGCAGAAAAACGTCCCCCTATCGAACAGCAGAGCAAACAAACATCGCCCGATTCTGGCCTACGGGAATCCCAAGGATTTGGAATCTCGTGGCCCATCAGATTTGCGATGAAATGGATTATAGCTTGCTGGAAGAAGCAAGACTTTTTGCGCTTTTAAATGTGGCTTTGACTGATTCACAGATTGTAAGCTGGGACATGAAATACTACTACGGATTCTGGCGCCCGGTAACCGCTATCGGGTATGGCGATCAGGATGGCAATGATAATACAGTGGAAGATCCCACATGGGAATCCCTTCTCCCGTCGCCGCCGTTTCCGGAGTATCCAAGCGGCCACAGCACCAGTTGTGCCGCGGCGGCGACCATTTTAGCAAAATGTATGGGTACGGACGAATTTGCGTTCGCATTGAATTCAGAGGCTAATCCTAGTTTGCCTCCACGAGTCTTCAACAGCTTCTGGGAGGCCGCCCGAGAAGCCGGAATAAGCCGTATTTATGGCGGGATTCATTTTAATTTCAGCAACACCGAAGGATTGGAAGCAGGTCGTTCCCTTGGCCGTTACATCTTTGAAAACTTTATGACCAAGTAAACTCGGCCGTTCCCCAGAAAATGGGAAAGTAATGTGAAAGGATTTTAAACCAATCTTGAGCCAGGTGCGTTAGGAAACGTATAGACAAAACGGGATAGAGAGCATAGAGAGGAATTCAAAGCGAAAGCAAAGTGTATAGGATAGGGCCTTACCTTGACGTTTTTGGCGGCTGGTCTATAAATTCTATCGCCTGTAAGAGCCGTTCGGGCGGGGGCACATCGTGCTTCATTCCCGGCACATCGATAAAAAGGACGTTTTTCAGGTACGGCTTATAACCATACTGGTAATAAATCTGCATGGGCGTGCGGTTGAAATCATGTTCTCCGGTCAACAACACATAGCGTCCCCGATTGCGGGCTTCAACCAGATACTTTACTTTTGGAGTAGGAAAACCGGGGTATGCCCGGCCCGGCCTGCCTGGAACCGCCACCGGCCTCCAGAAGGAAGCGCCGATCACAAAAATTCCCCCGGTAAACACATCACTGAAATGAAACGCCATAATAGAGGCTACATTGCCTCCGCCGGATAATCCCGCCACATAGATCCTCTCCGGATCGATCTTGTATAATTTCTGGATATTGTGCAATCCGTCCAGAGCCAGCGGAATTCGACGACTGTACACATTCTGATTGTTACCCGACCGGTCCGCCCCCACACAGATCAGCTGTCGTTTGGCAAATTCGGCCTCCATACGTCCAAACAGGACCTGCCCCTTGTCTCCCGGGGAAATTTCCACCACCAGTCCGTAAGCGGCATTCGGATCGTAATCCTGCGGGACAAACACCTCGTATGTCTCCCGACTCGGATCACAGGTATAGCCATCTTCCCGCACTGCATCAATGACCATCGTGGTGCGTTTTTGAATCTCTTCGGCCCTGGATAACGGGTGATGTTCCTGGAACGAGGCGGTATATCGCCCCACCCGGGGGCTTATGGCAAAGGCTCCCGAACAATAAAGCAGTATCGAAATAAGCAGATTATATTTCATACCGTGTCCCTGCCCAAACGCCAACACCCCATCATTTTATACTTCTGTAACACGCTCTACAACACCAACTTCCAAAACCATCCGGGTACGGCAAAACGCTTGCAAAGGAACCCCTGGAGCGGTATAGTGGAATGGTTATTCTCTGGTCCCAGACGGACCGAGGAGCAATCCTTTCCATAGGACATACACAATAGGCTGAGGTGAGATCATGACAGGCAAAAACACAGTCGTTTCAGAGGATTCTATCAGTCGTCGCCGGTTTCTTGGCACAGCAGGGACATCGGCTTTCGCCTTCACCGTCCTGCCTGGTCATGTGCTGGGCGGACCCGGTAAAAAAGCCCCCAGCGACACCCTCAACGTCGCTGGAATCGGTATCGGAGGGATGGGTTTCAATGACATCCGCACGGTAGCCGGACTGGGAGAGAATATCGTAGCCCTTTGCGACGTGGACCAAAGATACGCCGCCAAGGCATTCAATGAGTTTCCCAAGGCCCGGAAATGGAAAGATTACCGTCAGATGCTTCAGGAGCAGAAGGACATTGACGCGGTTATGATCGCCACGCCGGACCACCTGCACGCCCCAATTACGATGGCCGCGATCAAGGCAGGCAAACATGTGTACTGCCAGAAACCCCTGACGCATACCGTATACGAGGCCCGTCAAATCGTAAAAGCCGCCAAAGAAGCGGGTGTTGCAACACAGATGGGCAATCAGGGTCAGGCGGGCGAAGAAGCCCGGTTACTCGCCGAGTTCATTTGGGATGGTGCGATTGGCAATGTTCGCGAAATACATGGATGGTCCAATCGATATCCGCGGATTTCGCCTCGCGGCCAGGCCCGTCCGAAAGATGCGCCGCCCGTACCTGAGGGGTTAGAGTGGGACCTCTGGCTTGGTCCGGCCCCAGAACGCCCCTACCATCCTGCCTATCTGCCGTTCGTCTGGCGCGGCTGGTGGGACTTTGGCACCGGAGTTCTGGGCGATATCGGCTGTCATAACTTTTCGGCCATTTTCAAGGCCCTCAAACTCAAATACCCAACAACAGTCCAAGCCAGCGGCACTTTCCTGCAGGATCCTCCTGAAACTCGTAATGAAAGCGCCCCGGTTGCATCAGTCGTCCATTACGAGTTCGAAGCCGATGGCGACCGTCCTGCCGTGACGCTGACTTGGTATGACGGCGGCATGCTTCCCATCCGCCCGCCGCAACTGGAACAAGGCAGGCGGCTGGGCGGAGGCGACGGTATGCTGTATATCGGAGATAAAGGAGCGATCCTGGACAATCGATTGATCCCCGAGGCCCGGATGAAGGAATACGGAAAACCGCCGCAAAAACTGCCGCGTTCACCGGGCCATTACCAGGAATGGGTCATCGCCGCCAAGGGAGGCCCCAGGGCCGGGAGCGATTTTTCCTTTGCCGGACCGCTTACAGAGATGGTGCTCCTGGGCAATATCGCGATCCGAACCGGCGAAAAGCTGGAATGGGATCCGATCCCGATGAAAATAACCAATGTCCCCAACGCCAATACACTGCTGCATTATGAGTATCGGGAGGGCTGGAGTCTGTAATGCTTCAGTCAACAGAATCGGATTAACTTTCGTCTCAGATTCCTGAAAAATTGCCAGAAAATCTGGTTTGGGGACGTCTAAAGCAGTGAGAAAGTCTGTCCATTGTTTATGAGAGGAACCATATGAAATCAAACCATTCCCAATTTACGCGAAGGCGTTTTATGGGCTCGGCCGCCGCCTTTACCATCCTGCCGCGTTTCGTGCTTGGAGGGTCCAAATTTGTCGCTCCCAGCGAAAAAATTTATATCGCCATCATCGGCTGTGGAGGTCAGGGCCGCACTAACGCCCGCAGTTTGTTCGGGCACAAGGACGCGCAGATCGTCGCCATCGCCGATCCCAATGAGAAAGACGATTACAGTCGATATTATTACGGCGGCGTGGCAGGCCGACTGCCGGTTAAGGCAGAAGTAGAAAAGCAATATTCCGTACAAAATCCCAATTTCCGCTGCAATGATTACATCGATTTCCGTCAGTTGCTCGATAAGGAAAAGAATATCGACGCCATTCTGTGCGCTACGCCTGATCACTGCCATGCATGGGTTACGATAAGCGCGATCCATCGCGGCAAGCATGTCTATTGCGAAAAACCGCTGACGCATAATATCTATGAAGCTCGCATGGTGGCAAAGGCCGCCAAAGAAGCAGGGGTGGCCACACAGATGGGCAATCAGGGCCGCAGCGACGAGGGCAACCGTCTGACTTGTGAATGGATCTGGGACGGCGCGATCGGGAATGTGCGTGAGGTGCATGCCTGGAGCGGGGCCGGCGGCTGGGCCGGCGGACGCGGTCGCCCCAAAGAGACCCCCTCCATACCGCCAAGCCTGAACTGGGACTTATGGCTCGGCCCCAAACCATCCCGTCCTTATCATCCGGCGTACGCCCCCTATAACTGGCGCGGCTGGTGGGAGTTCGGCACGGGCTGTGTGGGCGACATGGCCGTACACAACCTCGATCCGGCATTTGCCGCTTTGAAACTGGGGCACCCGATCAGCGTTGAAGCCGTACAAACCGACTTTGTCGATTCGGAAGTCATCGGCGGAAACAATCATATCGTCTGGCAGTTCGGTCCGCGCGGCGATATGCCTGCGGTAACCGTGCACTGGTACGACGGAAATCTTCGTCCGCAGCGTCCTGCCGATCTTGAGGAAGGCCGACGTCTGGGCGAAGGCACAAACGGCATCCTGCTCATCGGCGATAAGGGTACGATCATGGGAGGCGGATGGAGCCAGTCGCCGCGGATTATCCCGGAAAGCAAGATGCAGGCCTACAAACGCCCGCCCAAGACCCTGCCGCGTTCCAAGGGGCATCATCGCGACTGGCTCGACGCCTGCAAGGGGGAACCGGCCGCCAGCAGCAACTTCAGCTATGGCGCCCGATTGACCGAGTTTGTGCTATTGGGCGATGTGGCCATCCGGGCCAAAAAGAAGATCGAATGGGATGGGCCAAATAGGAAAGTGACAAATGCCCCTGAAGCCCAGATCTTTGTTGAGGAGCAGTATCGACCAGGATGGGATCTGGAAAAAGTCTAATAAGACTGGGCAAGACAGATTCTGGAATCGGAATCGGAATCGGAATCGAAAGGACAGGATTCATGAACGGGACAAAATTCCGAATTACACGACGTCAATTCCTGGGCACAACCGCCGCCGCAACAACAGCGTTCACCATCATTCCACGGCACGTGCTGGGAGGAACAGGCAGTAAAGCGCCAAGCGACAAGCTGAATATTGCCGGTGTCGGAATTGGAGGCAAGGGATATTCCGATCTGACCAGCGTTGAAAGTGAAAATATTGTCGCCCTGTGCGATGTGGACTGGCGTCATGCATCCGGGGCCGCCCGGAGGTTTCCCGATGCCCGTAAATGGCAGGACTTCCGCAAGATGCTGGATGAGCAGAAAGAGATTGACGCCGTGATTACGGCCACTCCCGACCATCTGCATGCGGTTGTCTCTATGGAGGCGATGAAGCGGGGCAAGCATATTTTCACGCAAAAGCCGCTGACCCATACCGTGTATGAAGCTCGGGCCCTTGCGGAAGCCGCCCAAAAATACAACGTCGCTTCCCAGATGGGAAACCAGGGTCAGGCCGGAGAAGAGACCCGGCTTTTGCGGGAAATGATCTGGGACGGGGCCATTGGGGCGATTCGTGAAGTCCATGTCTGGACGGACCGTCCCAATCGGGGTTTTACGGATGTCTACTGGCCGCAGGGAGTGGGACGACCTATGGATACGCCGCCTGTGCCGGAAGGGCTGGACTGGGATCTATTCCTGGGCCCGGCGCCGGTGCGTCCCTATCATCCGGCCTATCATCCGTTCCGATGGCGGGGGTGGTGGGATTTCGGAACAGGGGCATTGGGCGATATCGGCTGTCATAGTCTGGATCCGATTTTTCGAGCGATGAAACTGGGCCATCCCCTGACGGTTCAGGCCGTTTCCACCCTGGTCAACAGGGAAACCTATCCATCGGGCTCTATCGTCAAATATGAATTCCCCGCCCGCGGGGATATGCCGGCCGTTACCTTGACCTGGTATGATGGGGGCATGAAGCCGTTCCGTCCGGAGGAGCTGGAAGAAGGCCGCCAACTGGGCACTAATGGCACTCTCTTTGTGGGCGACAAGGGCAAGATACTCGACGGACGGATTATTCCAGAATCGAAGCAAAAAGAATACACGATGCCGCCGAAAAGCCTGCCCCGCTCTCCGGGCCATTATGAGGAATGGATCACCGCCTGCAAAGGAGGTGAACCGGCCGGTTCGAATTTCAGTTTTGCCGGACCATTGACCGAGGTGGTCCTGCTGGGTAATATTGCCTTGCGGCTCGAACTGAAAGAGAAGGTTTCCCGCTTGAAACTGCAATGGGATCCGGAGAATCTGAAGATTACCAATCTGCCGGAAGCTAATCAGTTCCTGCATGTGGAATATCGTAAGGGCTGGACTTTATAAAAGTTCAGTGACGCTAAGTAAACATGACACGACGGCGGAAAGGAGTATGCGTATGATGCGCGTAGGGATTGTCGGATTCGGTTTTATGGGCCGGATGCATTATAAATGCTGGCAGGCCATGGAGGAAGCGGAGGTCGTGGCAATCTGCGATTCGAATCCGAATCTGATCGCCGACGCCAACAAGGCGGTGGGCAACATCGAGGGGGCCGCCGATCATATCGACTTCGAGAAACTGGAGGTTTTTTCCGACTACGACAAATTTCTCAGCCGCGGCAAAGTGGATGCAATCTCCCTGGCCCTCCCGACGCATCTGCATCCCGACTTCTCCATCAAAGCGATGCAGGCGGGCGTGCATGTTCTTTGCGAAAAACCGATGGCCCTGGATGTGGCCGAATGCGAGCGAATGATCGAGGCGTCCCGGAAAACAAGGAAGGTGCTGCAAATCGGCCACTGCGTACGATTCTGGCCGGAATACGCCAAGGCCAAGGAGATCGTCGACAGCGGCTGCTACGGCAGGATCCGCGCGGCGATGCTGCAGCGGCTCAGCGCCCCGCCGACGTGGGCCACAGACGGCTGGCTGGCAGATGAGAAACGAAGCGGCGGGATGGTCCTCGATCTGCATATCCACGATACCGACTATGTGCAGTATCTGCTGGGCACGCCGAAAGCGGTCCGAAGCTTCATCGCTCGAGGAAAAACAGGGGGGGCGCTTCATGTGGCGACGCATTACCGGTATGACGACGACAAGGTTATTACCGCTGAGGGCGGCTGGGCCATGGCCCCGACATTCGGTTTTGAAATGAGTTTCAATCTTCTCCTGGAAGGCGCTACGTTGACTTATGACTGCACGCGCAGCCCGGCGCTGCGGGTTTGCCCCTGTGACGGCGAGGCGTTTACGCCGGACGTGGCCGGCGGGGACGGATATTCCCGACAAATCGAGTATTTTGCCGGCGTCATCCAGGGCACAAACGCCGAAGAAGTGCTTACCCTGGAACAATCGATGGAGTCAGTGCGAATCATACGGGCCGAGAGCGAATCGGCCGCCAAAGACAAAATGATTTCCCTGTAGGATGGATAAGGAGACGGACATGATACGATGCGGAAAATGGCCGGTGGGCGTATGCAGTTGGTCCCTGCAGACCGATGTACAGGGCGTAGCGAACGCCATGAAAAAAATTGGACTCAGCCATGTCCATCTGGCGGTTACGCCCGCCGTGGGGGAGCAGGGGAAACCATACCTTGCCGCCGTCAAAAAGCAGGACTGGACGATCAGCGCCACGATGGTCAATTTCCCCCAGGAAGATTATTCCACGCTGGACAGCATTCGCGTAACCGGGGGGATCGCTCCGGACGATTGCTGGCCGCAGAATCGCGACCTGTTTTTCGCCGCCGCGGATATTACGGCTGAGCTGGGCGTCCAATATGTCTCGATGCACCTGGGCTTTCTGGACCATCATGATCTGGCCTATGCCAGAAAATTTTTCGACCGCACAAAAGAACTGGCCGACAAAGCCAAACAGAACCATCTTGTGCTGCTATTGGAGACCGGACAGGAAAGCGCCGCGGACTTGCAGCATTTTCTCAAGGAATTTAATCATCCCGCCGTCGGCGTCAACTTCGATCCGGCCAATATGATCCTGTATGACAAGGGCGACCCCATTGAGGCCGTCCGGGTTTTGGCGCCCTGGATTAAACATATCCACATCAAAGACGCCAACCGTACCCGGCAAATTGGAACCTGGGGCGCCGAAGTGCCCTGGGGCGACGGGCAGGTCGGCATGCAAGCGTTTCTTGAAGCTCTTAAAGAGATTGGCTTTGAAGGAACCCTGGCGATCGAACGAGAAGCCGGCGACAACCGAATCGGAGATATCCAATTGGCCGCCAACCGGCTGGCGGGTTTTGCAGGGAAATAAATTTCTATCGCGTATCTTCTGAAAAAACGGAGGATAAAGATGAAAGGAAAAAGAATGAAATGTAAAACTGTTCCGTTCGCAACATTTGTATGGATGCTGTTTGCATCCATGTCGGTTATGGCCCAGAGCCAGTCTATTCCCGAAGGTTTTATTCCTTTGTTTAACGGACACAACCTGGCCGGCTGGAAGGGACTGTTGAAATCCCCTTACGACAATCCGATCCGCCGGGCCGGCCTTTCGGAACAAGAGAGGAAGCAACTTCAGGACCAGGCCGATGAACTGATGCGCCAGCACTGGACGATCAAAGACGGCGTTCTCTGCTTCGACGGCAAGGGCTTCAGTCTCGCCACCGCGCGAGAGGATTATGGCGATTTTGAGCTGCTGGTCGACTGGAAGCTGGTCACGCCCAAAGGCGACAGCGGTCTTTATTTGCGCGGCTCGCCCCAGGTCCAGATCTGGGATCCCGAATACCGCAAGATCGGAAGCGGCGGCCTGTATAACAATCAAAAGAATCCCAGCGAACCATTGAAAATCGCGGATAAGCCCGTCGGCCAATGGAACACATTCCGTATCAAGATGATCGGGGACCGCGTTACCGTTCACCTCAATGGAGAATTGATTGTCGATCATGTCGTTATGGAAAACTACTGGGACCGTAATCGACCGATCTTTCCGACCGGTCAGATCGAGCTGCAATGCCACGGCGATCCGATCTGCTTTCGCAACATCTTCATTCGCGAAATTCCGCGTACGGGGCAATGGAAAAAACTTTTTAACGGTCGGGACATGGCCGGCTGGACCGAAGGGGCTCCGGCTTATCAAGTGAAGGATGACGCTATTTTGTGCGACCCGTCATGGGGAGTCAACGTCAAAGGATACCAGGTCGAAGACGGCACAATCGCATGTAAGCCCGGCGGAAATTTATACACGCTGGAAGAATTCACGGACTTTCAATTCAAATTTGAATTTAAGCTTACCCCCGGCGCCAACAACGGTCTGGGACTTCGCACGGGAATTCCCAGCCATGCCGCGTATGAAGCGATGGAATTGCAGATCCTCGACGACACCGCCGAAAAGTACAAAGGCCTGCAACCTTATCAGTTCCATGGTTCGGTGTACGGCGTTGTTCCCGCCAAGACGGGCTTTCTCAAACCCATCGGCGAATGGAACCAGCAGGAAGTCATCGCCAAGGGATCGCATATCACCGTTATTCTGAACGAGAAAACCATCCTCGACGAAGATGTTCTCAAGGTCAGCAAGGACGGCACGGAAACTATGGACCATCAAAAACATCCCGGTCTTACACGCACTAGAGGGCATATCGCGTTTCTCGGCCATGGAGATGTTCTGTGGTTTCGCAATATCGAGATCATGGAATTGAAATAGCCGCAGATTACAGCCGCGCAATGCAAAAGGGGCAGGCAAAAGACCTGCCCCTTTTTCATTGTATTGGCTTGACTACTTCGGCAATGCTGATTTGATCTGACTGAGACTTACCCCCAGGACTGCACGGGAAACCGTATCAAGCTGTCCTTCCGGCCCATGCAAATGAAACGTCCGGTGCAGATGCCCCATTGTCTCGCCGGGCTGGAGAGCCGCGGCCGGGGAGGAGGTTTCCAATTCATAGAACGGCCCCATGGGTTTTGCCCCCGGGGAAGCCGGCCCATCGTTGTACGAGTTCACCACATCTCCGGAAAACGGCTTTTCCTGCAGCTCCCACATGCTGTTGACGTAATCGGTCACGCCTTCCGGGAGAGTATACTGCACGATCGTAAGAACCTTATTGGCCGCATCATAACTGCCCATGACCGGTTTGGCTCGAAACGGGCTGATCCCGATCTTGCTTCGCATCTGGCCATCTCCGCTGAAAAACAGCACGTCATCTCTAACGACCAGCCGCTCGGGCGGCACCTTCCCGAAATAGGCATCATTGACCTTCGGGCCCAGTTCCGTTTCCGATCCGGCTTTGAACGGAATCACCACGGTCGTCTTTGGCGAGGGCTTGTACATTCCTAAAATCCAGATCGACAATAACCCTTCCTCTTTGGTCCATGGCTTCTGACCGACATTTGCAATGCTGTTTTCGCTCTGATAGGCCACCATTTTCACCGTTTCCGGCACCTTCGTGTTCAATGCCAGTTCCGCCTGTCGGGCATCCAGCAAATGAATATTTCGTTTGATCAATACATCGAATTGCGCGCCGGAATAATTCCTCAGTCTAGCCTGTTTCCGGAAGACAGCGGTGTCGTGCGTCTTTGAAAGCAGTTCATACGGTTCGGTGTCGATCACGACGGGCGTCTGCCAATCCTCGAAAATGAACTGTGCTCCCGGGGCGAAAAAAATGGCAAACTGGCCCCCTTCCGGCCCCATCCAGAATCGGTCTTCGCCGCCAAACGCGTTGATATGCGGCTCGAATTTGCCCGATGCGACCAAATCATAGTTAATCCATCCGTAACTCAACCCATCCGTCCCCCCGGCCGTACTGGTCATCACACGACCCTGGTAAGCCGGGACAACCGCCACCTGCGCCTGGCCATCCGGATCGGACAACACAAACGCATCGGTGTGCTCGGCAAGAAATTCCACATCCTGACCGAACGTCTTTTCTCCATCCATACGCATCTCCATCATCCCGCAACCCGACGCCAACAGCGCCATGGCCATGACCACACATCCAAAACTTCTCACGTCTGACCTCCCTTCATTCAAACCTGTGTCAATGTATTTAAGCCGGTTATGCGATCGTATCGCACAGCCAGTCATACCACTGCTGCATTCCCTCTCCGGTGGCCGCCGAGACCTGGAACACCCTGGCATGGGGATTGATCTTGCGGATATCCGTCAGCACCCGATCCAGATCGAACGGGATATAGGCTATCAGATCCATTTTATTGATCAATATCACATCGGCTCCGGCAAACGTACCGGGATACTTGATCGGCTTGTCGTCGCCCTCCGGCACGGAAAGCAGGACCACTCTCTTTTTTTCTCCCAGATCAAACGCCGAAGGACAAACCAGATTTCCCACATTCTCAATAAAAATCACGTCCTTTTCCGCCGCTTCGATCTGTTTTAAGGCATCATGGACCTGCACCGCGGACAGATGGCAAGCCCCCTGCGTCTCAATCTGCACCGCCGCAGCGCCCGTCGCCCGGATCTTAGCCGCATCCGTATCGGTCTTGATATCGCCCTCGATGACCCCGATTTTGAGCTTATTTTTCAGCGCCAGGATAGTCCGCGAAAGCAGTGTCGTTTTGCCCGAACCGGGCGAAGAAATCACATTGAGACATAACACACCGTGGTTTTCAAAAAAAGCCTTGTTTTTTTGTGCACATTCGTCGTTTCGGTTCAGAATGCGCTTGTTCAGGGAAACTTTCATGTGTCCTCATCTTCAAATTCAATCTCTTCCAACAGCAGCGGGGCATCCGGCACAAAATCGAATTCGCTACTGCCGCAGGCCGGACAAGTGCCGGAGTAAATATCAAATTCAAACTCGTTTTGGCACCGTTTGCACGATGCGCGCAAGGGAATATGCCGAATTTCCAGGACTATGCCTTTGCACGGAGTATCTTGTGAAGCCACATCCAGGGCAAACTGCATCGCCTCGTCATTGAGAGCGTTGAACTGGCCGCAGGAGATCCTGGCCCAAATCGGCTTTTTTCCGATCTTATCGGCTTCCACAAGAATCGTCTCGATGATACTCTGCGCCACCGCGGTTTCATGCATCAGCAGATCCTCGGCAATTCCCGGCCATAGGGCATTTGAACAATCCGACGTCCGCCAATTTTCGTCAGCAGTTCCACGATCCCGCCCCCTTCCTCTTGAGGAGTCGCCACCGTGCCGATCACCGCCGCCTGCGCTCCCAGCGTATGATCTCGACAGATCCGCACGACTTCTTTGGCATCCTCGGAAGCGACGATCATGAGCATCTTGCCTTCATTGGCGATTTCAAGCACATCCAATCCGAGCATCTCCGCCGCCGCCCGGACCGTTGGATCGATTGGCAATGCTGTCTCTTCAATGACCACATCGCATCCCGCTCCGGCAGCGATCTCATTCAGGATTGCCGCCACTCCTCCCCGAGTCGGATCGCGCATGAATTTTACGCCGGGAACGGCTTCCAGAATCCGGGATGTCAGATCGGCCAGCGCAGAACAATCGCTTTTAAGCGGACTATCAAACCGAATTCCCTTGCGGCGCGACAGGATTGTCATTCCATGATCCCCGATCGTGCCGTTAATAATAATTTTATCCCCCGGCTGAATCCGTTCGAAGGACAAATTCACATTCGGCAACAATACTCCGATGCCGGCGGTGTTGATGAACAAGCCGTCGGCCGCTTCGGACTCTACTACCTTGGTATCTCCGGTTACCACAGGCACACCCGCTTCCTGAGATGTCCGGCCAACGCTGTCCAGCACACGATCCAGAATTTCCATGGGAAAACCTTCTTCTATGATCAGGGCCAGACTTAATGCGATCGGCCTTGCCCCCATGGCCGACAGATCGTTGATGGTTCCGCAGACCGCCAGCTTGCCGATATCCCCTCCATTAAAAAAGAGCGGCTGGACTACATAACTGTCGGTCGTAAAACAGAGGGAGGCGCCGTTAACGCGCAGCACAGCCCCATCCGTAAGCCGGTTAAGAACTTCATTGGCCAGTTTGGGCAAAATGGTTTTTTCGATGAGATTGGCCGTAAGACGGCCGCCGCCGCCATGGGCGAGGAGGATTTTCTGCGGCTCTTTATTTGCCATGAATGGTACCTCTTCTGCCGTATTTATACCAGGCCGAGCAGGCCCCTTCGCTGCTGACCATACAGGGCCCGACCGGCGTGTCCGGGGTACAAACAGAGCCGAAAAATCCGCATTGCGGAGGATCGATCAAGCCGCACAAAACCCGGCCGCACAGACAGCCTTCGGGCTCTTGCCCGGGTATTTCCTCTATGCCGAACCGCACAAGGGCGTCAAACCGCTCATAACAGGGCTTAAGGCGGAGACTCCCCCTGGGAATACAGCCTAATCCACGCCAGGGACCGTCGTAAGGCTCAAAATAGGTCTCAATCAATTTCCATGCTCGAGTATTTCCCCGGGGCGTTACAACCGCATTATAGAGCGAGGTCACCTGGGGCAACTCATCGGCCAGTTGGCGACAGATTTCCGCAATCCCCTCCAAAACCTGAATCGGCTCAAAACCGGCCACTACGCAGGGACGTCTAAATTGCTCCACCACAGGTCGATACGCCTCGCTGCCAATAATCACGCTCACATGGCCCGGACAAAGAAAGGCATCGATCTTATTATTCGGATCACTTAATAAAGCCTGCATCGCAGGAACGACCAGCTTATGGGCGCTGAGGATACAGAAATTGTTCAGATTCATTTTTTCTGCCGTCATGACCGCCACAGCCGTTGCCGGAGTTGTGGTCTCAAAACCGACAGCCACAAAAACAACCGTCTTTTTCGGGTGCTCGCGTGCCAGATGAACGGCATCGTCGCTGCTGAGAACCACATGCACATTCGAACGATTCATGGTTTCCAGCGAACCATTTTTCCCCGGTACGCGGATCATGTCCCCATAGGTTGCAACCAGACAATCGTCTCTGGCCGCCAGATCCATTACCCTATCGATATATCCCGGATCGGTCACACACACCGGGCACCCCGGACCGGACAGAAGCTTCACAGACGAAGGCAGAGCCGAACGGATACCGCTGCGAAAGATGGCTACCGTATGTGTCCCGCAGACTTCCATGATGTTAACGGGGCGGGCCAGAGCGGCCACGGCGTCCTGAATCCGTTTTCTGGCGTCATCCACGCGATCCAGCATCATGCCGATTCTTCCTCCTTGGCAAGAGGAATCTGACGCTCCTGGAAATCCGCGATCTCGGCAAAAAGATCCCATGTTTTGCGGGCTTCTTCCTCATCGACCGTCGCAATCGCAAAACCGGCATGAATCAGGACAATATCCCCTATTCGAACATCAGGCAACAGCGTCGTCCGGACCGGCCATCGGTTTCCCATGGCATCGGCAACACCCCGGTCTTCGGTTAATTCTATAATGCGAGCGGGAACCGCTAAGCACATTCTTCCATTCCTATTTTATCTTACCACGCCCTCGATATGATGTACTGCTATCGCCGCTTGCCCCAGGGCGATTCCACCATCGTTCACAGGCGCATGCCGAGGCCATAATACGGTAAATTTTTCAGATTTCAACAGGTCAATCAATCGATTGACCAGATAACGGTTGCAAAATACCCCTCCGCTCAATGCTACGGTATTCAACGAATTTAGTTCACGCGCGTGCAGCGCCATCTGTAAAAAACCTTCGGCAATCGAATTATGAAAGCGGGCCGCGATCCGCCCTGGATCTTTTTTCCGCTGCCGATCCTCGATTACTCCTTCTATAATTTCCCGAAAATCCATGATCCATGTCTCCCCAAAATCCATCTCCACGCCTACCGGATACGAACCGGCTTCGTTTTCGTTTACCGCCGTTTCCAGAGCCATAGGCAGTTGGGCCTCAAAATGATTGTACTTCCCCAAGCCCACAATCGCTGCCATCGCATCAAAAAGCCGCCCCAGACTGGACGTTGAGACGGTATTGACTCGTTTTTCAATCTGTTCGGCAATGACCGTTCGACGAGTTTCATCCGGCTCCACCGATCGAATCAGTTCGTCATATTTCTGCAGATAGGAAGGACTGTCAACAATAGTGCGAAGCAATCCCATCAGAGGACGAATCGCCTCTTTGGCCGCCCGATCCCCTCCGGCCTGCGGATAATAACGCAACCGGCCAAATCGCCGAAACTGCCGCATGGAAGCGATCAGACATTCACAGCCCCAAATCGCGCCGTCCGTTCCATATCCTGTCCCATCCGCTACAAGGCCAATCACCTGCTTGGGATAACGATGTTCCGCCAACACGGAAGCGATGTGTGCCCAGTGATGCTGAACGGCAATGTAGTGATCCGCAGGGACGGATCTGGCATACTGGGTGGAAAGGTAGCTCGGATGCAGATCGTGAGCGACACACCGAGGCGTTACATGAAAGAGCTGCTGCAGGTGCGGGATGGAACGTCTATAATGTCGAAATACCAGGCCATCGGCCAGATCGCCGATGTGTTCGCTGAGAATCAGTTGTCGCCCTTTGACCAGGCAAAAGGTATTTTTCAGATCCGCGCCGGCGGCAAAAATGTCGTTGGCGCTTCGTTTTTCCAACAAAATCGGAGAAGGCACATATCCCCGAGCCCGACGAAGCAGGGCCTGATTGCCGTCTACGATATGAAGCACCGAATCGTCCACTTGACGAAAAATGTCTCGGTTATGCATAAGAAAGGCATCGGCCACATTACCCAGCCGCTCGAGTGCCTGTTTATTATCACAGATCAGAGGTTCTTCCGAAAGATTCCCGCTGGTCATTACCAGGACTTCGATACCCCCCTGGGAAAACAACAGATGATGCAGCGGCGCATAACAAAGCATGAATCCATAGCTATTAGATCCTTCGGCTATCGAAGGCGCAATAACAGACTGCTCCGGTATATTCGAGATTTTCCTCTTGGGAAGCAGAACAATCGGAGCTTGAGGGCTGCGCAATAACCGTTCGGCCACGACATCGACGGCGGCAAATCGCCGGATTGTCTCCAGTGTCCGGGCCATCATGGCGAAAGGTTTATCATCGCGATGTTTTCGCCGCCGAAGGCGAACTACCGCCGCCTCATCCAGAGCATTGACCGCCAGATGAAATCCGCCGATCCCTTTGATACCCAGGATCTTCCCTTCCCGCAGCATCTGGGCCGCCATTGAAATACACTTTTCAGAATCACTCTCCTGCAAAACACCCTTCGTGTCGGTGAGGGTGATATGCGGGCCGCATTTCGGGCACGCCACCGGTTGCGCATGAAACCGTCGATCCTGCGGATTCGCATATTGATCACGACACATATCGCACATGTCAAAGCCCGCCATGGTCGTATTCGGACGATCATAAGGCACGGTTCGGAGAATCGAGTACCGAGGGCCGCAATTGACGCAATTGATAAATGGATAGCTGTGTCTCGGATCCTTCGGATCTCTCATTTCCCGCAAACAGTCCTTGCAGACGGCCGTGTCTACCGTCACTTGCGTAATCTCAAGGGACGGATCCCCGGCACTTTGACATATAATAAAACCCTGCTCTTGGGGCACGGGAGCAAGGTCTTCCGCGCAACAAGAAGATATTTCCATTAATGAGGGCAAATTTTCATGGTTATTCAGTGCTGATTGAAACTGGACTATTTTTTCCGAAGGGCCCTGCACTTCGATGGTTACCCCCCGCATATCATTTCTGACCAAACCGGTCAGACCCAAGTCCGTAGCGGCGGTATAGAGAAAGGGCCTGCACCCAACTCCCTGGATAGTGCCTTCAATCGTAATTTTTTTTCGAATTAGCCCCATTTATTTTCTTTTGACGACCGGCTTGATGATTTCCATAAATCACAGGCCAGAGCCGGCCTAAAAGCCTTTGGTTGAGAACAAAGACCAATAATACCCTTCACAGCGATCTGATAAGGCCGGATGATATAAAAGAAAGTAATTCTAAAAAAAACTTCATAAATCTTAATATTTTCCTAATATTTCATTGATTTTAAGAACATATCATGATATAATACTACTTTACGAGTAAAAAACTATTCTGTTTTTTAGAGGAAACTATGATGACATACAATCCAAGCTCCAACCGCGGCCCACCGTAAACAAAACAGAGTACCGAGTTTAAGACAAGCAGGGGGATAAGAACTTGCACTGGCTCACGAAAATCGATTAAATACTCCCAGGGAACAATGACTTAGGCATGCAGGAGAATGGTATTTGCTTGATCGTTGCGATAAGAAGGAGCTGTCAATCCCGTCTGTGCCTCCCTTTACATCCCTTGATTGTTGGTTTTTGGTCGTTTTACTGACTCTGGGGATTTTACTGGGGACCTATTTAATTGTAACCAGCAGGATCATCGCTCAGGATGGAGCATTTTACCTTTATCAGGCCCGAAGCCTTTTCTCCTCCGTTTATCCGGTCCAACGCGCCGACTCGCTTGGATATCCGTTACTGGTGCATATTACTTACGTTGTCGGAATTGCACTTGGCTTATCTCATTCTTCTTTGACTTGGATTTATAGTGCCCAAATCACCACGTTGTTCTGTCGTATCCTTACTCTTGCAGTTCTCTATCTATTCGGGCGGCTTTTTATCGGTTCAAAAAAGAGTTTTATCGCATTACTCGTCCTTCTTTTTTTGCCCTATCCGGCGCATCTGGGCAGCGATGCTTTACGAGACTGGCCGATTTTATCGTTCGTTTCTCTTAGCTTGTTGTTTCTCCTATCCGGTATGATCCGGCATCAATGGTGGCGCTTTGCCGTCGCGGGCTTGACGGCCGGCCTGGGATTCAGTATTCACCCGATATCGGCCCAGGGCGTCTTTTATGGACTGGCCTGGCTTATTTACTGTTTGAGATATCGACACGACATCAAACGTTCTTTTTTTCTCGTCGCTCTTTTTGCCCTTATATCAGGCTTTCTGATCGCCGCAGCGCCAGGGGTTGTATGGCAGGGACGATTTCTGCCGCAACGATTCGATCCGACGTTTGCCTCTGAACCCTCGCCGATAACGGCGGATTCTTATAAGATCGTTTCCGATACGGCCTTCGCACAAGAATATTCATGCCGGTTTGACGCCGTTCTGTTGCTTCGTGGACTGCGGGAGACGATAGAACGTCTTTCAGAGAGCCTCATGTGGTTTTTTCTCTTGCCGGCAATCCTGGGGTTTCTCCGTTTTTTTCGGACCACCAGTCCCCATTCATCACGTTTTTTACTCCTTCTGTTTCTGCCTGTAAATCTTTTTATGGTTCTCTTCCGATACGCCTGGCTGGAACCGGCTCACGTAAACCACAGGTATATCCTTGGGATCACCGCCATTCTGTGCTTCTTTATTCCTTCGGGATTCGAAACGATGGCCCGGATAATATCCGGCAAAAGGCTGTCATCTCGTCCTGTTTCCCTGCGATATTGGCCTACGGTCTTTCTGATTGTAGGCATAGGGATTTGTCTGCCCAAATTGCTATGCCCCATCCGATATGACAAAACGGGTTATCGAGAGGCGGCCGACTGGCTCCGTCGCCATTCGCCCCCCCAATCCGTCGTGGCTGTTCCGGACCATCGGATCGCACTGTATGCGGACCGTCCAGGAATATACTACTATCTGGAACCCACTGGGGGATATCCGGTTTATCATATCTGGCGGGACAACCAACTAGAAAGCACTATTAACTGGCCGGAATCCATTGCGTATGCCGTGGAAATCCTCCGGTCCAATCGGAAACCAATCCCGTTTGGGAGGAAGATGGAAGAACCGATCCGTTTTGCGATACATCCCAAGAATGCAGAAACAGGATGGGTTATTGTGTACAGGATGCCGATCGAGGATTAGCGACCGCGGGACGAGAATAAATCCTTTCGACGGGCTGAGGCGTTACGGTTTCGATTCCGTCAATTTTTGTAAATGTCGAATCCATCGATCTTCCATAACCTTCCGGGAAAAGTGTGCATGATATACCTGACGGCATCTTTCCTGCATCTGCGTAAGCCGATCCGGGGTTAGAATAAGCTCCCGCAACTGGTCGGCCATCTTTTCCACCGATTCGGAGGAAAGAATCCAGCCTACTTTATATCGGTCAATCCAAATCGCCGGCGCAGAATCCCGGCTGCCGGCAAAGATAATCGGCCGGCCAACCGCCAGGGCGGCAAAAAACTTACTGGGCATGACCGTTCCCGTCCATTCATGGCGGAGACTGACCAAATGAATATCTCCGCTCTGTAAGCGATTCTGAAGCTGATCCGGTCCCACAAAGGGAATCCATCGGATATTCGTATCTTCCGATCCAACGGACCGACGAAGATGATCCGCCCGATTTCCGAACACGCTGAAAAGGAATTCAATTGGTTCTTGACGAAGGCAACGAGCCAGAGCCAGAATCGTGTCAAAACTGTGCGCCCGACCAAAGCTGCCCGAATAAAGAATGGTCAGTTTACTCTTCCCCGATGCGTCCGGATGTATTTCATATTTTGCCTCCACCTCATCAGGCTCCACCAGCGCCCATGGCGTTATCGTTGCTCTTTGCTCATCGGGTCGATATTCCTGAAGTATGCGCCACATGCAATCGCCCAGATCGACCACAAGATCACAGGCGCGATAGGCTGGTCTGAGTATTTTTTTGACGGCACGAACCACCCATGAAGCCGAACTCAGCATCCCATCGGCCACGGCCGCTTCCGGATATACATCGAAACACCAATGAACTACCTTGGTTTTCGGACGAAACCATTTCCAGGGCAGCGCCGCCAGGATGCTGAAAATCGGATCGGTGCCAAGGACCACCACATCAATGTCGGGCAGCATTTTTTTTCGTACGGACGCCAGACTCCAGGCAACGATCAGCCAAACCGCATTGATCATCCGTCCCAGCGCAGATGCCTGCCGAAGAGGAGGACGCCATATCCGCCGAATCGGAATCCCATACCATTGTTCCTGTCCCGGCAAACGTGTTTTATCATCCCCCCAAATACGGTTGGAGGGCATGACAATCACGTCCCATCCTCGGCGACGGAGATCGCAAGCCAGATCGGAATAGAGCCTGGCGCTCACATTCGTATCGGGGTGAAAATAATGATAAAGAAGAAGTATTCTAGCCATCCCGGCTATGATTTTCCATCCCTGTCTTTCATCCAAGCGATGGTTTCATCCACCGCTGTTTCCAGCGAATAGGGCAGCGGACCTGTAATCCGTTTAATCGCCTCCAACGGCAGGTCGGCGGTATGAGCCATCATATTGCGCAACCGAAATGATGAGAAGGGGGGTTCTGGCATTCCCAACTGTTTCATCGCATCCCCGGCCCAGGCCATGCATCGGACGATCGGCATGGGAATCGTTCGGGGACGGCGTCCGTGCAGTTTCATTGAAATCATATCCGCCCATTGGCGAATCGTGAAGGGCTCATAATCGGATAAATAGAGCAACCGCCCGTGTATTGTATCTGCATTCGATTTCAGGACTTTCTGGAACTGATAAACCAGATTCCCAACATATCCGAAACTGCGAAGCGCCTCGCATCGGCCCGGGTGTACATATCTGCCCCGGGCCACCATATGGAAAAACCGCCCGTAAGGCACATCCGCCCATGGTCCCCAAATCGAAGACAGACGTGCGATACACCAGGAACAGGACGGATTTTTTTCCCGAAGGGCCTGTTCCGCCATATATTTACTTTGTCCATAGAGGGTATTCCAAGCAGAAGCATCTCCATTGTTGGAAACGGGTTCGGCCAGTTTGCTGGATGCCAGAAGAAAACATATCACGGAGGGACATTGCGACGCTGCAGCGGCCACGTTTTGGGTACCTTCAAAATTTACGCAATATTTCTCGATATGGCTTCGCTCATGCAGATCGGTGCGAGCGGCCAGATGGAGCACATGGGTCGGCTTGTATCGGGTAAACATTTCCTGTACTCCCGCCCTATCGAGTATATCACAGGGCCTATAGTACTCCTGTTGGCGTTGATTGATCGGCTCCTTTATGTCCAGGTTACATACGGTCCAGCCATTCCGCACAAATGCCTGCACGGCATTGGTTCCGATAAAACCCGATCCGCCGGTGATCAGAATCCTTATTTCCGCCATCTGGCTTTTATCCCGGTTTTCGCGCAAAAGCGAACAAAACAATTCCCATGAAACGAGGACAAAACCGCTCGCTTAACACACCCAAAAGAAAGGCCGGCCAGGCAAAAGACAGATATACAGGCTCGGATTCATGCCCGTATACCTGCACGTCAAAACCGCATTGGCGAAGCGATTTTTTCAATTTTCGACGGGTATTACAACGATAGACCGCCGGGAAGATATCGCGGACCTGTCGATCCTTTTGTATTGCCGGCAGGAACCGACAACGCTGTCGACTTGGAAACATACGAACCATAACTCCGAAATAACTCCACAAATTCGGGGTTCGTATACACAAGACGCCTCCTTCCCTGAGCGCATTAAAACACTGTGCAAAGATCCGGGCCGGCTCCACAAGATGCTCCACTACCGAATCCATCAGAACCAGATCCACGGATTGAGACTCGATCGGCCAGCTCTCTTCCAGGAGCCGGAACTCATCGATGCAGGGATTGTTCGCAGAAGCGGAATCGATATCCAGACCAATCACTTTGGCGCACTTGCCGCGAAGAATGCGCATCTTGCGCCGGTACAGGACAGGATCGTCGGCATAGGCCCCTCGGCCGCATCCGACATCCAGTACAATCGACTGAGGCGTAAGTAAGGCATTCACGCGGTTATAGAATGCCATCGTCCCGTCCGCCGCGGTAAAACCGCCGAAATCCGTTTCCGGATAAAACCATTGTTCAAGCTTTTGTAACGCCGACAACCGAAAGCCTTTCTGCCGATTCGCCGCTTGTTTCTCTGTTTCCACGCCCGGGATGAACATCGGAACTCCCCTGTGGAGGCGTAGGATGCAGCGGAATCTCATCGCCATGGAGGATAGATTCATAAACCTGAATTATTCGGGCGGCGATATGATCCCAGGAATAACACCGTTGAACAAGATCACGACCGCGCCTCCCCATGGAGGATCTTTGATCCGAGTTCATATCCAATAAATGACCCAGGGCTTCCTCCAACGCCTCGGCCTGCGGCTCGCAGCATACCCCCGCATGGCAGGCAGTCACCTCAGGAAAATTGCAGCCGGGCGTAATCAGAACCGGCCTGGCACAGGCCAGGGCTTCCAGAACCGACATACTGAATCCTTCGCTGTAGGAAGGCAGGACAAACACATCCGAGCGGGATAAGAACGCCGCCTTTTGCCGTCCGTGGACCGAATCCGTAAATACCACACTATCTGCAATCCCTAATCGTCCGGCGAGAATGCGTGCCGTGGTTTTATATCCCCGGTCATCCGGCCCGGCCAGGATGAGGATGGCATCCCGATAGGAAGGACGCGCCACGAGAAGAGACCAGGCCCGCAACAGTACATCCAGCCCCTTTTCGGGACTGATTCGAGCCAGAAACAGAACCACGCGACGCTGTTTCAAACAAGGATACTGTTCTTCGATCCACATCGGATCAGGCAGATCTTTATAGGCTTTCGCATCGATACCGTTGGGGATGACCGTTACAGGACCCTGATACCCCGCCTTGCGAAAAGCCGTTATTTCCCGCTCGCTCAGCGCTTGTAGGCAATCGGCGCGTTTTAAGACGGTTTGTCCAAACGATTTCAGATAGGCATATTTCTTAAGGCGCTTCGAAAGACTGTTGCGCACCAATTTCAGATTCAGTTCGCCCCTGGGGGCAAGGACCATCGGAATAGCATTGCGTTTCGCCAGGCAAGACGAAGCAAGCATGGGATGCGACCAAAAGCCATGGACATGCAATACGTCAACCGCATGGATCCGCTTGTCCAATTCCTGCACAAGAGGAACCGAACGATACCAGCTGGCCGGCCAGTTTCTTTCAAACCCATACACCGCTATCGGCCCTTCCGACGTGGTCTCCTCGGACGGCAGGCCGTACGTGCTCCAGCAGGAGACGGTATGACCGAACTCTTGCGTCGCCATCGCCAGTCCCATGGCCGAACGAGGCCCTCCGCCCATATGGGATTCCAGAGAACGTACAACATGAGCGATATGCATGAATTCAATCCTTATAACAGAACAGGATGGTCGACGGAAAGAGACGAACTCGAGAGGTTCTTATTCCAGAGCATAAGGGTCATTAACGCAAACAGTAACGGAGAGGTATCGGCGGCGCCGCTCATATGCAAGTCGATCATCCGACGAACCTCCGAAGGATTGATTCCCATCCGTTCTTCCATGCGGTCGGGATTCAACTCGTCCCGGATCAGATCGCGACACCCCTGACGAAACCAGGAAGCAATGGGAATATTAAAACCTCGTTTTGTCGAATCGATTTGATGTCGCGGCATACGTTCCGCCAGTACCTTTCGCAACAACCATTTATTCCATCGACCTTTGATCTTCCATTTCGCAGGCAGGGACAAGGCGAATTCCACAATACGGCGATCCAGAAGCGGCACCCGCACTTCCAGACCAATGGCCATGGAAGCAACATCCACTTTCTGCAAGATATCGTCCGGAAGATAATACGCAAAGTCAAGCCGAGACCATTGGTTGATTGGCTCAACCTGCGGAAAAGATTGAGCCCGCTCATGAAATAATTGCCCGGCGGTAATTCCATGGTCAGGATACAGCCAATCCGGCTCCGAATGCTTCATGATGCTCCGGGCATAAGCAAAGCCGTCGATCACATCCGGCTTGCGGACGCATCGTCCCAGCATCGACCAATGATGCCGAGGCGCTGCCTGCAGCAGTTGACCAAACGCATTGCGAAAGGCCAAAGGAAGCCGATAGAACAGTTGAAGCTGATTCATCCGGCGGTATTGCGTATAACCTGCGAACAGCTCGTCTCCCCCATCTCCGCTGAGACACACTGTTACCTGTTCTCGCGCAAACCGGGAAAGAATCATTGTCGGGAGAGCCGACGCATCGGCAAACGGCTCATCATAGTGTTTCCCATAGGCACTCAGAAGTTCAATCAGGTCCGAACTGTTCATTCTCTTTTCACTGTGTCGGGTGTCGAGACAGCCGGCGATCCTTCGGGCCTGATCGGCCTCGTTATACACCGGATCCTGAAAACCGATCGTAAACGTCCTCGGAGTTTCCGCCGCCACATCCCGCATGGAGGATACGATCAGGAACGAATCGATCCCGCCGGATAAGAAAGCTCCCAGCGGAACATCGGAAATCATTCGCTGCTTTACCGAATCCCGAATCAGGCTGTTCAGCCGTTCGGTCAATGCGGATACCGGCGTCTGCGCCAGCGATGGATTGATCTGTATTTCATCGGGATTCCAGTAACAGATTTCGGAAACGCCCGTTTGGTCGATCCACAGGCAATGACCGGGTAGAAGTTTTCGTACGCCCTGAAAGATGGACCATGGTGCGGGCACGTAACCCAGTTCCAGGAACAATCCCAGCGCTTCCGGATCAATACGGCGCGGACAGCAGGGATGAGCCGCCAGAGCTCCCAGACGAGAAGCGAACAGTACGGTCTCGTCATCGATGGAATAATATAATGGTTTAATGCCAATACGGTCCCGCGCCAGAAAAAGGCCCTTTTTTTTCGGATCCCACAGGCCGAAAGCAAACATTCCATTGAATCGTTCGAGGCATTCCCTGCCCCAGATCCGATAAGCCTTGAGGGCCACTTCCGTATCGGTTCGACTGTGTAAAGAAACGCCTCTGGAGGCCAATTCCCTGCCGATTTCCCGGTAATTGTAGATTTCCCCGTTATAGACAATCACGCTGCCGGCATCCTCGTCGATCATGGGCTGGCGGCCGGCATGGCTCAAATCAAGAACCGATAGCCGGCGATGGCCCAGACCAACGCAACCATCGATCCAGACACCCGCGTCGTCCGGTCCCCGGCAGGCCATACGATCGCGCATGACTGTGATCGTCTCTCGATCCACCGGCCGGCCGTCGCGATGCCAAATGCCTAGAATCCCGCACATAACAATTCCGCCTTCGCCCCCTGTATGAGGTCAGGATTTCCGTGACTGTTTTGTGATCGAACCGCCCTTCACAAGTTCCTGTTAAAACAATGTATAAATCCAGGGCGCTCCCCCTGTTTCCGCCAAAAGGACCAGACATCCCAGCAAAACCAGCATGATAATAATGGGCAATAACCACCATTTCTTGTTGTATTTCAGAAATTCCCAGAACTCTCTGAAAAACCCGATCCGTTTTTGCCTTGACAGATCTTCAAAGGATTGCGATTGCTTGTGATCCTGTCGCATTGTCGATTCTCCTTATGGGCGCTTCGATGAAGCCTCAAACGGCTCATCCGTCTCATCCATCCGAACCCTTGGTCGGGCATTTTTATACGGCAGCTCTTTTTTCGTTAATGATTCTATCCCTGCACAGTCTTCCTCATGAACAAAAGAAGAAACAGCAATCTCTCCTGCCAGAATTTTCCGATACAATTTCTCGTAACCATCGACCATCCGGTTTATGGTCATCTTTTCGGCTATCAATCTCGCCTTTCGAATTCGACAGTCTTCTTCCGTTTCAGAAAGCAACTGCCAAAGGACTTCCTGCGTTTGTTTCTCATCATGGGGATTCACGAACCCGGTTACAGTGTCATCCAGTAATTCCCGATGGGCGGGTATATCCGAAACCAGTAAACGACATCGACAAGCCATCGCTTCCAGGACTGCATTCGGACATCCTTCAAATTCGCCCAGAGAAACCAGCACATCGGCTCGTTTCACCCACGCCCAGACCTGCTGCTGGGAGCATATCCCCTCAAAATGCACCTCCCTTTCCATGCCCAACCTGTATACCTGCCGTCGTAAAAACGCTTCCAATGGACCTGTTCCGCAGAAAATCACGACAAACGACGTTTTTTTCTTCAGGCAGGCCAGGGCATTAAGAAGGCATGGCAGGTTTTTTTCCTCGGAAAATCGCCCGGCATACACAATCACTTTGTCCTGCGATAGAACGCCCTGCCGGCGGGGAACCATGGGCGGAACAGCATCTATGGCATTAACCGGAACGGCATTGGGAATCAGAATACAGGGAATGTCCGGTGTCATTGTATTCCAGTAATGACAGCCGGCCATGGAGTTGGCGACGATCGCCGAAGCCCTTCGAGCCGACCAAATACGGAGGCGATTTTTCCAGGTATTCGGCCAGGCCTGCGCACAACTGGGCTCGCGGAGGATCCATCGCGTCCTGGTTTTTCGGAATGCCATGCCGCCGAGAATATCCATCTGGGGAATCCAGGTTTGCACAATATCGGGAATTATCCTGTCCATCAAACGATATAATCCCCATAAAATTCGAGGATCATAATTATTCCAGCGGCGCAATCGATGGTAGTGGATGGGCTCGGACGAATGACTGGCCGGATCCGGACCTTCTGTCAGGTACGCCACATGAATCGCATGTCCGCGATCCGCCAATCCTCTGCTCAGATAAGTCAATTGCCTCTCTGCCCCCCCCCCGCTGAGATGCGGAATCAGATGGAGGATGCGAAGCGGCTTTTGGAGTGTGCTGTCCATCAATCGATAAACTCGCGAAACCACAATTCCAGAAACAATAATGCCCACAATCGATAACTCCAGTCGCGACGGCCGCTGCGATGTTCGACAACAAGCTTCCTAATAAACACCGGTTCAAACAGGCCTCGCCGGACAGATCGGTCATCCAGCAATGTTTCCTGAAGCATCTCCCCCAGCCGGCCGCAAAACCACTTTCTCAGCGGAATACCAAAACCAGTTTTCGGCTTTGTCAGGATTTTCTCCGGCAAAAGGTCTGCTACGGTGTTTCGGAAAATCCGTTTTCCAATCCATCCCTTAAGTTTCATCGTCGAAGGAATCGACGCCGCATACTCGACCAGCCGATGATCCAGAAAGGGACTGCGTACTTCCAGGCCGTTCGCCATAGAAGCAACATCGGTTTTGACCATCAAACAATCGGGCAGATAGAAATTCTGATCGTGCCGCATCATCCAGTCGACGGCGTCCTCATGGGGCTCTTTGGGCAAGCGTAACGGCTTGTTTTCCTGGGGAGAATGTTCCTGAATCATCGCCCAAAACCGGGATGTATACCCCCGCCGACGCTCCACCGGCTTGAAAATGGACATTTCCATACGATAACGGCTCATCAGATCGGAACGGACCATTTCCAAACCCCGGCTCAGACGAGCCGCCGTATTGTTCCACGAAACAGGATCCAAAAGCCAACGGGGAACCGCCGTAATTCCGTCTCGAAACCAACCCGGCAGGACATCCAACGACTGCCATCGTTTCATCCAGGCGTATCGGGTATATCCGGCGAAGGATTCATCGCCCCCATCGCCGCTGAGAGCGACCGTCACATGGGGGCGGGTCATTTGGGAAACGTAGTATGTCGGAAGGGCGGAGCTGTCGGCAAACGGTTCATTGTAGTGCTGCACCAGCAGCGGCAATACTTCGACGGCATCAGGGCGGACCACAAATTCATGATGTTCTGCGCCGCATCGTTCGGCCGTAAGCCGCGCATACGGCAGCTCATTATACTCGTCCTCTTCCAGACCGATGGAAAAAGTCTTGACAGGTCGACGGCTATGCTGCGCCATAAAAGCCACCAGGGCGGCCGAATCCACCCCCCCGCTGAGAAATGCGCCCAAAGGGACATCCGAAATCATCTGTAATCGCACGGATTCATCCAAAAGCATCATCAGACGATTCTGGATTTCTTCCGGGCTTTGCCGTGTCTTATGAGGGGCCGGCGGCGACCAGTATCGAACCACCTCGGTTCGGCCGTCGGTCGAGCAGGTAACATAACAGCCCGGCGGAAGCTTGTGGATACCGGCAAAGGCCGTCCACGGACTGGGGACATATTGCCATGTCAGATACTGATCAAGGGCGAAACAATCGGGTTCGATAGAAACATCCGGATCGGCGGTGATGGCCTTGATCTCGGAACCGAAAATGAAGGCCTTTCCCGTGACCGTGTAAAAGAACGGCTTTTGTCCCAGACGATCCCTCGCGGCAAACAACCTTTTTCTGGACGCATCCCACAAGGCAAACGCAAACATGCCCCGCATCCGGGACAAGCTATCCATTCCATACTCTTCATAAAGGTGAACGACAACCTCCGTGTCCGACTGTGTACGGAAACGATGGCCTTTTGTTTCCAGCTCGGCTCGCAGGGACGTATAATTATAGATTTCGCCGTTATAGACCAACCATACAGTCCCATCCTCGTTGGATAAAGGGGGATTGGCATTGCGGTTCAGGTCGATGATCGCCAGACGCCGCTGCCCCAATCCGATAAAAGGCGCCGTATAGACGCCACGGCCGTCCGGCCCCCGATGCGCCAGGACAGAGCACATTTTTTCGATCTGTTCGCTATCGACTTTTGTATCCTGAAAAACCATTTTACCGCAGATGCCGCACATTTGTTTCGTTTCCGTTCAACTATGCATTTGAATCCTTGGCCCTGCTCTTATCCTGACAACGGCGTCAATTTGTCCTATTCATTTCCTTGATTAATCCTTGTTTTTACGCCGGGATCGGCTATTAATTCTGCTTAAGGAGCCGCCATTGGTTCCTGGCCGTTTTATCAAAAACCACAAATGGAACACGATTTTTTGCAGAATATTGTAATCGGATGAATACGTTCTTACATATTTCGGCAGCACCTGCATTTTTGAGGTTTCCAGAGTTATCCCGTGCCAAAAGAGAGTAAATTCCTTTTTATTCGAAAGAATCGTTCCGTCATAGCCGACAAACAAATAAGTTTTTGCCTCCAGATCGTCTCTCAGATCGCCAAGAGAAAGCGTTCTATCGCCAAGAACATATTTCAATAACTCATTTCGCACTAAAATAAGATTGCATTCGGTTATCGCCACAGGCGAATAGCCCTTCTCTGCGGCCAGTTTAATCAGCGATTTTGCGCTTGCTCCTTGTTTTACGCTAAAATCTTTGGATTGTATAAAATCCACTTCATTGGGAATAGAAGGATTGTACTCGATGCAAACGATCTTCGGTTGATATTGTCGTAAGGATTCAAATATGTAATAATCACACCCATCAATATCCACCGATAAGAAATCAAAATCTATCGGTATTGGAGTGGTTTTTAGAATGTTGTCGAGAGAATTGTCGCCATCAAATGACACATAAGTGCAGATTTTATAGACATCCTGATAGGATATATTCTTCACCAGGGCTCGATATTTCTCCTTGTCTCCCTCTATCAATACAGCCTTATACCCTTTAGCGCTGATCAGGTTAAGGGTATTGGACAAGTACATGCCGTCCCAGGCTCCCAATTCAACGCACCAACCGTTTGTTTCTGCGAGCGTATGCAATCGATTTAGTATTTCTTCGATAATCCCATCTTCGCCAAATTGGGAATGGATATTTTTCGAATAGGAATGCAGTTCCATGCCAGCGGGGTTTGGGCATTTTTCTTCCTGAGTCTTATCGTCCATTTTACTCCCTTGGCCATTCTCGTTTCTATGTGTTCTGATTTTGTCGTCCGTCAAAAGAAATTAGGGAAAGGGCGTTATCGACATCCTATTGGTTTTCCACATCTGGCACGGATGAACAACAAAGGAGACCGGGCCTGCCAGCCAGGGTAATTGGCCGATGGAGAAATACATGAGCGACAATTCCAACGAGCGAAAAACAAGGGACAATTCGATATAGAATAATATACAAAAAACCAAATGTCGTCGATCGTATGGAATAATAGGAAAATACGGCAAGCCATAGATAGGCCCAAACAACAAAAAAGCGGTTGCTATTGCGAGAATACCAATTGTGCAATTGGGCAAGGATCCAACCCAGCGCTGCGCCCCGAAGAACCAATTCCAGCCAATCCAGCCCGAGAATCGCCTGTCCGACAGGATTCAGCATGAAATACCCATAGACATCGGTTATTTCACAATACCATTGTTGCGGATCTACTTTGCCAAAAGGCAACAACTGACTGGGAATCAACAGCAGTAAATCCGCGGCCTGGATCTGCCATGGAATGTGCTCGATCATCCCGGCCTGCTTCAGGCGAAACAGATCGTATGCACCGGCGAAACCGTTCTGAAATTCCGTCCCGAAGGAAAATGCCGCGCGCCAGCCGCTTTCCGAAAGCCATTGGGAAAAAATCCCCAAGCTTACACGCAGATCTTCATGGCCGCGTAAAACCGACATGGCAAAAAAACCCGTCAGCAAAAGGATCGCTCCTGTTGCTAATAAAGAAACGGAAAACGAACGAACATAGCGATGATACAACAGGACAACCGCCAGATATGTGAGAACGAGTTTGGTTCTTGCTCCCATGGCGAATGCATAGACGCATCCAAGCCATAAGAGCCATAACAGAAGCAGAAGCCGACACCAGCGAATTCTCCAAAAAGCCACCAATACGATCAGTATCGCAAATCGCATCCCAAATAAAATTCCATCTATATTCTGCAGAATCTGTTGTGCCAGAAGAGGAAGTTCCATGAAACGCTGCTGTTGTTCCAGAAGATCTCTGCGGTAAGATATATCAAACTCCACTCCATAAAACACTTCGACCGCCAATAACGCCACATACAATAGGAATATACATATAAACAGAGCTATGATAGTCGGAAAAACAGGCTCCCTTAAGGGTTTTTTCTCTGATACACCGTTTCGCGAGAGAAGATGGACACCGGCAAATGCCATCGTAAAAACAGCATACCTCCATGCAAGCGAAGAAAACATCTCAGGACTCGGAGGATAAAACTGGAACTGCAGAGCACTATACGAGGTAAATTTCATTCCGCTGAGCAAATAGAAAACAATGGGGATCAGGCTGTAACAGCAGAGAGCCGCCATATACAGCACCCCGATATCCAGTATGGATATGGATTCGGGGCGATTCCAAACGATACAGAAAAAAAGCAGCGCAGTCAATCCGAGGGAGGCACCGGGCAAGAGGATTCGACACTGCTGCGGCGATGTTATTAACAATAAAACAAGAACCGCTAAAAAGGCCGAAGTCATTACGCCAAGGGACTTACGGTTTACTTGCAGCGGATTCAAACATATGTCATGGAGTGGATTCATGCAATATCTGAAGAATTTATAAACGTATTTTATATGTCTTATGTATGCTTTCTAGGGAGAAGATACCTGCCAGTTAATTCGCTTCATTCCCTTTTCAATCAATAAACCAGTACTCCGGGTAATATCGGAGAAACGATATTCTTTCATAACTCGCCGATAACCGTTTCGACTGATTTGCTCTCGTTCCTTTTCATGCGATAAGTAATATTCAATTTTTCCGATCAATTCTTCAACATCCCGATATCCCACCACTTCGGTCCCCGAGTCATAGATTGTATCGAGATAATCCACTCCATCCGTTAGCTGCAATGCGCCGTTAGCGGGAATATAGTACAAGCGATTGTTCCCCAGATTGGGAAGGTCGTAACCATTGTGAATATTGACTCCGATTTTGGCCCTCTGATGAAGACGAAGTCTTTCTTCGTAAGAAACAGGGCCGGGCCAGCATTTCGCTCCGTACCGTACATTGATATAGACTTTGTGTTTAAGACGATAATATCCTTTCCAGCAGAATCTTTGTTTGAAATATTTCTTTAACCGAACCAGTGTTTCAATTTTTCTCCGGTGAAACGTTCCTATAAATACGATATCAATATCCCGTTTCAGAGCAAAAATCTGTTCTTCAGACAAGGAAGCATCATAATCGATATCGAGAGCGCCGATCGGAACAAAATCGCTGTTTATCATTCCGGTTTCCTGCATTTTTTCCGCCATATTCAGTTCGCGCGAATACACCGGCGTCGCGTAAAACACATGATGATAGGCATGAAGATAAGGAATATTCCGCATGTATGTAGATTCCGGATCATCCTGGGAATAAAGCACTTTATAAACATGTATTTTTCGAAGATAATCCGGATGGAATGGAGGCGCATCCGTCACTACGACCGCATGGACGTTTTTCTGAATAAGAAGGGTTTCAAAATCAGCATACATCCGCATCAAACCCGGATGTTTGTCACGGTACAAACGATCCAGATCCACGGAGCTTAAATACCTGTGCATATCCAGATACCCCGTTTGGTTAAATGGAATAAAACGGAAATGCTCGTTTGACGCGGCCCGAATTCCCTCAGCTCTGCCTTGTCCCTCCACTCCATGCTTGCAGAAAGCGAAAAGGATATTCATGCTCATCCTAAAGACCTTTTTGAAAAGCGAGAATGCAGTAAAAAAGTCATACTCGGATTCCAGTCAGGGTTTCGATAAACTTTCACAATTTCAAAAAAGCATGAAATTCGTCGTAATAGATCTTTCTTTCGAAATCCCCGCATCCCCACTTCCCAGAAATGCTGCCCCTGGCTGTATCGAGGCGTGACGCCATCGGGTCTGTGAAAAACGTTGAACAGGTCTACAATGACGGAACGATCCAGCCCTTTGATATCGGCCTTGCATCGGATCTGAAAATGCCGTCCGGCGATCGGGAGGCTGATAATCGCATGGTTTCCCACCCGCGCTATTTCCCGAAGCGACGGATTCAAATAGGGTTCGGCCAGATGTTCCAGCACATGCGAAGCGATCACGGCATCAAATTGCCGATCTGTAAACATGGTCATTTCATGCACGCTTCCCACTACATCCGGCGAAAACTCCGCATCGATATCCAGAGTCGTAATACGGTAACCCTTCCATCGCAGAATCTGCTCTGAGAGTCCCTGGCCTGGACCCACGATCAGTACGGACCGGACTTGAGGCCAGCGCTGCAGGTCGCGATATTGGTAGTAGGAGTTGACAAAATTGGACAGATAGACCTGCCCGGCCCACTTCGCTCGATCAACGGGCATCACATCGGGCTTGGGAACTTGCGGATCCGCCATCTCTCTATTACTTCATCTCCATTTGGCAGCAAGGAACCTATTTTGTAAAATGATAGCAACCATAGGCGTAAGGCCTGCCTGCCGAATCATATGCATTTCGCTCCATATACCCGCCGCCGTGCAGGGCGTATGTCTCCGCGACCAGGCGGCAGGAGCTAAAAAGGCCGATAAAATCTTCAGGACGGAAAATTCGATGGGCGTTAAAACACACTTTCGACACGGCTCCGGTCGGCACAGCCACATATAAATCTCCGGCAGGAGCTACAATACGACACAATTCCATCGCGGCTTTAACGGTGCCCTGGGGATCGAGAGGATCGCCATAACGGCCCAAACCGACATGTTCCATAACGGAAAGACTGGAAACCGATGAAATACTGTTATCTGCAAAATCAAGTCGGGTAATATCCCCCCGCCGCGGGAAAATTCCCGGCAGCCTCGTCTCGATCGGGCGAATATCCACGGTTTTTACGTCTACCAACAGAGACACCATCACCAGAAAGGCAGGGGAGGACGCCACATCCACATGCACAGCCGGTTTCTTCTGCAAAATTCGACGGGCCACCCATGCATCCTGATAGGTATACATATCGCTGATTCTGCTCGATATTTGTGTGCGGTCGATACAACATGGAATTATATCGCGCAGGGAAACGACCTCGTCCGTTCTCTTTTTATACGAAAAGTACTGGCCTGCCGTAAGTGTTATCCCCTTGCATAACCTCCAGGGATGGATGATCCCCATCCAGTTCACCCAAAATGTCTCGGTAACGAATCGTCTGAAATTATCGAGCATATAGCCGCACTATCCTCGATTCCGGAGTACAACCGATGGTGTCTAAACGGGTTTTGAGATCCATTGTTTCTCCCCATCCAATTCGACCGCCGCCAACAGTTCAGAAATGGAGCCGGGAAAAGTCTTGCCGTCTGCAGGAACATCTTTTCGAACTTCATCGAGGGTGGAGTATTCTCTGCCACTACATAAATTCCAGAAACGATACCCCCATTTCTGCAAAAGTTGTAATGGATTTTGATCGACTTGTTTGAAATGCCAGTCCACGATCTCGATGATCAATAGCGGGCGGCAGCGCCGAAATATACGTTCCCCCCCCGTGAGCACCGCATATTCGTGTCCATCCACGTCCAGCTTGACCAAATCCACACACTGCACATTATGTTCCTCCGCCCAGTCATCCAACCGTTTAAAGTCAACCGGGCAAGCGGTATCTTTCGAGGTTCCATCCGTTTTCCAACTGGCGCGAAAATTTGCTTGTCGGGCCGGGCGATTCTGATCGGACAATGCTATCTTGAATAATTCCACATTGTGAAAATCATTAAGGCAGACATTGTGCCGGAGCTTTTCAAAGGCGTAATCGGTCGGTTCGAAAGCGTAAACATGCCCTTTCGGCCCAACCAGTTTGGCCATACGTAACGTATGAGCCCCGATATTGGCGCCGATATCCAAAACCGCCCGGCTCGGCTTACAAAGGCGATTGATCGCCCTGGTCACGTCCGGTTCATACCGATCCAGATATAAACACAAATCAATCATCTCGCCAAGATCCAAACGATATCGAATGCCATCCAGACAAACCGTAACCGTTCGTTTACGTATCATGGCACAATAAAGGCGGAATACACAGGATCGAATGCCTTTTAAAGGAACGGCTTTATATAATACTGAAAGGCTTCGTAGTAAGGGACGGCTCGACATTTCCGCTTATCCTTCACAGCAGACAGTGCGACGAAAAGAATGTCCCGCAATCCGTAAAACCGTCCGGCTATGCAGTTGCATGGATTTCCGCAACATTGTAACAGCAATAGCCGGACAACGTTTCCAATAGTATCGGCATACTGTCATGGCAACCATCGCGGCCGACCGGCGCAAATCTTCATTGGTTGCTCCCTCCGGATGGAGTTCGAGGAATCGCCGATAGATGGCGTCAAACGACACGATCGCCTCTTTCGGAGCCGCTGGGCAGGAAACCGCGGGAGCATTATTCACGCCAACCCATACATCCACCCAGGTCGAAGGGGCACAATTCCACTGCAGGATTTCACACAAGTTGTCGATGATCCTCTTTCGAACCATTTCTATGTCCGTAACGGGGTAATTCCCAGAGATATTCCCAGGATGCCGACGAGTCCTCACAAGCACAAGTGTCAGGTTCCGGCCAGTGTGCCGAAGCAGCAGACGCGACCAAAGCTCAAAATCCTGACTGGTCTTAAACGCCTCATTGTATCCCCCCAGTTCTTTCCAGATGATGTTTTTGCGAAACAGAACCGAAGAGTGCACAAACGGCGAGCCAAACAGAACGCCCCACTTGATCCCCAGAGATGTTGTGGGCTTGAAAGAAAATCCCGTCCGAACGGCCCTGCCGCCCGCATCCATGATCTCCGCCTGGGCGCCTACGATTACACGTTCCGGATGGGCCTGTATAAATTCGATTTGCCGAGCCATGCGTTCGGGCAATGACACATCGTCGGCATCCTGGCGGGCAATCCATCTGCCCCGGGCCATGTTCAATCCGCGGTTCAGAGATCGCGTCAGACCGATATTGGAGGGATTGTCAACCAGGCGAATTCTTGGATCCTGATACGACAAAACGATCTCTCGTGAGGCATCTGTAGAACCATCATTTACTATCAGAAATTCAAAATTTCTAAACGTTTGGCCAAGAATGGATTCGATCGCCTCACGCAGATAGTCCTGTGCATTATAAACACTCATGAGGACTGTGATTTCGGGACTATTTTGTTCCACCGACCGAAATTTCCATCACACTTTGACCTGATTTTTTTCCAGCCACAGTCCCAAAACAAGGATAATCCAGGCGGTATAAGCGTCTTTTTCCGGAAACGTCGTCACGCCCGGCAGCAAGGTTTTCAATCGCGTGCCATTTCCCGTGATTTCCCTGGCCAGCTCTTGTACATCCGGACGTGTGAGCCATCGGTCGATAGGAGAACCGAAACCCTGTTTGCCCCGCTTCTGTACCGTTTCAGGCCACAGGCGTTCATACACATGGCGCAGCAGGACTTTGGTCTGATCGGATGTCGCCTTCAGGGAGGCCGGCAGAGACAAAGCAAATTCCACAAAGTCGCGGTCTAAAAACGGCGTTCGCGTCTCCAACCCATGAGCCATAGAAGCACGATCCACCTTGACAAGAATGTCACCGGGCAAATAGGATGACAAATCATAGGCAAATGCTCGGTTCATTCCCAGGACCTCCCGGGCGGGCTGAAAATAATCCCCGGGATAATACGATGCAACGCCATCCCATCGATCTTTCCACAACCGCCGACGCGTTACGGGGCGCATCTGCATATGACACATGATATTGCGCGTCCACATATCCGGCCATCGCGCCGACAGACCCAGGGCCATAGAATTCAAATGCAGTTCGTCGCGCTGAGGTCGCAGAAGACGGCTCAGCGACCGGTACAGAATCCATTTTACCAAGGAGGACTTTGCTGTCTCCGAACGGACCAGCGGAATATACCAACCGTATCCTCCCAACAATTCGTCCGCTCCGTCGCCGGACAGTACAACCTTGACATGTTCTCGGGCAAATTGGGAGATCAGATAGGTCGGAATATTGGATGTATCCGCGAAAGGCTCATCATACACCTGAGCCATTCGTTCCAGCATCCGGCCCACATCCGGCTCGCCAAGATCCATTTCAAAATGTTCCGTCGCATATTTCCGGGACACGGATCGGGCGTACGGCAATTCGTCAATAGAATCGCCAAATCCTACGGAAAATGTCTTTACCGAACCACCAGCCCATGACGACATCAGAGCTACGACCGTACTGGAATCCAGGCCGCCGCTGAGGAACGCCCCGATCGGCACATCGGCGATCATCTGGCGTTTCACCGCCTGCCGAAGCAGTTCGTCCATCTCCTCGGCCGCGGCGTTCAGGGTTCTTTGTTTTGTGTTCAAAGACGGCCTCCAATAACAGGCAATAGTCGTCTTTTCTCCATCCCAAAACAGCCAATGGCCGGGAGGCAAGGTATGTATATTGGCATAGATCGTTCGATCCGGCGGGACATATCCAAAAGCAAGATAGGCATCCACAGAGGTGTAATCCAGATGCGTCTCAATACGGCCGGATGCGATCAGGGCTTTTATCTCGGAAGCAACCAGCAGAGTATTTTGTCGTTCCGCTCCGAAATACAGAGGTTTTTCTCCAAACAGGTCCCGCGCAGCAAACACCGTGTGATCTCTGGAATCCCAAATAACAAAAGCAAACATGCCACGGAAACGATCCAGGCAGGATCGGCCCCATTGCGCATAGGACGCCAAAATCACTTCCGTGTCCGATTGCGTACGGAAGGTATGTCCCAGCAAGGCCAGCTCGGCGCGAATCCGGCGATAGTTATAAATCTCTCCGTTGAACGTTATCCAATACCTTCCCGTCGGATCTTCCATGGGCTGATCGCCAGACTGCAGATCAATGATGCGTAATCGCGTATGGCCCAATCCCCCCTTCAAAAAGGTCCTGATGCCGGTCGCATCGGGGCCGCGATGTCTTAAGACGGCCACCATTTTTTGAATGGAATCCTCCGTTTCAACCGCATCGGCATGAAAGATGGCACAAATTCCGCACATGAGTCAAATAATCGGTTTCTTCCAGCGTAC
>JAFGGE010000067.1 GCA_016930745.1 Sedimentisphaerales bacterium
ATGATCTGCCGCAGCCGGCGGCCGGCCATGGGATCGGGGCCGGCGACGTGGATTCCGACGGCCGTTGCGATGTCGTCGCGCCTAACGGCTGGGCGCAGCAGCAGGCCGACGGTTCATGGGTCTGGCTGGCCGAGTTCCAGCTTGGCACAACCAGTATCCCGATTCTTGTGCACGATGTGGACGGCGACGGAGACAACGATATCGTCTGGGGCATGGGGCACAATTACGGCATTTACTGGTTCCAGCAGGGTAAGGATGCCGACGGCAAACGGACCTGGACCAAGCATACGATTGACCAGTCCTGGTCTCAGCCTCATTATATGCTTTTTGTCGATCTTGATGGAGACGGCATAGAAGACCTGCTTACGGGCAAACGATATTATGCTCATAACGGACATGATCCCGGCGGCAACGATCCGGTCTGTGTATATTATTACACTTTCAACCGTACAGCAAAGCAATGGACTCGACATCTATTGCACGAGGGCGGACAGGTCGGCTTTGGCATTAACACTGCGGTCGCCGATATTGACGATGACGGCGATATCGACGTTTTGGCTCCCGGCAAGAGCGGCCTTTACCTGCTGGAAAACCTCCGGAAATAATTCAGCTGTTCCTGATCACGTTCCAGAATACGGGACAAGGATGAGCCAACCGGGTCCATCTTGACAGGGAAGGTCCGCCTCCCTATGATTCGCGTATTCGGGATACGATTGAAAGTGCAAGCGGAATAGGGAGCAAACGAATGGGCAAGAGCGAGAAGAGTTGGGAGAAGCGGCTTAGCGGCCAGATCGACGATCTGGCGGTGAATTTTGTCGAGTCGCTGTCCTATGACCGGCGGCTGTATAAAGTGGACATCGCCGGATCGATCGCCCATGCCCAGATGCTGGCCGACCAGGGGCTGATCACCAAGGCCGAATACGGCCAGATCAAGAAGGCCCTCTTTGAGATCGGCGACGAGATTGCCGCCGGAACCTTCGTATTTAACAAGGTTCACGAAGATATCCATATGGCCGTCGAGGACGCCCTGATCCGCAAAATCGGTGACGTCGGCAAGAAACTGCACACCGGACGAAGCCGCAACGACCAGGTCGCGACCGATATCCGACTCTGGATGCGGGATGAAATCGAGCTGATGCAGGCGCGGATCACCCTCGTGCAGCAGGCCCTGGTGAAACTGGCGGATCAGTATAAAGCCGGCATCATGCCGGCGTATACACACCTGCAGAGGGCCCAGCCGATTGTGATCGGGGCGTATCTGCTGAGTTTTGTCGAGCAATTGGAACGGGACTGGCGGCGGCTGAAGAACTGTCGGGATCTTCTCAATGTATGTCCGCTGGGTTCGGGTGCGGTGGCCGGTTCCACACTCCCCCTGGACAGGCAATCCACGGCGGCCCTGTTGGGTTTTTCCGGGATTACCTACAACAGCATCGATGCCGTATCCGACCGGGATTTCTGCGCGGAGTTTATCTTCGACTGTTCGCTGATCGCCGTCCATCTGTCACGGCTGGCCGAGGACTGGATTCTCTATTGTTCCAACGAGTTTGGTTTTATTACGATTGACGACAAATACTGTACCTCGTCGAGCATGATGCCGCAGAAGCGAAATCCCGATATGCTCGAGCTGATCCGGGGCAAGACCGGCTCGGTCTACGGGGCGCTGATGGCGATTCTGACGATCCTCAAGGCACAGCCGTCTACCTACAACCGCGACTTGCAGGAAGACAAGATTCATGTCTTCCAGGCCGCCGATACGATTGATTTGTCTCTGGATATGACCGCCGCGATCGTCAATGGGACCCGGTTCAATACGGCCCGAATCGCCGCCGGCATGGATCGGGGCTTTCTCGAGGCCACCGCGCTGGCCGAGTATCTGGTGCGAAAGGGTGTCCCCTTCCGGGAGGCGCACGGCATCGTCGGGGCGCTTGTGGCTCAGTGCGAGAAAGAAGACAAGCGGTTGACGGACCTGACCGTGGAGCAGTTTCGTATGGTCTGCGACAAGATCGAGGCCGATGTGGCCGATGTTCTCGATCAGGCCAGGGTGGTAACGCAGTACAAGACCGAAGGGGCTGCCAGCCCGGCGCAGACGGCCGAGCAGGTGGCCTACTGGATGCGGAAGCTGGGCGAACGATGAGCCCCGGCGAAGACCCAATAACGGCTTGGTTTGCCGCGCAATCCGCTCTCGATCCGGCGCGTTTTCCCATCGGCATCGGGGACGACATGGCCCAGGCGCGCATCGATGGCGGCTCCGTCCTGATCACTACCGACATGCTGCTGGATGGGACGCATTTCGACCTGCGCATCCATACTTTGGAGCAGGTGGGGTTCAAGGCGATGAATGTCAATCTGAGCGACTGTGCCGCGATGGCGACGCGTCCGTTGTGCGCCGTCGGGGCCAGCGCGCTGCCGAAGGGCTTCGGGGCCGATCATCTGCGGCAGATTCATCGGGGCGTGCAGCGGGCCGCCGAGGCGTTCGATTGTCCGCTGGTTGGAGGGGATATAACGGTCTGGCAGGACGATGCCCAGCGGCTGGCGATCAATATCACCATGCTGAGCACCCCGGTTGAGGGAGTGAAGCCGGTCCGGCGCAGCGGAGCCAGAGTCGGCGATGTCATCTGCGTCACCGGGGTGTTGGGAGGATCCCGGGCGGGAAAACATCTTACGTTTACGCCGCGCGTGAAGGAAGCAATAGCCCTGGCGCAAGCGGTCCCGATTCACGCCATGATGGATATCAGCGACGGTCTGAGCACCGACCTGAACCGGATTTGCACGCAAAGCGGGGTAGGGGCGGTCCTCGAAGCCGAACGAATTCCCCTCTCCGAGGCCGCTCAAAAACAAACTGATCCTTTAATCAGCGCTTTGAATGACGGGGAAGATTTTGAACTTTTGTTTACCATCGCCCCGCAGGACTATGAAAAAAGGGCGACTGTCCCCTATTATAAAATAGGGACAGTCACCAATTTATCCGGGATGCGGATCGTTCTGCCGGATGGATCGATGCGCGAACTGACGCCGGGGGGATATGATCATCTATGAATTCTCCGGCAAGCCAGGATGAGAACGTCATCGTAACGGACGGGCCGCAGGGAACCATCGCCCTGGGCAAGCGGATCGGCGCAGCGCTGCAGGGCGGGGAGGTCTTCTGCCTGGTCGGCCCGCTGGGCAGCGGCAAGACGCACCTGGTCAAAGGCATCGCCGACGGCGCGGGCGTGGCGGATGAAGACCTGGTCAGCAGCCCCACGTTTGTTCTGATCAACGAATACGCCACAACCTCCGGCCTGGAGTTATATCATCTGGATGCCTATCGGCTCGAATCCATACGGCAATTCGAAATGCTGGGATTCGACGATTTATGCCATTCTCATTCCGTCGTGCTGATCGAATGGGCCGATAAGATCGCCTCCGCCATCAAAAGCGTCCCCTCGATTATGGTGATGTTGAGCCATATCGATTCCACAAAACGACAGATCCAGATTTCTCATTTGCCACCCCATCTTCACCATGTTTTAATGTCCTTATAAATGATCCCTAATGCCCTCCCTTATCGGTCGCTGCGCCGGCGGTACCGTCTGTATCGCCTGTCCGCTCCGCACCGAAGTCGTTTCGTAAATATTTTTCCCATAAGCGCCTCCCCGGATAGGCGGAGCCGGTTTTGTTTCTTATCTTTTCCTTGGTTTGATGCAGTTCTTTGGAACTCTATATCGAAACAGAACAGACCGATGTTCGGCCGCATTAAAGGTACTTCGTGCACGTCGCCCAAGACGGTTGAGCCGAAGCGAAGAACAAAGTTCTCTGTGGCGTCTGCATCGGCTCTGAAGACAAATCAAGGTGCGGCAGGGACGCATTGGCGTAAGCAAGGAACGAAAGAAAACTGTCCGAGTGGTACTGGAAATTTTAGGGAGACTGAACATGAAACGTAGAATGAGAAAAGGATTCACGCTGGTGGAAATTCTGATCGTGGTCGTGATCCTCGGCATTTTGGCCGCGATCGTGATCCCTCAGTTCACGAATGCCAGCGAAGAAGCCAGCGTCAACAGCCTGCGGGCCGACCTGCAGACGATGCGTTCGCAGATTGAGCTGTACAAGGTGCAGCATCTGGGCCAGACGCCCACCGTGGCGGACTTTGTGACGCAGATGACGGGACAAACGAACATCAACGGCGCTGCCGGTACGGATTTCGGTCCCTATCTGGAACGCATTCCCACCAACCAGTTCGTCAACAGCAACACGGTTGCCGCGGCGGACGCTGCCGGAGTGGGTTGGGTCTATAACGCCACCACGGGACGTATCAGCGCTGCCACGACAGGGTACACAGGCGCTTTGGTATTAAGTTCGTACTAATCTCCGACTGGGAGAGACGATCAAATGCGAGCCGACCGGTTGCGACATGAGTCAAAAACTGGTCGGCTCTTTTTTTGAACCAGGCAAAGGCGATAGGTGGATAGAACAATGGACGCGGCAATGGAAACGGAAAAACGCGGATTCACCCTGATGGAAGTCTTCATCGTGGTGATTATTCTTTGCATTACCTCGGCGGTCGTGGTGCCCCAGTTCAGCCGGGCCAGCCAGCAGGCGCGCCTGAGCGAGCTGCTCAGCGACCTGCAGAAGATGCGCAGCCAGATGGAGCTGTATAAGATTCAGCATGACGATTTGCTTCCCGGCCAGAGCGAGCAGGGCGGGGCGGTGGATGCGGAACAGTTTGTGGCGGATCTGACAGGCCAGGGCGCCGACGGGTTCGGGCCCTATCTCAAGCGGATCCCCCGCAATGTGTTCAACGGGCTCGACACGATCCAGTTCGTAAACGAGCATGACGCCAGGCCTTGCTGCCAGGTCAATACCGGGTGGTGGCTCAACGCCGCGACAGGCGAATTTCGGGCCAACGACTGTACGCAGAATGGTTTGTACTGATGTTTTCCGGAAGGGGTGGCCTGTCGGGGATTCATGGACCTTCGTCATGCCACAATCGACGTTCTGGATTCCTGCTTTCGCGGGAATGACAAAAAGAAGACGTACCCTGATACTTTGAAATGAAAAGCAGACGAAACAACAAGGCCTTTACGCTGATTGAAGCGATGATCGCCGTATCGATTCTGGCTGCGGCGGCGGCGGGGATTCTGCTGCCTTTTGCGGCCGGGGCCTCGGTGCAGATGGAAGGCGCAAGGCGGACCCTGGCGGCCAAACTGGCCTCGGACCTGCTGGAAGAGATCATCGCCACGGAGTATGCGCAAATATATTTCACATGGAACGGTTATAGTGAGGTCCAGGGACAAGTAAAAAATTGCCAGGCGGATCCTGCCAGTTATGGAATTGCCGATACCCTGCAAGGATCGCTCTATAGCTCTTTTCGAAGACAGGTATCTCTGTCTCAGCCCATGGGCGCTTCGGGACCTTACTATATAACCGTTCGCGTCTACTATAAAGGTGTCGAGATGGCGGCAATTGGAACCACAATCTATTCCTACTAGGCAACCAATCAGATGGCTCAAAAAACCGGTACATTTCGTCGTTATTTTGGTTTCACTCTGGTGGAACTTCAAATGGCGCTTATCGTTACCGCTATTATCCTTTCATCTGTGGTTTCGTTAAGCTACGCCCTGAACGCCGCCCAGCGGGAAACGGAACATCTGTCGGACAATCAGACGATGCTGCGCTATGCCACAAGCCGGATCGGGGATTTGATTCGATACAGCGATGCCGTTGTGGCATACGATGCGGGGGGGCAGTGGATTGAACTGTGGTCCGATGCTAATGGCGATGGCTTACAGGATGCCTCTGAACGCTTCTTTATTGAAATTGTCAATGATGTCCAGGGTCTGCCTTCGGTTCAGTATCGGCCTTCCACCTCGGGATCCGGAACCGTATTGATCGGGAACTATTCCCTTCAAAGTGCAGTGGCTATAAGCAACATACAATTTGTTCTTGATCCTGTTGCCGATGTGCGGTTTGTAGGGCTCCTGTTTGATATGGAAACCGATGGAAAAACCAACGGATATCAGATCTGCGGAGCGATCCGGTCCAAGTGTTTTTAATGAGGTAGGGAGAAGTGATCCATAACAGAAAAAAACGTTCGGGGGCGGCCCTGTTGATCGTTCTGGTCGTGGTGATGTTCATCACAATCATCGGCCTGGGATTTCTGGCCAAGAGCGATGCGGAACTGGCTTGCGGCAACAATATGATTTTGCAGACCAGGACAGGCACGGATATTGCCGGTGCCGCTCTTTTCAAGGGCAGGGACAGAGTCCTCCTGGCTGGAAGTACAGCTGGTCATCCCAATGCGGTATTTCCACCTTGGGTACGCCTTCCACATCCTTTCAAAATCGGCAGTCTCGAGTTCTACGATCTGACAATCGGCAACTCCGTTCAGAGTGTGACTGATCCCAACGATTATTATAGAACGATCTTTATTAGCGCCTATCGTGAGACGGCAGACGGCAAGAAGGTTGGGGAAACACGGATCCGATCGATACTTGAACATACCTATATAAGCAGTTCAAATCAAACAGCACAATATACGTCCATAAAAAGAGACCAATAAACCGTCCGATAACGGCTACAGGGTAATGCTCTTTTGCCAATATGCGCCCGAGAAGAACAATTTGCAACAAAACCGTTCTGGTCCAATCCGGGCAATCGGTCTGTAGCGATTGTGACGATCAAAGGGGGTAAAGCCGGCGCCAGATCGCGTTTTTAGGCCATAAATGGGGCTGTCTGTCCGGTCGGCCGGGGCAGAAATGGATTGGCGGGGAGCGGGGGTTCCTCTCAGGCATCGACAAAATACGCCATCTTATCGGAGGGTTGCATTTGGCAGATTAAGCAGACCTTTGACCGGGACGAAAAGACAGCAGTGGATTGTAGAGACTCTATCCTCATGTCGATGGAGCAGAATATGAATGGGATAAAAAACAGAGACGGCGGCCGGAAAGCCGGATTTACCTTTATTGAGATCATTGTGGTGATCGTCATTCTGGGGATTGCGGCCCTGCTGGCCGTTCCCATGTTCAGCTCGGCGGCCGACATCCAGGTCCGCACCGCGGCCAATATGATCGCCGCGGACCTGGAATACGCCAAGAGCATGGCGATTACTTTCCAACAGAAGTACAGCGTGGTCTTTCTCTCCGGCTCCGAACGATATCAGGTACAGGATCAGGCCGGTGTTGTGCTTACCCATCCCACCAATCCCGGCGTCACCTTTCTGATCGATTTTTCCGCGGACAATCGCACTAACCAGGTGGATATCGTGTCGGCGAATTTTGCCGGCGCCACCGGGACGGCGCAGGCCGTGACTTTTGATTACCTGGGAACTCCCTATGCCGGGCTGCCCGGAAGCGAGGAAATGTTGAATAACGGGACGATCACGTTGTCGGCCGATACGTTTGGCCTGACCGTGACAGTCGAACCCGTGACCGGATATATCACGATTCAGTAGGATTTCAGGAAAGTATTGATGTTTGGATTTTGCCGCGACAAGACGAGACCAATTGGCCTGGATATCGGCTTTAACGCCATCCGCATGATCCAGGTCGCCCAGAATGAGGAAGGTCTGTATATCCGGGCGGCCGATCAGATGCGGTTCGATCCGGACCTGGGCGGCGAGGCCTCCGGCCGACGCGCGTTTGCCGTCTCGGCGATCCGCGAGATGCTGGCCCGAAGCGATTTTCACCGGCGGGAGGTGGTGACCTGTCTTCCCAACGATTCCCTCAAGATCAAGAGCCTGCGTTTAGATACGGTAGAACCGGAACAGATTGAAAAATTCATGCGGGAGGAGGTCGTTCATCACTTCGGTCTCCACTATGAAACCGATGAAATTCGATACCTCATTGCCGGCAACGCCCACCACGGCGACGAGATCAAGAATGAAGTGATCTTCTTCGGAGCCGACCACCAGACCATCCGGCAGCATATCCTGATGGCGGAGGAAGCCGGATTGACGCCGGTGTCGCTGGATGCGGTGCCCTGCGCCCTGTTTCGCAGCTTTGAGACCTCTCACCGGCGGCAGGAAGACCAGCATCTGGTCAGTGTGTTTGTGGATGTGGGCAGTCTCTATACCACGGTCATCATCGGCCGGGGTCAGGAGGTGACGTTTATCAAGCAGATTCCCCTGGCCGGCCGGCAGCTCGACAAGGATGTGTCCGAGCGGCTTGGCATCGGCCTGTCCGAGGCCGGCGTGCTTCGCTCCAAACTACGCCATGCCGAACAGAACGATGTGGATCCGACGACGCGTCAGGCGGTCATCGACGCCATGAGCCATACCATCGAGGAACTGGCCAAGGAAGTCTCTTTATGTTTCCGGTATTACGCGGTGACATTCCGGGGCGAGCGTCCGGAAGAAATGGTGTTCTCGGGACGGGAGGCGTATGAAGTGACGCTGCTTAACGCACTTCGAAGGCATCTGGGCGTGGAGATCCGGATTGCCCAGCCCCTGCGCGGATTTGATCTGAGCCGGGTGAATTTGGGGGATGGAGAACAGGAAGAACAGAGCGAATGGGCCGTAGCGATCGGCCTGAGCATGAAAGGGTATGAGCCGGCACCGGTCGGACGATAGAACGATGAAAGAAATCGATTTCATTCCGGAGTGGTACAGGTCGGGTCGGCGACGGAAAATGAACTACCGTCGCCAGTACGTGATCCTTGGCTGCCTGTTCGGGGCCATGGCGGTGGGCAGCCTGGCTCTGGGATTGTCGGTCTCGAAGGGCCAGGAATATGTCGAGCGGACCGAAGCGGCGCAGGAGACTTATGAGACGATCCAAAATCGTTTTCTCAAGACTCAGGCACAGTTTCTGGGTCTGACCCAGAAACAGCGATTGTTGAATACTCTCGATCCGCAGTTGCAGTACGGGGCCGTCATCGCGGAAATCACCCATCTGGTTCCGTCCAATATCATGCTGAAACACCTGACGATCCAGGCCGAACAGGCCGCCGGACAGGGGCAAACGAAGACCAAGGTCATCCTGGGTTCCGTGCAAAAGGAAGAAGCCGCCGTACTGCCCGAGGCCGGCCAGCGGTTTAAGCTGGTGATGTCCGGTTTGAGTATGGACACATCCCAGGTCACCCATCTGATCGGCAACCTGAAAAATTCGCCCTACTTTCATCAGATCAATCCGGGCTATATGCGGAACAAGGCCGTCAAGGGGCATGATTATATCGAATTTGAAGTAAGCTGCTATCTGGCCAATACACGGGAGCAGACAGGAGAACGTTGAGCGAATGCGGATCGACAGACAACAACTTGTCATCGGCCTGTTGGCTCTGGCGGTCATCGCCGGATTCGGCATGGTCGGGTATTATCCCCTGATTCACAAGACGCATCGGATCAATCGTGTTGTCGAAGAACGGCGCGAATATATGGACAAGACCGATACTCTGGTGGTTCAACTGGCGGGCCTGCAAGCCCGGCTCGAGCAGCTGGAGGCGGTCGAGTGGCTATACAACCAGCGAATCAGCGCCGACAGCCAGGATGTCAGCGAATTGTGGGGGCAGATCGCCGATGAGATGAAGACGCACGGCCTGCAGGACCAGTTGATCCAGCCCCGGGAGCAGACGGTGATCGACGGCCTGCAGTGCAACACGATCAATCTGGAAGGCGCCGGTTCCCTCTCTCAGATATTCGCCTTTTTACAATCCCTGGATCGGATGGAGCGGCTGATTCGCTTCCAGAAGCTGGAATTGCAGAACGAAGAAGACTTTTCGGGCCGGCTCAAGCTTGTCGCCGATGCGAAAGTATATTGCCAGACCGGCTCTTTGACGGGGAAATGAAAGATATGAAAACAGTACGACAAGGCATCTCGGAACCGGGGCTCATTGCCCGTGAACCCCTGAAAAGAAATCGTGTGGTCATAGCGGGCGTTCTGGTGCTTCTGATGGGAGGCCTGTGGGTGCGCGTCTTCTGGAAGAACGCCTCCGGTCCCGGTAAGGCGGCCGCGGCGTCCGGATCGAATGCCGCGCCTTTCCTGACGCCCTCCGATTCGCCGACGCGGCTTGCATATGTGGGGCTGCCTTTTGAATCGGGCCGCCATGACCAATTGGGCACCGATGTCTTTTCTACAGCGAACTGGGAAGGCGTCTGGAATACGTCTCCGATACAAATCCGGGTCGATCCTGTCCCGGTCGACGACGCCCCGGCGCGGGCCCGGCAGATGTTCTCCCGGATGACCGTCGAAGGGATTATGAACGACGGGGCGGTCTTGGAAGCCATGATTCAGCATGAGGGGAAATACTATCTTGTCCGAAAAGGGCAGACCTTTGAGATCAAACAGGCAGATCGCCTTTTTACCTTTACGATCGAAGACATTGTGAGCAATCGCGTTACGGTAGCATGGGAAACGGTCCAACACGAAATGGCAATGGTACAGCCCGTTACGGGCGACTAATCAAGAAGGAGAATGATTATGGTGCACAGCAAGAAAAGCCGAGCGAAAAAAACAGCCCCCATCCTGGCCGTTTGGCTGATCGGCGTAGTATGTATGACCGCGCTGGTCATCGGCCAGGTCAATCCGCCCGTTATGTCTGCCTCGACGACGAACCGGACGGCGACGGCATCGGACATAGAGCCGGCCGTCGAGGGAATCACCCTGGATAAACAGGGGCAGGCGATCCAGACGATAACGTTTAAGAAAGATATGCCCATCAAGGATGCCCTGAATTTTCTGGCGATGAAGTATCAGAAGAACATCGTCCCCACATCTCACGTCGATGGCCTAGTCACGGTGACCAATCTGTACGATGTGACGTTTGAAGAAGCCCTACAGGCCGTAATCGGCACCAATAAGTATGAGGTTAAAGGAAACTTCATCCATGTATATACACCCGAAGAGTACGATCAGGTCGTAGGCGATAAGCGTCGCATGGAATACCGCTTCTTTAATTTGTACTACCTGACCGCTGAAGAAGCCAAGAAAATGGTCACCGCTATCCTGAGCGCCGATGGTTCGGTCGCGACCAGCTCGCCCGCCAAGACGGGCGTGCCCACCGGCGATTCAATCAGTTCCGACGCCAGCGGCGGGGATAATCTGGCCACTACCGACACGATCGTCGTGCGGGATTATCCCGAGAAGCTGGTCGAGGTCGAAGACCTTCTCAACACGCTGGACGTTCGGCCTCAGCAGGTCCTGATCGAAGCGACGATCCTCAGCGCCACCCTGACCGAAGATTTTGAGATGGGATTTGATTTGAACTTTGCCGCCGGAGCAACCATTACCAAGGCGACGGCGGCCGGCTGGGCCAATGGAGGACAGGCCGGGAGCCCCATCGATATCGGCGGCTTTGCCGGGACCGGACAGACGGGCCTGAAGATTGGCGTTACCGCCGGCGATATCTCCATGTTTATCACGGCTCTGGAAACCTTAACCGATGTGACGATCCTGGCCAATCCCAAGATCCTGGCGATCAACAAGCAGTTGGGACAGGTCTATATCGGCACCAAGCTCGGATACCGGGAAGGAGATGTCATCACCGACGGCGGCGCTACCCAACAGGGCGCTGTCAAGTTCCTTGATACCGGCACCAAGCTGTCCTTCCGTCCCTACATCGGCAACGACGGCTACATCCGGATGGACATCCATCCCAAAGACAGCACCGGTTCTTTGAATGCCCAGGGCGTGCCCGATGAAGTCAGCGCTGAATTGTTGACCAATATCGTCGTTCGCGACGGGGAAACGATAGTGATCGGCGGCATGTTCCGCGATCAGATCGACAACACCAGAACGCAGGTTCCTCTGCTGGGCGATATCCCCTTCATCGGAGAGGCCTTCCGCAGTACCAACGACATTGTCAAACGTCAGGAAGTCATGGTTCTGTTGACGCCTCACATCATCAATGATCCCAGAGAAGTCGACGGTCACCTCCGTGCCGAGGACGTCAAACGCAAACGGTGGGGCGCCTACGAGCGGCTGAACTGGATCACAACCGCCCGCATGGCCGAAAACAGCTATGCCCGCGCCGCTGAACTGTTCAGCAACGGCGACAGCCATTCCGCTCTGGAAGAGCTGACCTGGGCGCTGCATCTGCGGCCCACCTATCTGGAAGCCATTCGTCTGCGGGAACGGATCGTCAAATTCCGCGGCGGCGCCGGCGACGACGTGATCGAACGGATCATGATCGAAGCCATTCAGAAGGAAGATACCGAGAAGTGGAAACGCTTCTAGGCGAAACGGATATCCCGACTCCGGCCGGGCTTGGCCCGGTCGGAGTTTTCGATTCATCAGGAACATTAGGGAACGAGGCAGTGATCATGGACAGAGCACGAACAATCGGAACGATGGCGCTGGCGCTGTGGATGATGGCGACAGCGGCCGGATGCGAAAGTTATCAACAGCGCAAGGCGCAGGCGCGACTTCGTTACGAACGCGCCACCTCCCAGGCCAAGGTCCCGCTGGCCAGAAATTATTTTGAAGAAGGCCGCACGGAAGACGCCCAAAAAATTCTGGGCGCCTGTCTGACCGCCGATCCGGCCAATGCACAGGCCCATCTGTTAATGGGAGAAATCCAGATCACCCAGGGCCGCACAGACGAGGCGAAAACGCATTTTGAAAACGCCCTCGAAACCGACCCGCGACTGCACAAGGCCTGGGCGTATTTAGGATCCATCGCTCATGAACAAAAGCAGCCTGCACGAGCGATCGAGTGTCATCAGAAAGCTCTGGATCTGGAACCTCTCCATATCGAGTATATTCTGGCGGTGGCGGAATGCCATGTCTTGCAGGGCGACTATGATCAAGCCCAGTCTTTATTGCACGCCAAGATGCAGATGCTTCCCGGCGACGTGGATCTGCGCATCGCCGTGGCCAACATCAAACACCGCGTAGGAGATTTGACCGGCGCCACGGCGGACTATCGCCAGGCCCTGGTTCTGGATGAGGACAACACGGAGATCATGGAATCTCTTGGATATTGCTACATTGCCCAGGATCAATGGCCGCAGGCGGCCCAGATGTTCGAACGGCTGGCTGCCCGGTCCTCCGGCGCCCGCAAGACGGCGTATCAGCAGATCCTGGCCATGTGCAATATGAATGCCGGGCAATACGGCAGGGCGGTCGGCCTCTACAACGATCTCAGCGTCGAGTATCGGGACGACGCTCAGCTCTGGCTGCAGATGGGTCGGGCGGCTCTGGGCAGCAACGAGCCGGACCGCGCTCTGGCCTGCGCCAAACGGGCTCTGGCCCTTCATCCCAACTGGGAGGACGCCATCGCCGTGAAAGCGTGCGCACACTATCTGAACGCCGATTATGTCGGCGCGATTGACACTTTCCGTTCGCTTACCTCCAGCGCCAAACTGGGAGGATTCGCCTGGCTGATGATGGGACGCAGCTACCAGCAGATCGGTCAGTTGACCCAGGCGCAAAAGGCGTATGAACAGGCGGCCAGGCTGACTCCCGACAGTAAGCTGGTGTCCATGCTGGGCGGCCATCAGGAATCCATGCATTGAACCATGAAAATGCCAATTTGACGTTTCGACGATTTCAGATTGTCCCTATGGTCTGCTGCGGGATCGTGTTTCTATCGCTCGGAATGTGTATCCTTTCCTCGGCAACCGCGATGGCGGGCTATATTCCGGTCCTGGCCGGGCTGTCGGGGATGGCGGCTCTGCTGTGGCCGGCGATCGCGTGGATTCGGACGTTGTCGCGGCTGGAGCGGCTGGAGCGGAATCTGGCCAAGGGACAACCGGGACTCAGTATTTCTCGCAGCGGCGGCATCGCCTCGATTCTGGCAAGGCAATGTGTCGAAAGCCTGCGGAATTTCCAGGCTCAAACGGAGCAGTCCGGCCAGCGGCAGAACGACCTGAGCCTGAAACTGCAGCTTCTCGAAAAACAAAAACAGAGCATCGAGCAGATTATTCACACCATTCGGGACGCCGTGGTCGTGGTGGACGGCTTTGATCGGATCGTATTGGCCAATTCCGCCGCCGAACAGATTTTTGGGTTTTCGGCCCGATCGTCGCTTGCCAGGACGGTCGGAGAGGCGATCGACCATCCTGAATTTGTCGCTTCCATGTGCCATATCCGACAGAGCAAACTGCCCCATCTCAAACATGAATTGACTGTAAAAGCGGGGGATCATCTCCATGTTTACGATTGCATTTTTTCCTGTATCCGGGACGAAAAACAGGAAATCGCGGGGGTTGTGGCCATTCTGCACGATATTACGCGGGAAAAGGAAATCTCGCAGATGAAAAACGATTTCGTCAGTCACGTCAGCCATGAACTGAAAACGCCGCTGGCCAGTATCAATGCCTACGCCGAGATGCTGGTCGATGGGGAAGCGCAGGATGAACAGGCGATCCATCAATTCTGTTCGATCATCCAAAGCCAGGCCCTGCGGCTCAATCGACTGATCGAGGATATTTTAAATATCTCCCGCATCGAATCGGGTCTGATCAAAGTGGACAAGCAAAATCTGAGTATGGCGCTGCTGATGCGGGATGCCGTGGAGATGATCACCAGCTACGCGCAGGAAAAGAACATAACGATTCACACGCCGCCGGCCATTTTGTACGACCAGGTCCACGCCGATAAAGACATGATCAGTCAGGTCATCATCAACCTGCTCAGCAATGCGGTTAAATATACGCCGCAGGGCGGGTCGGTCTCGATCGAATCCCAGGTGAACGAAGCCGACGGGGTCATTCGAGTCAGCGTGATCGACACGGGGGTGGGCATCCCTCCCGAAGCGGTCGACCACGTATTCGATAAATTCTATCGCGTCGAACAAAATAAAAAAGTGGCCAAGGGAACCGGTCTTGGCCTCAATCTGGTCAAGCAAATTGTCGAGACAGTGCACGGCGGACGGGTGTTTGTCGCCAGCGAAGTGGGTAAGGGAAGCACCTTTGGTTTTGAAATCCCCCTGGCGGCCGGCCAACAGATAACGGCGAAAGCCTAGACGAGGAGACGGCAATGGCGGACAAGAAGGTATTGGTCGTAGACGATGAAATTCATATTGTGCAGGTCGTGGCGATCAAGCTTCGCAATAACGGATATCAGGTCTTCACGGCGGAAAACGGCGCCGAAGCGCTGGAACTGGCCGGGCGTGAAAAACCCGATGTGATCATTTCCGATTTTCAGATGCCGGTGATGACCGGACTGGAGCTGGCGGAGAATCTGCGTAAACACAGCGAGACCGCCGACATTCCCGTCGTGATGCTGACGGCACGGGGCTTTGCGATCGACGATACGCAGCGGGAAACCCTGCGGATCGCGGCCTGCCTGAGCAAGCCTTTCAGCCCCCGGGAAGTTTTACAGTGCATCGAGGAAGTTATCAGCCATAGTACAGCGGCATAATATTGCCTGGAGAGTGGGGAAGTATGGGCCGGACAACAGACATGATCCTGACCTCCGTAGAGATCGAACGGATTCGAAGATTCCTTTATCGATTGAACGAGCTGGGCGTACCGGCCGCGGCGCTGGATGAATATGGCCGCCGCCGGATAGATTCTCCCGGGGACGCCAGGCAGATCGATGAAGATATCCTGAGAAATCTGGCCGATCATATGCATTCGGAGGACGGCGGCGAAGTCGTCCATTTCGACAATATGCTCGCGCTGCGGCTGGGCAATCCTTCACAGAAGGGAGTGATTCTGGCCGCGGATGTGGGCCCTTCGGATAATCCGGCCCGGCCCGATGGGTTTGTGCGGCAGATGCTCTCTCTCTTTGCCGAGCAATACGCCGAAGCCTCGAAAACCACGGCACAGATCGAAAAATTCAGCGCCGAACTGGCGTTGACCTATGAAGAGCTGATGCTCGTCTACAACATGAGCACGCATATGAAAGTCACTCAATCCAACGCCAATTATCTGCAGTTGGCGGTGGATCAGGTGACCCAGCTTGTGGATGTGGAAGGGATCGCCATCTTTCTGGAGAAAAAGCTCGATGGCATCGAGCGGTTTGTTCTGACGGCCGGCGCCGGTCTGGTGGCGATCGACCAGGTGACCGTCGATCTGCTCCAGCAGAATCTGCTGGCGGAATTGCGGCAGGGTAAAGAAGCCCTGCTGGACAGCGATGTGGATCCGCCTTTCAAGTACGAATGGCCCAAAAGCATCCGTAATATCATCGCCGTTCCCATGCAGGGCAATGAACGAATGATCGGAATGATGGTCGCCACCAACATCTTGAACAAACCCGATTTCGACAGCATTGACGTGAAACTGTTTAATTGCGTAGCGAATCAGTGCGCCGTTTTTATCGAAAACGGTCGGCTATTCGGCGATCTCAAAGAATTGTTCATCGGCTCGCTCAAAGCGCTGACCAACAGTATCGACGCCAAAGACCGTTACACGCGGGGCCATTCCGAACGGGTGGCGTTTATCGCCCGCTGGATCGCCGAACGGCTGGCCGAAACCATGCCCATACGGGAAGATCAGATCCATCATATTTATCTGGCCGGTTTGCTGCACGATATCGGCAAAATCGGGATCGGCGAGGCGGTTTTGTGCAAGAAAGGCGCCTTGACCGAAGAAGAACGAAACCGGATCAAAGCGCATCCGCGGATCGGCGCATCCATCCTGGCCGACATCAAACAAATGAAGGATATCGTACCCGGCGTGCTGTACCATCATGAACGTATCGACGGCAAGGGATATCCCGAGGGATTGACCGGCGACCAGATTCCCATGATCGGAAAAATTCTCAGCCTGGCCGATTCTTTCGACGCGATGACTTCCAAACGCGTATACCGCGACGCCATGAGCATTAAACGAGCCCTGGCCGAGATCGAAAAAGGGCTGGGCACGCAGTTCGATGAACAAATCGGACGGGTGTTTCTGGAAAGCGACGTGAGAAAACTCTGGAATATCATTCAGGATGGATTTATCGAAAGCTGGGATTACAGCAATTTCGGCGAGTATGGCGCCGTCGCGGTCGGAACGCTGATTCGATAAAGGCTGTGTAAAGATATCATTATGAAAATCGAGACGCAAAATTACAACGATGTGACCGTCGTGGAATTGCAGGGGGAATTCACCTCTGAAAGCGCCAAGGCGTTCCAGGATGCGGTCACCAGCGTGATCGCCGGAGGCGCTAAAGGCATCGTGATCGACGCCTCGGATGTGATTTTCATCGACAGCGTCTGCCTGGAACAGTTGCTTTGGCTGCGGGATTATTGCCATGAAAACAACCGACAGCTCAAATTGGCCGGACTGGATGAAAACTGTTCGGCCATCCTGCAAATGACCCGATTGTCTCAGCGTTTCGATACCTATGACGAATTGTCCGAGGCGGTAAAAAGTATTGTGTAAAGTGCGGTTTTTGAAAAACCATGGGTGACGTCTTAACGGAAAAACGTTTACAGCTTGGGCAGGTCCTGCAGGGGCGGGGGATGGTGACCGCCGAGCAGATCGACCGCGCCTTGGAGGCCCAGAAGGAAGGCGGCCACCATAAACTGTTGGGCGAGTTGCTGGTGGAGCTGGGCTATTGCAGTGAAAACCAGATCGCTTCCGCCCTGGCCGAGGCGTACGAAGTGCCCTATGCCCAGATTTCCCCCAAGATTTGCGATCCGGCCGTGGTGGAAATCCTGCCGCGGGATTTCCTGGAAGAGCATACGGTCCTGCCTCTGTTTAAGGTCTATGATACCCTGACGGTTGCCGTCAGCGAACCTTCCAACGTCTTTCTGATCGAAGAAATCGAGCGGCTGAGCAACTGTAAGCCGCAGATCGTATGCGCCACCGTCAAAGATATCAAGGCGACGCTGCAAACCTATATGCCGGCCGCCAATGTTTTTGTCATCGATGACATTATCGACGACGCTGCGCTGGAAGATTTCGCCATGATCGAACGGATCGTCGAGGATATCGGCGATCTGGAAGAGGTGGCCGGGCAATCGCCCGTGGTGAAGCTGGTCAACTATTTGCTGTACACGGCGGTGCATGAAAACGCCAGCGATATTCATATCGAACCGGATGATCGCAGGCTTCGAGTCCGGTATCGGGTGGACGGCCGGCTCTATGAGAAAATGAGCCCGCCGTATCAGATGCATTCGGCGATTGTGTCGCGCGTCAAGATCATGGCCGAACTCGATATTGCCCAGCGGCGGCTTCCTCAGGATGGCAGCATTCATGTTTTGATGGAAGGCCGGCCGATCGACCTGCGTGTATCGACCATGCCCGGCAGCTTCGGGGAAAAAGTCGTAATTCGCGTCATCGACGCCCGCAAAATACTGACGAATCTGGAATCGCTGGGTTTCAGCTATGAAAACCTGCAGGCCTTCAAACAGGTAATCAACGCCTCCCATGGGATCGCGTTAGTGACCGGGCCGACCGGATCGGGGAAAAACACGACCCTGTATGGGGCCCTGGCCGAACTGAACAGCGACGAGGTGAATATCTGTACGGTCGAAGATCCGATCGAGTGCAACATGGCTGCAATCAACCAGTTCCAGGTCAACGATGCCGCGGGATTTGCTTTTTCGACCGCCCTGCGAAGTCTGCTGCGACAGGATCCGGACATTATTATGGTCGGGGAAATCCGCGATGCGGCTACGGCGAATATTGCCGTCCAGGCCGCCCTGACCGGCCATCTGGTTTTATCGACGCTGCATACCAACGATGCCCCGGGCGCTGTAACGCGTCTGGTAGATCTGGGCGTGGCGCCCTACCTGGTAAGCGCTTCCCTGATCGCCGTCTTAGCACAGCGTTTGGTGCGAAAAATCTGTCCCAATTGCAAGGAACAATACGAACCTCAGGCCAGCATCCAGCGGGCAGTGGAGCGATGGGTAGGGAATATCTCTCAGTTTTACAGGGGTGTCGGATGTCGTAAGTGCCGTAATACAGGATACTTGGGACGAATTGCCATCCATGAGTTGTTCATTCCAAACGACGATATCCTGGATATGATTACTCAAGGTATTGCGCTGAAGGCGCTGCGGACGGCGGCCATTGGCAACGGGATGAAACCTCTGCATGTGGACGGGATCGAGAAGGTAAAGGCCGGGATTACCACGGTGGACGAGATTCTGCGAGCGACAAACGTCTGTGATCAGGTGGTATAATGGATTTGGCGGTGGCACAATCCGGGGTATTTATCAAGACGCATGAGGTCTCTTATGTGCGCGTCAAACACTCTGATTTGATTTTGTTTACCACGCAGCTTTCGGTCATGCTGGACAGCGGGGTCGTCTTGAGCGATGCTCTGGAAGCCATCGCCGATCAGGATCGTCCCGGTGTATTCCGTGCCGTCATTCTCGATATCGCGGCACGAATCAAAATGGGAGATAGTTTTTCCGAAGCCCTATCCCGTTATCCCCGCATTTTTAATGCGATGTTCATCAGTATGGTTCGTGCCTCGGAAGCCTCCGGAACCATGGCGCAGATGCTGGAAACCCTGGCCAAATACCTCAGTGCCGATGCCGAAACCCGCAAAGAGATCAAAGGAGCCATGATCTATCCCGTCGTCATTCTGCTGATGGCAGTAGCGGCAACCGGATCGCTGATGTTTTTTGTCCTGCCTCGTTTCAGCAAGATTTACGAATCGCGGGGCGCGGCATTGCCGAAAATCACACAGTTTCTGGTCAATTGCAGCAGTTTTTTTGGCGATGTGGAAACCTTGGCGATTCTTTCGACCGGGCTGGTCGTTGGCGTCATCGGGATGCATTTCTGGAGACAGACCCTCAGGGGCCAGAAAACCCTGGACTGGTTTAAGGTCCATGCTCCGATTGTCGGAACCATGTTTGTGGATGCGGTTTTAACCCGCAGTATGCGTATTATGGCGACCATGGTGAACACCGGAGTCAGCCTTTTGGAAGCCCTGAGTGTAATGCAGACATCCTGCGACAACTATTATTTCCGCTCCCTCTGGGCGGACACAGATGCCCGAATCCGGGATGGGTACCAGTTTTCCGACGCCATCGTGCTGGCGCCTCACAGCAACCTGGTCGCTCCGGGCATTATCCAAATGCTCAAAGCCGGAGAAAAAAGCGGTCAAATAGGTCGAGTTTGCGACAAGGTGTCTATTTTTTACGAAAAAAAGCTCCAGAATTCCATTCGGACAGCTACTTCCTTAATCGAACCTTTGATGATCCTGATTATGGGGGCTGTCATTGGAACCATTGCGATGGCCTTGCTTCTTCCCGTCTTTCGAATCTCCAGTGTCATGTCCCATTAATCCCTGTTTCCCAGGGACCGATAAATCCCGATTATCCGTTATAATACATCACTTTTCCTATTTTATTTAAGGGGTTAGTCCCCAAATAAGCTTCAAAGGGGCCAAAAAGCTAAAAAATGCATTGCATACGGACGCAATGTCGATATAATCACCCGATTGTTCATACGCACGGATATAGGTAACTGCCGTTGAGACAAGCGGCGGGGTAATGTTGAAAGGACATGTTTCGACAATGATAACCAAGGACAAGAAAGGCAAGATCATCGCCGAGAACAAGATTAATGACGGCGATACAGGTTCTCCGGAAGTTCAGATTGCCATTTTAACCGGACGAATTTCGGAACTGACTGAGCATCTCCAAACCCATCCCAAAGACCATTCTTCCCGTCGCGGTCTGCTGAAAATGGTCGGGACAAGGTCTTCTCTGCTCAAATATATCCGAAATAAGGACATGGATCGGTATCGTCATGTTATAACGAAGCTCGGATTACGGAAATAGAATGCATAGGTGTAATATGTTCTTGGACTGGGTATGTTCACGTTATTCGACCCATTATACAGAGAGCCTTATCCAGCCGATGAGCTGACGCATTCGCCACAGAAAACGCAATGAAAGATAGAAATGTTTGAAGTAAAAAGAGTAGAAAAAAAAATTGGAGCTGAAACGATAATCCTGGAAACGGGGAAGATTTCCCGTCAGGCCCATGGATCGGTGACGGTTCAATATGGAGAGACAATTGTCTTGGCGACAGCGGTTTGCGCCCCTCCTCGCTTTGATGATGCCGATTTTTTCCCCCTGAGCGTCGATTATCGGGAAAAATACAGCGCTGCCGGAAAATTTCCCGGGGGTTTCATTAAACGAGAGGGCCGCCCGAGCACCAAAGAAGTTCTTACGGCCCGGATGATCGATCGGCCGATTCGCCCTTTATTTCCCGATGGATATTTCGACGAGGTACAGGTTTTAATCAACGTCTTGAGTTTTGACCAGAAAAATGATCCGGATGTTCTGGCGATGGTGGCGGCCAGCGCTGCCTTAACCATCAGCAAGATCCCGTTTGAAGGTCCGATCGGGGCTTGTCGAGTCGGACGTGTAGAGGGCCAGTTCATCATTAATCCAACCTACGAACAACGTACGAAGAGCGATCTCAATCTGACTCTGACCGGAGTGGACGGACAGTTGAATATGATTGAGGTGGATGCCGGGGAAGTCCCGGAAGAGGTGGTTTCGGCCGGAGTTGCCGAAGGGCTCAAAGTCATCCAGGACATTTGCAGTTTAATCCTGGAATTACGGTCCATGACCGGGATCGAAAAGGAAATCCCCGAGATTGAACAGGACCAGGGGGGGCAACTGGAAGCGGCTTTAGAGGCCAAACTTGCCTCGGCATTCAAGGAAGCCTATCGAATCCCTCAAAAGGCCCAGCGCATGACGGCGATTAAGGAAATTCGTACCGCCATCGCCGAGCAGTATTTCCCTGCGGATGCGACAGAGGAGCCGCCGTACAGCGTGGGTTTGTTCAATCGCGTTCTGGGAAACCTGGAAAAAAAGGTCTTCCGCCGGATGATTCTGGAGGAGGGAAGACGAGCAGACGGCCGGTCTTTGACCGAACTTCGTTCGATCTGCTGCGAAGTCGGATTGCTGCCCCGCTCCCACGGTTCGGCCCTTTTTACCCGTGGCGAAACCCAAGCCCTGGTCTCGGCAACGCTGGGGACCGGGCGCGATGAGCAGACCGTCGACGGACTCCTGGAGGAATACGGGCAGAAATTTATGCTGCATTATAATTTCCCCCCTTCTTCGGTGGGCGAAGTGCGACCGATTCGCGGGCCGGGCCGCCGAGAAATCGGGCACGGCGCCCTTGCCGAAAAGGCCCTGCAGCAGGTTTTCCCCTCGGAAGATGTGTTTCCCTATACGGTCAAACTGGTATCGGATATCACGGAATCCAACGGTTCCAGCTCCATGGCCTCCGTCTGTGGCGGCTGTCTGGCCCTGATGGATGCCGGGGTGCCTATTGCCAAGCCGGTCGCCGGAATCAGTATCGGGCTGATCAGCGACGAAAATCGACATGTGCTTCTCACCGACATCCTGGGAGACGAAGATCATTTTGGAGATATGGATTTCAAAGTAGCGGGCACCGAAAATGGAATTACGGCCATTCAGCTCGATCTGAAACGTCGTAATCTCCCCTTTGCGCTGTTACAAGAAACTCTGCTCCGGGCCCGGAATGCGAGGTTGCAGATTTTGCAGATCATGAAACAAACCATAGCCGAGCCCAGAGCGGAAATCAGCATTTATGCTCCTAAAATCATCTCGATCAAGATTGATCCGGAGTATATCGGCAAAGTTATCGGCCCCGGAGGCGCGATGGTCCGCGGGATTCAGGAACAGACCGGGTCGGTCATCGAAATCGAAGAAGACGGCACAATCAACATCAGTTGCGTCGGCGGGGACGGTCACCTCAAGGCGAAAAGCATTATCGAAGCCATGACTACGCCTCCCGAGGTGGGTCGCGTTTATGAAAGCGCCAAGGTTGTGGCCATCAAGGAATTCGGCGCGTTTGTGGAAATCAGTCCCGGCATTGAGGGATTATGCCATATCAGCGAGTTAAGCGACGGATATGTCCGCACCGTGGAGGATGTCTGCAAAGTAGGCGATGTGGTTCCTGTGAAGCTAATCCTGATAGACGAGCAGGGTCGTTTCAAGCTGTCCCGCAAGGCGGCGATGGCGGAATTAGGTCTCAAAGACGATCTGCCGGAACGGCCGGACCAGGGCAGACGGGGTGATCGGGAAGAACGGAGCAATCGTGGCGATCGTGGGAACCCCCCCCGTGACAAGAATCGATAATATCAACCTGTTCTGAGCGAAACCCACAGCAGAGGAAGGAGTCCTGCGAACGCGTTTATAGGATGCAGGCGGCGACGCCCGGTAAACGCCGAGGGTTATTGTAAGGAGGCAGTTTATGGCACAAGGGACGGTTAAGTGGTTCGATCCGAAAAAAGGATTTGGTTTCCTCATCAACGAGAAGGGGCAGGACGTGTTTGTCCATTATACCTGTATTAATGGGGATGGATTCCGATGTCTTCGGAACGGACAAGTCGTCGAGTATGAGGAATTCACATCGGACAAAGGGCTTCAGGGGCAGGATGTGAAAATCCTCGAAGTCAAGGCGGCGCCGCCTAAAACTGCCGCCGGATCCAGGCCCGGCCGAGGTCGAGGCAAGTAAAGGCGGAGATGTCGGGCCCGTTCGGCATCCACCGCCAAAGAGGAAACCCCGGGGGGCTGGTTCGGGTTTTGGTAGGGCGGCAAACCCGGACTGGTAATTGCGCCGAGAACTTACATTGGTGATGAACAGCAAACCGACTATTCTGGTTGTCGATCCGGACAGGGAACATGTGCTCGTACTGCGGGAAGCGATCGAGGATCGTTGCGCCGGCGTATGGAGCGCTGAGCGTTCGGAGGAAGCGCTGGAGTTTTTGGATCGACAAGCCATCGATCTGGTTCTGGCCGAATGGAATCTGGCCGGAGGGGAAAGCGGCCTTGCATTTTTGGATCAAACGCATGCGATGCATCCGAATATCCCGGTGATTCTCATGACCGGCGCCGCCACCATCGACGCGTGCAAGGAAGCCATTCGGCACGGGGCGGCTGACTATCTGGTTAAGCCCTTGAATCTGGACGAGTTGAGAGGATTTATCGCTCGTCTGGCACGTCAGCAGCGCCGTCAAGGTTCGGATTTTGTCTTCGAAGGCGTCCTGAGCCGAAGCCCAGCCATGCAGCGCATCTTTCATATTCTTCGACGGGTGTCTCCCACCGATATCACGATTCTGATTGAAGGCGAGTCCGGCACCGGCAAAGAACTGACCGCCCGGGCGATTCACGCCAATTCGCCTCGCCGGGACAAGCTATTCCGCCCGATTAACTGCGCCGGATTTACCGAGAGCCTTCTGGAAAGCGAATTGTTCGGCCATGCCAAGGGGGCCTTTACGGGGGCGGCATCCGATCGCAAGGGCCTGTTCGAGGTGGCCGACAAAGGGACGCTTTTTCTGGATGAGATCGGGGACATGCCTCAGGCCATGCAGGCCAAACTTTTGCGGGTATTGGAAGATGGAGTCGTTCTTCCGGTAGGCTCCAATAAGCCGAGCAAAGTGGATGTACGGGTGATCAGCGCCACCAATCACGACCTGGCCAAACTGGTCGAGGAAAAGAAGTTTCGCCAGGATCTGTACTTTCGCATCAAAGGGGTCAGTGTCGTTCTTCCACCGCTGCGACAGCGAAGGGAGGATATTGAAGAAATGTTCGGATATTTCCTCAAGCAGGCGTGCGAGGATCTGGGCCGCGATATCCACCGCATTACGGAGCCGGCGATGAACATCCTTGTATCGTATCACTGGCCGGGGAATATCCGTCAGTTACGACACACGGTTCGGACGATGGTCGTATTGTGCGATGGGGATACGCTGGATGTCGAGGACATTCCCCTGGACATTCACCATATCAAGCGCTTGTCCGGGCAGATTCAGACCCCGGCACAGGCGGCAGCGTCCAGCCCAACGGCAGGCCTTTCGCTGGAAGAGGTGGAGAAACGCCATATAGCCGAAACTCTTACAATTGTAGAAGGCAACCGGGCCGAAGCGGCCAAGATCCTCAACATTGGAGAACGCACATTATATCGCAAGATCAAGGAATATGGTCTTTAGGCCGCCGCTTGAGTAACCATCCACAGCGTTCCTAAGCCTTTTCTACTCCTTGCGGCTGTTATAGATGACGCCTCCCCCGTCTCGATAGTCCATAAGCACCTGGGCCGCTTCGGTTCGCAGGATATCGCGATACACAGCGATGCCCCGCTGCTGTAGAGCGGCGATCCAATCGGCGGGCTTGGCGCCTTCGTCGAATCCAATCCGCCGGGCATCCTCATCGCGCGCTCCGCAAACCAGACTCCTTACGCCCGACCAGGGGATCGCTCCCAGACACATCGCACAGGGTTCGCAACTGGTCACCAGTTCGCAGGGGGGGAAATCCGGACCGTCCAGGTCGTAATGATGGCGGAAATTCTGGGCGATCATGATCGCCACCATTTCGGCGTGGAGGACGCTGCACCGCATCGAAACCACCAGATTCACTCCCGGAGCGACCAATCTTCCGCTGCCGATTTCGAAGATGGCGGCGCCGAACGGTCCTCCGGTCCCGTTGGCCACATTGGCTCGGGCCAGCTCGATGGCCAGATGCATTCGTTCCTCGGGCGTTTTCCAAATGCCGCCGTCATTCGAAAACCTCTGCGACAGCCAGAAGGGAAGTTGGAGATGAAACGAGGGAAATTCCATGGTATTATCTCCTGGCACGGGGATTGTTGATCTGGGGCGGATAGGCGTGAATCAGGGCCTGGGCCACCTCATCGCAGGCCATTTCGCTTTGATCGCCATTGCAATTGGTGACCACCAGTACGGCGTATTTGGCCTCGGGAACGAGCCAGACCATGGCGTAATTCATCGTGTTGCTGCCGGCATGGGTTAACACTTTTGCTTCCACCCACGGCCTTTGCACAACCACCCATCCGAACGCGTAATCGCCTCCAAAGGCAGGAGTGTGCAGGTGTTTGAGGGTTTCCTGACGCAGGAGTTTTTGTCCGCGAAGGCCAAGATGAAGCTGAACAAAACGGGCCCAGTCGCTTAGAGAACAGTGCACCGTGCCGGCCGGACCGATGGCGGGGGGATTATCGCTGAAAGGCCCCGGAGGGACAGGGATAAGACGACCGCCAGCTCGTTTATGCTGCCAGGGCTGGTCGATTTTCCCCGGCTGGCCCATGGCCCCGAATCCGGCCGTTTGCATCCCCAATGGCTTGAACAATAAATCCATCATCAGGTCTTCCCAGGATTGATTCATGGCCTCTTCGGCGACCACGGCGGCCACAGTATATCCGGCGTTGGAATAAATGTATTGTGTTCCCGGCTTGGCGACGGGGGCCTGTTTTAATATCTGTTTCGTATACTGGAGGCGCTGCGCACGTGGATGGCCTTCTATGTTGTGGACATCCATAAAATTCATACCCACAGGCCAGCTTTGGTTGGGCAGGCCGGCTCGATGCATGAACAGGTGACGCAGGGTAACGGCTTTGTAATCTGGGTGCATTTCCCAATCGGGTAAGCTATCCGCCAGAGGCCTGTCCCAATCGAGCTTGTCCCGTTCGGCCAGCATCGCGACCATGGTCGCGGTCATGGCCTTCGTACATGAGCCCAGATGGAACTGATCGGTCCGGGTCGCAGCGACATCGCTACCGTCTTTTCGGACTCCGACGACGTCCAGGACGGCGATTTTTCCCTGGCGGATCACAACAGCCCCAACGGCAGGCAGATGATGTTTGTCCCGGGCGGCGATCAGGATAGAACGGACGGTTTGGGCATGGACCGTTGTTCCCAGAAGCAGCAGGAGCCCGCCCATAGCCTTGTAAATCTTCACTTGTCCTGTTAGCATGAATTTGTCCTGAAGACGTTATTTATTGTCATTCTATGATATCGAAAGGGCGGTCTTTTGGCAAGGATTGGGAAAGCGGAATCGGCGGCAGCGATATTTTTCTTCCTTTTTATGCAGTCGATTGCGATGTCGGATGGCATGTGGAAACGTCATACGATCGATGATGCTTCCCGAGGCGCCGATGGAGTTCGCGTGGCCGATATCAACGGCGATGGGCGATTGGACGTGGTGACCGGCTGGGAGGAAGGGGGGATTACGCGGATTTATCTGTATCCCGGGCCGGAAAAAGTACGAGACCGATGGCCTGCGGTTACGGTTGGCCTGACTCCTTCGGTCGAGGATGCGGTGTTTGTCGATCTCGATCAGGACGGGGCATTGGATGTGGTGACTTGCTGTGAGGGCGATACGAAATCGGTTTTTGTGCATTGGGGGCCGGTGGAGGGACGGCGATTGCTCGATTCGACGGCATGGCGGCAGGAACCGTTGGGGAAGGTCCAGGGCTCGATGCAGTTTATGTTCTGCCTGCCGATGCAAGTGGATGGACAAAGGGGGATCGACCTTGTCATTGGGGCCAAGGGGCAGGGGGCCCAAATCGGCTGGATGAAATCTCCTGAAAATCCTAGAAAAACGGAAAATTTCTCATGGCATTCCATTTGTCAGGCTGGTTGGATTATGTCCCTGATTGCGGCGGATATGGATGGCGACGGCGATGAAGATATTGTGACGACCGACAGGAAAGGGGACTTGCGAGGATGTCGCTGGCTGGAAAATCCCGGTCCCGGACCTTCCCAGTCGCAGCCATGGAAGAATCACTGTATTGGCGGGCAAGATTGGGAAGTGATGTTTATGCGGTTGGCGGATTTGGATGGGGATGGCTATACGGATGCGGTCGTGGCCGCCCGGACCGCCAATACACAAAGGATCCTCTGGTTTCGACGGCTCGATAAGACCGGCCTGCGGTGGACCCTGCAGGAGGTTGTTTTGCCCTCGCATGCGGGAAATGCCAAGGCCCCGGCCGTGGGAGATATCGACGGGGACGGGAAAATGGATGTTGTTTTCAGTTGTGAAGGCGCCGAGGACGACCATCGAGGCGTACTGTGGATGTCGTATAAAGACAAACCAACCGAAACCCAATGGACGGCTCACGATATCAGTGGGCCGGAGGGGATCAAGTTTGATCGGATGGAACTGCTGGATCTGGACGGGGACGGGGATCTGGATGTTCTGGCCTGCGAAGAGAGTGAGCCGGATTCGAACGGTAAACGAAAGGGACTGGGCGTTTTCTGGTACGAAAATCCTCTGCCATAGGTCTACGGCTTTCGATTGGACGGAACCGCGTTTTGGATTATATTTTAATAGTAAATGATTTATATCTATACAGTGAGGGATGCGCTATGGCTTTAAAAGAGGAATTGGGACTTCGACGGCCCTTCGCTACCCGGGAACATGAGGCCTTATTGAATATCTACTTTACAAGTACCTGCATGAAGAAACAGGCGGTTCGTTTTCTGGAGCCGTATGGCCTGACGGATGTGCAGTTGAATCTTTTAATGCTTTTGAAATACCAGTCCGTTCCGGGCGAGGAACTTACCCAGGCTCAACTGAGCGATATGATGCTGGTCAATCGAGCCAATATTACTTCGCTGATAGACCGGCTGGAAAGAGATGGACTCGTAAAACGAACAACGAATCCCATGGATCGTCGATACAATAATATCCTTCTAACCCTCAAGGCCCGCCGTATTCTGGAACGTGTGGAACCGGAATATGCAGGCAAGGTCAAAGAAGTAATGGCCGTGCTCACGCCGGCCGAGCAAAAAAAACTGATTCAAATCCTTGAAAAAATCCGCACAAGAATCGCCGCGACAGCGTAGCAAATTACAAAGGGGACTCATTGGCAATCGGGATTTCTTTCGAGACTTTAACAGTTCATATATTAACTAATAGACGGTTGTGCGGATGGAGAGCCGTTTATCATCCATGGCATGGGCGGATTTCCGGGATCAAGGAAAGGAAAGAAGTATGAAAACTCCTTTACGTTGGTATTCCTTTCGGTGGCGCATACTGGCTTTGACGGTTCTTCCGATATTGGTATTTGGCGGGTATATCGGCTGGCGGCTGCATCTGGCTACTCGGCAATTGCCGATGGGCGCCGGACCGGCAGGCCCTGACGTTCCTTCCGAACCGTTCCAATCCCCCTGGACACAGCGGCACATTGTCTTGCTGGGTCTGGGCGATAGTATTACGCACGGTTTTGGCGTACCGCAAGAGCAGGGCTATTTCCAGCTTCTTTCCAGGAACGTGGATAGCCTTTTTATGGATATGAAGGGAAAAGATCTGTCCGCGGTCCTTCCTAATTTAAGTACCCTGAACCTGGCGCAGGATTACACAACGACACAGCAGCACATCGATCAACAATTGTCACGCATTCCGCCATATGATGCAGAAGTGTACGGAATTATTGTTATCACTTCCGGGGGAAATGATCTGATCCACGATTATGGCCGAAGCAGGCCGGTTGATGGAGCGATATACGGCTGCACATATGAGCAGGCTATGGAATGGACGGAGAATATCAAGGAACGTTTACGAACAATACTGCAGGAAGTAACCAAAAAGTTTCCAGGAGGTTGTCAGATCTTTCTGGCCAATATTTACGATCCGACAGATGGGGTGGGCGATCCGCAGATTGTCGGCCTGCCCCGTTGGAGGGATTGCACAAAAGTGCTGGCATTGACCAATCAAAAAACCCATGATTTGTGTCGGGAATACGGTCATGTCCATTTGGTGGATATCCACTCGGAGTTCATGGGGCATGGTTTTCATTGCACGGATTGGTGGCGGAGTGTCTACCGCCGCGAGGATCCCGGGCACTGGTATCATGCCAATATCGAAGATCCCAATGTACGGGGATATGATGCGATTCGTCGTTTGTTTCTGTTGCGGATTATAGAATTGGTTCCAAAGGATTTAATGGAGGAATAGCAACATGCTTTTTTAGGAAGATAGTTCATATATGCACTAACGAGGCGCAGGATAAAGGAGGCGGCCATGAGGCGGTCTAATGAGGAATGGGTATATCGGGCGGCCGGTTGCGGCGGGGGATTACTTTTGGCGGCGGGAAATCTGTGGGGAATTCTGGCCCCACTGCAATTGACAGGATTTCTGCCAGTTTTGCTTGTTGACAAGACGTATAAACCGGGACGTCAGGGCCTCTTTTTAATGGGACTCTATATGGGTCTGGCCTACACGCTGCCCCAGATGTTTGTGCTTCGTCTGCCGGCGCCCATCACGGCAATCCTGATCGCCGTATTGACAACCGTTATGGTTGCCGACGTCATGCTGGGCGTGCCGGCCGCAAGAAGAAGCCCGGTTAACGGGGCTGTGGCGTTCGCCTCTATATTGGTCGTGGTCGACGGGCTCAATTTTACCCTGGTTCCTATGTGGGGCACAGCCCAGTCCCTGGGCCGCTGCTGGTCGGCCTATCCGCGGCTGATCTGGTTTTCCGGGATGACGGGAATCACGGGGATGGTCTTCTTTATCGGGCTTTTTCAGGCGTTTTTGGCATATATGATCGTTCATCGTATGGCAAAATCTTGCTTTGTTTTCCTGTTGAGTATCTGTCTATGTTTGGCCGGCGGAAAGGTTTTATCGGAGCAAATACATACCGCAGAATCACATATGGTTGTAGCGGCTGTCGGATGGGTTCAGGAGGAATCATCCGGATCGACGGACCTGATGTCTTCGGAAGGGTTTGAGGAATTGTATGCATCGAAAGTGGCCCTTGCCGCGCAGCAGGGAGCCCGCCTGGTTGTTTCGCCGGAACTGGCCTTTGAATTCAGCCCCAGGAATCGAACGGAGTGGCTGGAACGCTTTGCCGGTTTGTCCGTCAGGCATCATCTCTTCCAAATCGTCGGGTATTATAATCAGGACCAGCAGGACAACCGAATCTTATTCCTTTCGGATACCGGAGAAGTCCTCTGTGAATATGTGAAAACCCATCTGACTCCCTTCGAACCGTTTCCCTCCGGCGGGGGCCATCTACAGGAGATTGTTATCGATGGTGTTCCCGTAGGGGGGATGATCTGTCAGGATGATAACTTTACCGACTTATCGCGCCGCTACGGGAAGAGGGGTATTGGAGTGGTTGCGGTTCCTACGCTGGATTGGCGTGCCGTGCAAGGAGCTCATCTGCAGAACAGTATCCATCGGGCGATCGAATCCAACTATGCCGTGGTCCGTGCCGCCTGTGACGGTATCAGCACGATCATCGGCCCCGATGGCCGGATCCTTGCAGCCATGGACCATTTTCGACAGGGCCCGGGTGTCATTGTATCGCAAATCCCCGTCCGTCGGGGGATTACGTGGTTTAGCCGATGGGGTCATTGGCCGGCTGCCTTTGCGGCATTATTCCTGACCGGCTGGATGATCATACAGTGGGGAAAGTCCTATATCCGGCGGCATGCAACACAGGAATCCTCTGTTTGATCCGAAACCAGAGCGAACCCCCTGTTGTCGGAAGCCAATGAAACAGGGTATTTTTCAAATCCCGCTTTTTGTCACATTTTATTCCTTTCTGCGTCTATCTCTTGCAGTAATCGCGTACTGCCATTAATATAAATACCCTGTTTTTCAGGATGGTTGAAAAGAGAATGCATAGAATCGGATATAATGAGAAGGTAATTGCCATAGGGAGGTGAGCCATGGGATTGTTCGATAAGCTTCGCGGCGAATTGATCGATATTATCGAATGGACCGATCCGACCAATAATACGATGGTCTATCGATTCAACCGCCTGGATAATGAAATCAAAATGGGAGCCAAACTGACCGTCCGGGAAGGCCAGATGGCGGCGTTTGTCAACAAAGGCCAGCTTGCCGATGTGTTCCAGCCGGGCATGTATACCCTGCAAACCGACAATATGCCGATCCTGTCCACGCTGATGGGCTGGAAATACGGTTTCCACAGCCCTTTCAAGGCGGAAGTCTACTTTATCAGCACCCGCCAGTTCACCGACCTCAAATGGGGCACCAAGCACCCGATCACCCTGCGCGATCCCGAATTCGGTCCGGTGCGTCTGCGGGCCTTTGGCACCTATGCGGTGCGGGTAAGCGATGCGGGAAAGTTCATCCGGCAGATCGTCGGCACCGATGGACACTTCACCACGGAGGAGGTGACCGATCAGCTTCGCAATATGATCATTTCCCGGTTTGCCGATATTGTCGGAGAAAGCAAGATTCCCGTCCTCGATCTGGCGGCCAACTATGACGAACTGGGCCAGTTTATCACCGGCAAGATCGACCCTGAATTTGCCGATTACGGGATTGACGTAACCAAAATGCTTGTCGAAAATATATCTCTTCCGGAAGAGGTGGAAAAAGCCCTCGACAAACGGGCCAGTATGGGCGTCATCGGAGACCTTCACAAATACACGCAATTTCAGACGGCCAACGCCATGGAAGAGGCCGCCAAAAATCCCGGCGGAATGGCCGCCGGAGGGATGGGCATGGGGATGGGTTTCGCCATGGCCAATCAGATGGGCTCAGCTATGGGCGCCGGCCAGGCTGCCCAATCGCAGCAGGCGCCTGCCGCACCGCCGCCGCTGCCGCAGAAAAACCCGTTCTATCTGGCCATAAACGGACAACAACACGGCCCCTTCGAAATGGAGGCCTTGAAACCCTACCTTCAAAACGGGCAATTGACGCGAGACACCCTGGTTTGGTGTCAGGGAATGGCCAATTGGACTCCCGCGTCACAAGTCGGCGATCTGGCTTCTTTATTCGGATCAACTCCGCCGCCACTACCGCCCCAATAATGCACTCCTGGAGGAATTCCCATGGTTGAGGACTCCATGCAACCAACAGAGTTGCCATCGGCCGACGGGGAAATCGCCCATAAGCAGCAAGCGGGCGGACAGTTGCAGCAATCGTTTAAATGCGGCGGCTGCGGCGCCAGGATGGAGTTCAAGCCGGGTTCGCATAACCAGGCATGTCCTTATTGCGGCCACGAGAATCCCATACCTCAATCGGAAGAAGATATCCGGGAACTGGATTTTCAGGCCGTTCTGGCCGGCATGAACCAAGCCGGGGAAACCGAAGAAATCTTCACCATCAAATGCCCGAATTGTGCCGCCGAAACCTCGACCGATCCGAATGTGACCAGCCAGGACTGCCCGTTTTGCGGGTCGCCGATTGTGGCGATGGCGTCGTCCACAAAACATATTAAACCACGGTCCTTATTGCCGTTTCACGTGAATCGCCGACAGGGCTGGGAGAAGTTCCGCCAATGGGTTTCCGGGCTTTGGTTTGCCCCGAACGACCTCAGAAAAATGGCCCAGACCGAGGGCAGGCTGGCAGGCGTCTATGTACCCTACTGGACGTATGACAGCGATACGACCTCTTTCTATCATGGCCAGCGAGGCGAGCATTATTGGGTGACGGAGCATTACACGACACATGAGAACGGCAAACTCGTCCATAAAACCCGCCGGGTTCGCAAGACCCGCTGGTGGCCGGCCAGCGGAACCGTCTGGCATTCTTTCGACGATGTTCTGGTCCTGGCCAGTAACTCTCTGCCGCGGAACTATACCGAAAAACTCGAACCCTGGGACCTTAAGAACCTGGTGCCTTATACGGACGAGTATCTTAGCGGATTCCGCGCGGAGAGCTACCAGATCGATCTGACGCAGGGTTTCGACTATGCCCGGAACATTATGGACGTGACAATCCGCCAACTGGTCCGACAGGATATCGGGGTGGACGAACAGCGTATCCATTCGGTTCGGACCCAGCATGACAGGATCACCTTCAAACATCTCCTGCTGCCGATCTGGATCAGCGCTTACCGTTACCAAAACAAGGTGTATCGTTTTCTGATCAACGGTCGAACCGGAGAGGTGCAGGGAGAACGGCCCTGGAGTTTCTGGAAGATTGCCCTGACGGTAATCGGCATAGCCGCTTTGGCCGCCACGGTCGCATTGATTATAGCGGCCTCACAAACCTGACAGTGTGGTTATTTTTTCGAGAATACTTCGGCCATGTCGGCTTCCAGCAAGCTCAGAAATTGCCTCAGACAGTCATTCATGCCGGCAATGAGATCGGATACCTGTCGAGAAGCGACAGGAGCCTTCATCAGATACGTTCGATCCAGGAGGATCTTCCTGTCGCCCGATGCTTCCTGCAGGAGCACCGCCTGAATTTCCAGCACGGCTTTTATGTCGTTTTCCCTGAAATCTCCATGCAGGGCGAAAATCCATCCTTCCAGAGTATAATCACTATCCGCATTGCTTCCCGCATCGACGACGCTGGAAAAAAGGCCGCTTTGCGACAGCCATTTCTGGGTTTGATCGGTGATCATGGGACCGGGGGGAACCAGAAACCGTTTATAATAATCGGCTTCGAAGGCGGAATCGCCCGTCTGATACACCAGTTGGTCTCCGGCAAAGGGACTGGACACGCGAAACGGCCGGATGCGCAAAACGCCTTTTCCGGAAACGGCAGAGGCAGGCGCCTGACGCTCTCCCTGTAAAAGGAAGTGCCTGGGAAAATTGACTCGCCCGTTGGAAGCGCTGCATCCGTTCAGCAGGAAGAAACAAGCTGCGAAAAGAATCCCGGAACACACTGTCGAAAATGTTGCTTTCATTGGGTAACCTCCGATGGTTGAGGCGGCTCGCTGAATAAAAGCAGAGAAGGATAACGCTTGACCTTTTCCGTAGCCTCGCGCAAATTCTCCGATGCACGTTTCAGGTTTTCGACCATCTGATCGACGTCCGATTCCTCCATGGCGACCAGGCGCTCCATCTGCCGCAGGGAAGTATGCAATTGCGTGATCGTCTCCCGCAGCGTTTTATCCTGTCCGGGCGGCGCCGGTCCGATCGCTTCCTGAAACATCCGGCTGGATTTCTCCAGGCTGGCCAGGAGTTCGCCCACCTGTTGGCGCAGTTCGGAAATCCTCGCATCGGTTATAGACTGCTTAAGGGTCCCTATCAGTTCGGACAATTCGGCGCGGGTTTGCCCGATCCTGGCATCCTCAAGGGTTTGTCTCATGGACTGAAGCGTTTGTTCCAAAGACCGGGCGACCTGCTCAAAATTGACCTTGGTCAGGTCCTGCAAAACGATATCCAGGGATTGCGTAAAACTGGTCAGCGTACTCGGCGCCGAAGGGATATAATACCACATGGGGTTCCATGCCAGTTTCATGGGAGGATACCGTTCCGGGTCCACGTAATCGGCTTCGAGGTAATAGATGCCGGTAATCCCCTGAGGGGCCAATTTCAGACGGAGGCCGCCGTCGATACTCTGTTGAATGATGGTCTCCAGATCGTCATCCAATCCCTGACGGCGAAAGCTTTTGGCGTTGACTTTGCTGATTACCATGACATATCGATTGAAGGTGCGAAAATCCTGTTCATTGAGCTGGTCGAAATATTCATGAGTAACAAAGGTGATCTGTTCGACGGTCCCGATCTGCACGCCGCGCTGAATCACCGAAGAGCCTACGCTCAGGCCCAGCACCGATTCGTCGATATAGGTCTCGATGTAGACCACATCCTGGATGAGAGCGCGGGCGCTTAAGGCGATCAGGCCGACGAGCAAAATCAATACGGCGGCGATGACGAACAATCCGATCTTGAAATAACTGGCTTTGGTTTTCATGGGTATCCTTATTTCGTCCGGAACGAGGGCTTTCCGTTCCCGATTCTCCCTTCCTTTATATGCATCGACTGATCCCCGATCTGGCGATGAAAGAACTGCCAGGCGGCCCGATTGGTTTTGTCGTCCCGCAACTGCGCGGGGGCGCCTGTGGCGGCAATTCCCCGGCGTTCTTTGTCCAGCAGGATGACGCGGTCGGCCACGGCGTACACGCTGGGCAGTTCATGAGTGACGATCACGAACGTCACGCTCAATTGACGCGCCAGTTGCAACATCAGGCGGTCCAGTTCCGCCGAGGTGATGGGATCCAGGCCGGCCGAGGGCTCATCCAGAAAGAGAATCGCCGGGTCCAGGACCATCGCCCGTGCTATCGCTGCGCGTTTCTGCATCCCGCCGGACAACTCGCTGGGCATCCGGTGGTGCGCTTCGCGCAATCCGACCAGTTCCAGCTTCATCAGGGCAACCAGATCCATGGCGGCTTTGGGCAGGGCGGTATATTCCTCCAGCGGCAATCGGACGTTTTCCAGCAGGGTCATCGAGCCGAACAGGGCCCCTCCCTGAAACGTGACGCCGATCTTGCCCAGAATCCGGGTTTTTTGCGGCTCATCGGCTCCGATCATATCCTCCCCGTCGATCCATACGTGTCCCTGGTCCGGCTCCCGCAGGCCGATCATATGCCTCAGAAGAGTGCTTTTGCCGCAGCCGCTTCCTCCCAGAATCGCAAAGACTTCCCCTTGACGGACCTCGAATGAGATATCCTCCAGAATCACCGTATCGTCGTACGAAGCGGTCAGGTGCTCCACGCGGATGATGGATTCGTTACGGCTCATTCAGATTTCCAGAAAATGATACAATACGGCAAACACGCCTTCGGCCACGACGACCAGCACGATGCCGCTGACGACCGCCCGCGTCGTGGAGATCCCGACGGCGCTGGCGCCGGTTTCCGTCTGCAGGCCGCGAAGGCAGCCTACGCCGGAGACCAGAAGACCGAACACAAAACACTTTACCAGGCCGGAATACACATCCGGCGGCGAAATCGCAGATTCCACATGCGTGATAAACGTCCGCAGGGTAAAGCCCAGCGAGAGCATGACGACCGCCGAACCGATGATGCCCGCCAGGTTGGCGAGGATCGCCAGCAGGGGGGTAACCACCGTCGTCGCCAGCAGACGCGGCACCACCAGAAACCGGACCGGATCCAGCCCCATGGTCTCCAGCGCATCGATCTCATTGTTGATTTTCATCGTTCCGATCTCGGCGGCGAATGCCGATCCGCTCCGCCCGGCCAGGATAATGGCCGTAATAAACGGTCCCAGCACCCGCACCAGGGCCAGAGCCGCCAGATCCGACACGTACACCTCCACGCCAAACTGACGCAGCGGCAGGGCAGAACTGAACGTGATAATCAATCCGAACAGAAAGCCCAGCAGGATCACGATGCCGACGGCGTTGGCCCCGGCGTGCTCGGCGACCCAGAACACATCTTTCCAGCGGATCCGCCAGGGACGCAGGATCGATGTGACCAGAGCGACAAACGCTTGTCCGATAAATCCGACCTGCTCTTGAAAATCCTGCCAGAATTCTACCGTCGCCCGGCCGATCTCTTCGGGGAAGGGTATCGATTTATGCCGGGCTGTGCGATGGGCAAGGAAGGCCTCCGGCGTAAAATTTTTCAGCAAATCCGCATATTCCTTTTTCAGGCCGTGCAGTTCCATGCTTTTACCGTGCTCCCTGGCCCAAAGCTGAATTTCAAACAACAGCGCCAGTCCGCCGCCGTCACAGGAACGGATTTTCTCCGCGTCAATCACGATTTGCCCGAAGGAATGATGGGACAAAGCCCCAATCGCTTTGTCCCAGAGCCTTGCGCTGTTGTGGAAATCCAGAGGCCCGGTCAGGGTCAATAGAAGCCGCTCTCCATCCTGCGACTGAACGGATAGCGTGGCCGTGTCCTGTTTCTCAAGCGCCTCCATGAACGTTACAAGTCTCCCTTATATTCCGAATTTGCCCTGCAGACGTCCCTGATACCGTAAATCGCCGACTCTGTCAAGGAGAACCGAAAATGATGGCCGCATCAGAGGCCGTGCCTGCCGAAAAATCCGAACTTCCTCTTGCAAAAGTCCTGCCGTCCGGGTATAAGACCCGATTCTTAAGGAACGGCTGATCAGTCCGGCCTCTGACGGGTTGGAAAACCATCTCAGCCGGCGGGTGATTAGCTCAGTTGGTAGAGCAGCTGACTCTTAATCAGCGGGTCCTGGGTTCGAGTCCCGGATCACCCAGTCGATAAGGTTCGTAACCACAAAGAGTTACGAACCTTTCTTTTTTTCCTTGATCCCCGGTTTCTTCCTCTTAGCATGGTTTTAATTACACTCAATACGGAACGGAGAACCGGTCAGAAGAATCCATCGTGGCAGAAAAAGGAGCCCATGATGCTTTCGGCAGGAGGATTGCCAAAACCACCGGCGGGGTGACCACGAGCTATGTCTACGCTGGGGACCAGGTGATCGCCGAATACGACGGATCGATACGCTGTCCCGCAGCAGCACAACGCTGGTCGATTATGCCTATATCGGCAGCCGCGTGGCCCGGCGGGCCTATGGCGTGCCGTCGGTCAATACCGACTATACCTATGATAACCTCGGCCGGGTGACCGATATCGACGCCGGATCGGGTGTGGTCAAGTTCGCCTACAGCTATGTGGATGATGAGAATAATCTCTACCGGAAAACCTTTGACCATCGCAGCGGAAGTCCTTATAATCAGTATAGTTACGATGACCTGGACCGGCTTACGGGTGTAACCTATCACGATTCGGATACCGAGGCCTTTGCGATGGATGATCTGGGCAACCGCGATGGCAATC
>JAFGGE010000068.1 GCA_016930745.1 Sedimentisphaerales bacterium
GATTGGATCGCATACGATGACGCATCCGGATTTGACGACGTTATCGCAGGATCGACTGGAAGTCGAGTTGAATGAATCGAAACGACAACTGGAATCGCTTCTGGGCCGTTCCGTGGAGGATCTGGCCCTGCCGCACGGGGCGTTTAATGAAACTGTGCTGCGGACGGCCCGACAAGCCGGCTACAAGCGTATCTATACCCTGCAACCCCGGCCGCAGTCCGCAGACAGGCTTTCGGAAGGAGTAATCGGGCGGTTTTCCATGTCGCCGGATGTCTGGCCGGTCGAATTTGTCCTGACCTGCGCCGGGGCCTATTCCTGGCTTTTGCCATGGCGAAGAGGGATTACAAAGCTTAGAGATAGAATCCCAAGAGGAACAAAGACGACGCGATGAATTACACTATTGAGATCTATGATCGACACGATGAGAAGTGGGATCGATCGGCTCGGGATTTCCGAGATTATACGATCTACCAGACATGGGCGTATCAGTCCGCCCGCGCGGAAAAGGAAAATCTGAAGCTCAGCGGCATCATCATACGCAATTCAAATCAGGAGGCGGTGTTGATGGCCGTGGTTCGCCTCAAGCGGATTCCAGTGGCCGGTTTGCGGATTGCGTATATCCAGTGGGGTCCTTTGATCGACCATACGGTCCATGGCCGCATCGTTACGCAGGAAATCTGGAAATTGCTGCGAGATGCTTATATTCCCTTGCACGCGGATGTCTTGCGCATTGTTCCCAATTGCGTGCTGGATCCGCAGGGAGAAGAAATATCGTCTGCCATAGGGAACGGCGGGTTTGGCAAGGTCACCTTTCTGGAGCCTTACCGCTCCATTTATGTTCCTATCGACGGCGGCGAGGAAGCGATCCTGGAAGGGTTTCATAAATCATGGCGAAGGACGCTCAAGAAGGCCCGGAAGAATCCGCTCGAGATCCGGGAAGGAAACGATCCTTCCTATTTCGACATCTTAAAACAGATCTATGCCAAAACCATCGAGCGGAAAGGTTTCCGGGGATTGGATCCGGATGTTTTTATCCAGGCGCACCGGGCGCTTCCGGAAACCGACAAAATGCACATTGTTATTGCGTATTCCAACGGCGAAGCGGTAACGGCCCATGCCTCCAGTTTCCTGGGCGAGATGGGCGAGGGAATCCTGGCCGGCAGCACGGAACAGGGGATTGGCCTGAATTCCTCCTATCTGGTGTGGTGGCAAACCCTCCTGGCGGCCCATCGGGCGGGCATGAAGATCTACAATCTCGGCGGCATCGATCCGAAAGACAATCCTTCCGTCTGTCAGTTTAAGCAGCGCATGGGAGGTAAGGAGATTTTTCATATCGGGACCTTTGAGGCGGCTCGATCGGCCTCGGTGAGAATGCTCTGGAGAGGCATAGAAAGAATATATCGATGTGTGGCGCGACGGGCATGAAAAGCGACATGGGAAAATATGTGATCGTAACACCCGCCTATAATGAGGCGGCGTATATCGGCAGGACCATCGAGAGCGTGCTGGCCCAGACGGTCCGCCCGATCCGATGGGTCATCGTCGACGACGGCTCGACCGACGAAACCGCCCGGATCGTAAAAGCCTATATATTGGACCATCCCTGGATTCGCTATGTGTTTCGTCCGAAAGTGCCCGGACAGAGTTATTACAGCAGCAACGTATATGCGATTCAGGAAGGAATGACATATCTTGCAGAAGTAGGCTATGAATATCTTGGTATTCTGGATGCGGATATCTCTCCGCCGACGGATTATTATGAACAAATTCTCGTACGGATGGACGCCGATGAAAAACTGGGGATTGCCTCCGGCGTATATAAAGATCGAATCGGGGAAAACCGATTTCGTAAGGTGCTCAACGACCGCCGCTCCACCCCAAAGGCGCTGATGGTGTTTCGAAGGTCTTGTTATGAGGCGATCGGCGGATTTGTGCCGATGCGATACGGCGGCGAGGATACCTGCGCCTGTTTCATGGCTCGTATGAAGGGATGGAAAGCCTGGTCATTCCCCGATCTGATGGCAATTCACAACAAACCGATCGGCACGGGACATGCGAAAAATTTGTTGAAAATCCGGTTTCGTCATGGTGTCGGGGAATACTTTATGGGGTCGCATCCTTTGTTTGTGCTGGTGAAGTCCCTGCGACGCTGTGCGAAGGAACCGCCTTATGTGGCGGGAGGATTGGCCCGATGGGTCGGTTTTATCTACGCACATTTCCTCCGGCAGCCAAGGCAGATACCCCGAGAACTGGTTCGGTATATCCGAAAAGAACAACTGTCTCGGGTCTACCGGGGAAACAAGGTTCCCTCTCGTTTTACGATGGAGAGGCCGTCTTGAAACTATGTATAGCCGCATCCGCGGGCGGGCATTTGAGCCAGTTGTTAACGCTGGCACCTGTTTGGTAAATTCGGGAGATATTAGAAAGTGATTAAAAGTTATAATCAAGTCAATCTTCTGGGAACTACGGTCTGGGCTATGACCATGCAGGATGTTATAGCCGAATGCGACCGATCGATAAGCGCTCATTCACCCTTATTGATTGGCGTGGTGAATGCCGCCAAACTGGTGAATGCCCGCACAAATCCGGAGTTAAAACGAAGTCTGGAGGAGACGAGTTTCACGGTGGCCGATGGTTTACCCGTAGTATGGTTGTCCGTGTTTTGTGGCCGTCGATTGCCGCAACGGGTAGCGGGAATCGATATCATGTATGAACTATTGAAGCTTGCCGATCAAATGCGTTACGGTGTGTATTTTCTTGGCGCCAAGCCGGAAGTAGTTAAAAAAGTGGTCGAATGGACGCAAGTCAATCATCCCAACGTGCGGATCGCAGGGTATCGGGATGGATATTTCAAGGAAGACCAGGAACAGCAGGTAGCCGAAATGATCCGTGACAGCAAAGCCGATATCTTATTTGTAGCCATTACTCCCCCTAAGAAAGAAATCTTTCTCCGCAAATACAGCAAGATAATGAATGTTTCGGTTTGTCACGGCGTAGGAGGAAGCTTTGATGTAGTGGCGGGAGTTACCAAACGAGCGCCTTTGTGGATGCAAAAGTCCGGAATGGAGTGGTTTTATCGAGTGCTTCAGGAACCCGGCAGGATGTGGAAAAGATACTTTGTGACCAATACGGTCTTTCTGTTTTTAGGGATTAAGGAAATTCTACGGTATCGCCTGAGTATCACTCCAAAAAATTAGACTGTGTTACATATGCCTATTTCAGTGAGAGGATAATACGATGCTGAAGATTGTAAATATTGTCGGGGCCAGACCCAATTTCATGAAAATAGCGCCCTTGATGAGCGAATATAAAAAATACGATGAGATTGAACCAATCCTTGTCCATACCGGGCAACATTATGATAAAAAAATGTCCGAATTGTTTTTCGACCAACTTGGCATCCCCAAGCCGGATGTTAATCTGGGAGTGGGCTCCGGAAGCCATGCTGTGCAGACGGCGGACATCATGAAGGCGGTAGAGCCCGTCTTATTGGAATATAAGCCCGACGCGATGCTTGTTGTGGGGGATGTAAACAGTACGATTGCTTGTGGGCTCGTCGCCGTCAAGCTGGGAATCAAACTCATTCATGTGGAAGCGGGTTTGCGCAGTTTCGATACTGCCATGCCGGAAGAGATCAACCGTCGGCTTACCGATTCAATCAGCGACCTTTTGTTCTGTACGGAAAAAAGCGGCGTTGAGAATTTGAAAAAGGAGGGAATTCCGGAGGACCGAATTCATCTTGTTGGCCATGTCATGATTGACACGCTATTATCCAATATAGCGAAAGCCCGTTCCTCCTCCATTCTTCCAGACTTGCAAAGACAAAAAGTAATCAACGGCGAGAGCTATGCGGTATTGACGCTGCATCGGCCTTCAAACGTGGACGATCCGGAAGTGTTCTCGAAGATTCTGGACGGGCTGGAGGTGATCCAGAAGGATATGCCCATCCTTTTCCCGATTCATCCGAGAACCAGGAAAAATCTTTCCTTGTCAAACCTAGGTTCAAGAGTACAATCGATGAAGAGATTGCATCTGATGGAGCCTGTTGGGTATTTGGATTTCTTGCAACTTCTGTCTAATGCTAAATTGGTCCTCACGGATTCGGGAGGCATTCAAGAAGAAACCACGGTTCTCAAGGTGCCTTGTTTGACTTTGCGGGAGAATACGGAAAGACCGGTTACGGTGGAAATCGGTTCCAATCTACTTGTGGGAAAAGATCCGCAAAAGATCATTGGAGGCTATTTCAAGATAAAAAATGGAGCAAGAAGAGAATGCCAGATTCCTCCTTTATGGGATGGCAAGGCGTCCGAGCGGATTGTTAAGGTAATCCTAACCACCTTCTGTGCTTTACAAAAGGTATATGTGTAGGATTATAAGATTCTTTTGCTGTCGCTCTGGTATTTGAATCAACCGCTCACGATGGATCCTATCGCCTGTTTTTTGGAATCTTTGAATGCAAACGAAATATAAGTTTACAGTATGAGGGGAAGAATGCTTTTCAAGCTGTATCGGTACAGGAATAAAACGCTTCGCTCCATAATTCTGCGACTGGTTCAGAGGCGGGAGGGCGGAGCGGCTTGCTCGGTTACATTGCGCCGAATTTTCAAGGAGTATTATGGAATCGAGGTGGGTTTGTATACGCATGGCGGATGGTGCGTCCCGGACGCTATCGGCCGATTTACAAAGATTGGACGATATTGCTCCATTGCTTCGAATGTCCGGGTCTTTACGCGGAATCATCCTCTCGAATACAAGTCGACACATGCCTTTTTTTTCAATCCTGTAATGGGGATTGTTCCAGAAGATACAGTGGAATACAATCCTCTGGAGATTGGAAACGATGTCTGGATGGGCGATGGAGCCCGTATTCTTCCCAGCGTTAAGACGATCGGAGACGGCGCGGTGATCGGAACGCATGCGGTTGTCAACAAAGACGTTCCGCCCTATGCTGTGGCGGTCGGCAATCCGGCCAGGGTGGTGCGGTACCGCTTTTCTCAGGAGGTCATCGATAGGCTTCTAAAGGAAAAATGGTGGGAAAAAGATATTGACGAAATCAAAAACCATTTAGAGGAGTATACCCAGCCGTACGAGGCCTATCTGGCCGCCCGAAATCTGATCTTGGGAAAAAAAGGCGAACAGGATTCCTCGCTGGATTGTAATAAACAAAGCGATTTTGTACAATAGTGGTGTATTGTGGGGACGAAAACGGAAAATCGGTCATAAAAAGGGGAAGAAAAAAGGGGGGTGTTTATGAATGATGCAGAAAAAAGAGTATGGCATGGAGCCCTCCTGTTTTTTTTAGCTTTTCCCTGGTTTCCGGCAGCCAGGGCCGAACATCCTCCCTTCGTAATAGATCATTCCAGCATCGATTCCGGTAAAATTCCCGCCTATTGGATCGAACGAGTCAAAAATCAATCCATTTTACTTCAGATCGTCGGCCAGTCGCACAGCTACCAGTATGAAAACGGACTGCTTTTGCTCCAGCAGCAGAACCCTCGGTATGCCGTCCAGATCGCCGGCAGCATCGCGGAGCTGAACGCCCCGAATTGCCTGCATATCCTTCGTTCGCAGTACCAGA
>JAFGGE010000069.1 GCA_016930745.1 Sedimentisphaerales bacterium
CCAGAAGTCCTCCGACGAGACGGCCAAGATCATCAAGGTCATCGACGAGATCGCCTTCCAGACCAACCTGCTGGCCCTCAACGCCGCGGTCGAAGCGGCGCGGGCCGGCGAGGCGGGCAAGGGATTTGCCGTCGTGGCCGAGGAGGTCCGCAACCTGGCCATGCGATCCGCCGAAGCGGCCAAGAACACCTCCGAGATGATCGAAGGTTCGGTCAAGAACGCCAAAAATGGCGTGGATATCGCCGAAGAGGTGGGCAAGGCCCTGACCGAGATCGTAGACAAAATCGGCAAAACCACCGACCTGGTGGGCGAGATCGCCGCGGCCTCCCAGGAGCAAGCCCAGGGGATCGACCAGGTCAACACGGCCGTATCGCAAATGGATAAGATCACCCAGCAGAATGCGGCCAATGCCGAAGAGAGCGCTTCGGCCGGTGCGGAGCTGAATAATCTGGCCACCGGCATGCAGAAGATCGTAGACGATCTGGTGGCGATTGTGGGAAGCTCCAGCCGTGGGCAGGATACTAAGTATTCCGAACTGCCGGACCGATCCCATGCCCCAGGCAGAGGTTCGACTCTGAATGCCACCGATCAGGTGTTTCACCAGATCGCCACAGGGCATAAGCGGCCGTCTTCCGAGGGACGTAAGTTGACGAAAACCTCGTCGGAACACCAGATCCCTCTGGAATCGGACCATCCGGGCGAATTTGAACGATTTAACGGGTAAAACAGAAGCCCCATAACAACCGTTTGCACGAAGGGCAGTCATGCGTACTATGACTGCCCTTCTTTATTTGTTTTCCCGTATGCCGGCCGATACTTTACTACGTTGTCATTCCAGCCTCCATGTAAACTGGAACTCGACTTCCTCCCAGCCTCCTTCCCGTTCATGTTCCACATTCAGGACGGCCCGGGCCGGGATATAGACTCGTTCTCCCGCGATCTGAATGCGGAAAGGAACTCCGTTTTCTATGCAATCGGCCAGCCGCCGCAATTTGGCGATGGTCTGCTTTGCATTATAGGCCTTTTCGATATCGCGGGATTTGGTCCTCTTTGCCATGTTGTTCCCTTTTTGTTATGGATTGGCTCGGTCTTTCGTATCAAGCTGTTGCAGGACTTTTTCAAAGACCAGATCGACCGATACATTTTCGATACGGTACTGCGGGCGATAATCATTGACGACTCGTCCGCGTTCCTGCGGATCGATAGCGGCGCAGACGTCCATTTTTCCATACGGTCCCACCCGGCGGGGATTGGTAGGGCCAAAGATCATGACCGTCGGGGTATTCACGGCGACGGCGATATGGCCGGGGCCGGTATCGTTGCTGATCACGATAGAGGCCTTTTCCAGCAGGGCGACCAATGGACCGATCGGGGTTTGACCGGCCAGATTGACGATGGGCGCAGCGGACATCCGGCGCAGAGATTCGATGGAAGCTCGTTCTCCTTCCGTGCCGATGGCTACAAGCCGCAATCCCCGTTTGCCGATTCGTTCCGCCAGTTCCGCAAAGCTGGCATGCGGCCAGCATTTCACGGCGTGGGCCGAGCCGATTACCAGAACCGCATAAGATGGGGAGGGTACGCCATGAGCCGCCAGAATACGAGCGGTTTCTTCGTGATCCTGTTCTGTTGCCGACAAGCCATATTCGACAGACTGTGGTTGGCCTCCTGTAGCCCGGACTACGTGTAAATAATCGTCGATCACATGGGCCGACTCCGGATGCGGACCGATCCGTTCCGTATAAAACCAGGTCGCAAATTCCCGCGCCGAGGACAATCCAAGCCTTCGGGAGCTGCCGGTGGACCATGCAAAAAGCGCTGTGCGAAACAGACCCTGCAGATCGATCACCAGATCGAAGCGCGATGCGCGGAGACGATGAAACAGCCGCCCCAGCGCAGCCAAAGATCCGGGATGACGCCACCATTTTCCCAGATACTGGCGATCGAACAAAAGCAGGGAATCCACGTTGGGGGTTCGCTGCGGAAGCGGAGCGAATTCGGGCCGGATCAGCCAGGTGATCTTTGCGTCGGGAAAGCTTTTCCGTACGGCCGAAACGGCCGGCAGCGACAGGGCCACATCTCCCAGCGCCGAGGGCTTGATGATCAGGATATTGGTATATTTCGATTGGGCCATAGTTCCTTCGTGGTTTCTATTCTGAATGTTCGGCGGTGGCGATAAAGGTCGTCAATCGTTCCGCAACGGCCCTTTGCCAAAGAGAGCGGAACAGCCTGTTACGCTCTGTCAGGGACCATTCGAATACACGGGCGTATTCATTTACGATGCGCAGCAGATCTGTTGCTCCAATACGCCCGGACCACCCAAGCGTGGCCGCCAGTTTGGCCAATCCCCTCGTTTGATTGGTCCGGTCCCACGGCATAATTGGTTTGATGCCGTCCAGATCGACCAGCCACAACTGCACCGAATCGGCTTCCTTTCGAACGAGAAAATTGCTTGCCTTGGCGTCGCGATGCCATAATCCGCACTGGGTAAGAGTCGTAAACGCCAGGACGGTCTGATGGCATAACAAACGATGCATAGAAGGGACAAGGAGATTGGATTGCTCCGCCTCCTGAACAAACCGATATAACTCGACGGCTCCGGTCAGATGTTCGGTTACGAGAATACTTTCGATCCCTCGGAACGGATCCCTGCGTTCCAGCGCTGCCAGGGGCCAGGGGGTGTCCAGGCCAGCCCGTAGCAGCCTCCGGGCCAGTTCGAACGTCTGCATGGACCGGGAAGGGAATACAGAGCGAAATCCCGCTAAAGGACCCGGTTTTGTAACATGGCGTTTCAATACCGCCTCGAATCGATGCGGCCCGACAGCAAGATGTCTTGAGACCACCCGAGTTGGTCCATCCGTTTTGAGGACATTTTCGGCATTCTCCACAAGATCCGAAGGACGGCAAAGGCAATCCTTCCATTCTTCCAAATCCAGGGTCTGTCCGTCCGGACCGGTCAAGGCGACCAGGCCTTTCCACCCGCCCGACAGAGACAAACGGGCGGTTTTCATGGCCTTCTGGGATGGATTAAACACTTGTCTTTCTGGATTTTGCATAGAGGGCGATTATAGAAAGCTCCGTCGGATCAGGCAAGGATCAGACGGGGGAATCCTCTGTTGCCGTCAGAATAAGGCATTTTTAAAGTTATCGGAACTTAAATGTACCCGAAAGGCGCAATCCGAGTAACTCAGGCTTGAATTGCCGACGGAATTTCGATACTATAGATAGGGTGCTTATGGGATCGAAGGATGGCTCCGGGGATACCTCATATATGGGAGTTGATGGATGAAAAGAACCATGTTTTCCCCTTTGTTGCGGTGGACAGCCGCGATCCTTGTGCTGTGTACTTTTACGTGTCTTTCTTTTTCCGCCCCGGTCGATAAACCGCAGGCCGGCCGGATGGTGCAGGGCTGGCTCAAGACTCGTCTTCGCCCGTTTGGAAACCGTCTGCCAGGACAAGCCGGGGAACCTGTCACAGTTTGCGACGAACAAAACCAGCCTGTGTATCATGTTGTTTCTTTCGAGTCGGAGGGTTTCCTGATCGTCGCCGCCGATGACCGGATCGAGCCGATCATCGCGTTTGTCCCGAAGGGGCGGTTCGACCCATCAATGGACAAACCTTTGGGGGCGATCCTGGCCCGCGACCTGCCCGGACGGATGGCTTCTGTTTGGGATGATAATTCGCAGGATAACAGCCAGAACCAAACTCGACAGAAGATAAACCATAGTCAAAATCAGAAACGATGGGACACCTTACTCAAAGCAGCCGAGTTCCCAGCGCCTCCGGCGGGTTCTACACAGCGTCTCGACAATCCGACCCAGATCCGGGTTGCGCCGCTTGTGAAAAGCCTCTGGGGCCAGACAACCGTGGGGGATTATATTGGATTTGCCAGTTGTTATAACTATTATACGCCTCCGTTTACGACCCCCGGCGATACGGACAATTACCCCAGCGGCTGCGTGGCCACGGCCATGGCGCAGTTGATGCGGTATCATATGCACCCGCCGCAGGGGATCGGTGTCCATGGATTCAGCATCCTTGTGGATGGCATTTCTCGAACAGCGAACACGCGGGGGGGCGACGGCGCCGGTGGAGTGTATCGCTGGGATCGAATGGTTCTGGATCCGTACACCTCCCGCGATACCTTGACGGACCTCCAGCGGCAGGCCATCGGGGCCCTGTGTTACGATGCCGGCGTGGCGGTGGAGACCGATTACAATCCGACCTGGGCCGGCGCCTCTCTGTATGATGCCTCGCGCCGTCTGAAGGATACATTCTTTTTTACCAATTCGATTCATGGGGATAACAACGGAGACCAGATTGCCTCTGCGACGTTATTGAAAATGATCAATCCGAATGTCGACGCCGGATTGCCTGTGATTCTGGGTGTGGACGGACCCAACGGCGGGCATGCCCTCCTGTGCGACGGGTATGGGTATGACGGCAGTACGATGTACCATCACCTGAACATGGGCTGGAGCGGTATGGAGGATGCATGGTATGCCCTGCCGGATATCGACACCGATTTCGATGATTACAACGTCGTGGATGTATGTGTATATAACCTCTACCCGACGGGGACGGGCGAGATTATCAGCGGACGGATTACCGATCCGGCCGGGGCGCCGATTGCCGATGTGGATATTACGGTCCAGGGCGCCTCATACACGGCACGGACCGATGCGCAGGGAATCTATGCTCTTACGGGGTTGGTCTCCAATCGCAATTATACCATCATCCCGGCTCGGCAGGATTGGGCGTTTGAATCTCGGACGGTTTCTGTGGGCCGATCCTTGAACGATACGCAAACCTGTGGAAATGTATTGGGCGTGGATTTTGTCGGTCTGTCGGAGGCAGCGCAAATTCGTTTCGATCAGCAGCACTATACCGTTGGCGATTTGGTCGGGATTCAAGTCATTAACAATGCATTGGCTGGCGAGGGTTCCTGTCAGGTAACGGTAACAAGTTCTGCGGGGGATTTGGAAATCGCAACGCTTACCGAGAACCCGTCCGGATCGGGTGTTTTTGACGGTTCGGTTGCTTCCTTCAGGAGCCCCTATACGACCAGCAGCGGAACGCTGGAGGTATGGCACGGCCTGACCATCACGGCAAATTGTCCCGGATATGAAGAAACCGCCGAAGCCGCAATCATCGGACAAAAGGAACTGGTGTATTGGGATGATTTTGAGTATGGATTCGGGGACGAATGGTGGATCGAGGATGGTTCGGACGATGGATTTACCTGGGATATTTATGATCCGTTGGATAATTTCGGCACAGGCGCTATTGCCTTGGTCGACAGCGACGGTGCAGGATATGTTCATATGAATGAATCCTTAATTTTGTATCTGGACTGTTCCGGTCGGGTGCAAACCACGCTGACTTTCAGCCATTATTTTGCATACTATGAGGGTGAGAAAGGAGATGTGGATATCCAGATCGGAGACGGCCCGTGGCAGAATCTGGCCCGGTATTCCGGGCAGGACTATCTGGAGACAGTAACCCTGGAGATCCCTATGGCCGACGGGCAGACGGATGTGAAAATCCGCTGGCGTTATTATGAGGCCTATTATGACTGGTACTGGGCCCTGGACGATATTGAGGTCGATGCCATCGAACTGCCCCAGGCCCCGTGGGCCTTTGGGAACACGTTCTATGCATTGCCGGGCCAGCCGCTTTCTATCATTTTGGAGGCCGAGGACGATGGCTATCCAAAAAACACCTTGGATTATATCATTACATCTTTGCCTTTGCACGGTACTCTCAGGGTTCCGGGAGGCGAGATTCTCGGACCTGGGGACCTTCCCTTTACCCTGGCCGCCGGGGCCAATCAGCTCGAGTATCTTCCGTTTGCCTGTTATGCGGATCTGGATGAATTCACTTTTCTTGTCGATGACGGCGGCCAGGCCCCCCTTGGCGGTGTCAGTAATTCGGCCACTGTGACATTGGGAGTGTCGTCGATCTATCATACCTACTTCGAAACAGGCCTCCCGGCCCAATGGACCATTGAGGATGGATACATGGATAATAAAACCTGGACTTGGCAGGATGCGGGAGCCTATGCCATGATGATCGTGGATAGTGATTTGGCAGGAGAGGGGGTTCGCATGAATGAAAGCCTAATGACTTCCAGTATCGATTGTTCCGGTCTGGAAAAGGTGATACTGGTGTACGATCATGATTTCTATTACAACGACGATGAAATCGGAGATGTGGAAATCCGTGTCGAAGGGGGACCATGGCAGCGTGTAGCCCGATATCAGGGGGCAGATGACTGGGCCCTGGTGTCTATTGACATTACCCAGATTGCTGCCGGACACTCGAATGTCCAGGTTCGCTGGCGGTATTATGATGCGTATTATGACTGGTACTGGGCGATTTTTTCGGTTGGCGTCCTGGGGGCCGAACACATCTATCCGGGGGATATGGAAGGCAATTGTACGGTTGATTTTATCGATTTTATGCGGTTTTCCCAGGCATGGCAAACCACTGCAGCCCAACCCGGCTGGGACTCGGCATGTAATCTGGCCCCGCCTGATGATGTGATCAATCTCAGCGATCTGCGTGTTTTTGCCGATCATTGGTTAGGAAACTAAAGGACAAGGAACGAAAAAACCCTGAACGGAATCAGCGAGGTACTATTTGTGTCTATGAAAAATCGATCCTGTTTGTTTTATGTTTTTGTAGGTGTTTTTCATGTCCTTGCCGGCACAATCGATGTGTTCGGTCAGGGCTATGAAAAGGCGCCGATCGAGATGCTGCGCAGGGCCGGCTTCGAAAGAGAACAGGGTTTGTCGGATTTTCAAGGGATTCGGATTGGAGACCGGCTGGTATATTATAAAGGCCGTCAGATCGGCGAGGCCATTGTCCAGAAGGACCATGTAGTTTATGAACTGGATCGTCGAACCGGGCAGTTTAGGGATTTCCGTCTGCATTGGCGGGATGACCTTCCGGACCGCCTGCCCAGGGTGATTTCCCGGGAGCAGGCCGCGGCGAAGGCGGGCGGCAAGCTTCGCTATGCCCGGCTGTTTTATCTGGCCGAGGATTGCGAAGTAACCCCGATTCGGCCTGTTCCGAAGGAGCCATGCTGGATCATTCATACGATTCAGGACGATGGCCAAATAAAAGCTTCGGTAGTGGATGCGATCTCGGGACATATTCTGGGCCCTGCCGTTCCGCCGCCGTATGAGGGATTTTCCTTATCCGGACCCATCGACACTTCCAGTTGCAGCAGTTCCTGGAATGCCTGGTACCGCAGTGCGGAAAACTGGTTCAATACCCTCGGATATCCGACCGAGGCGGTCCTGTATCCCAGTGAAGCGAAAATGCGGGAGCATATCGCCTCGGAGAAGATGGTCTTGTTCTACGAATTGGCCCATGGCGGGGCAACCAGTTTTACCAACGGCTGCGGCGATTCTACCTCCGCCTCCGAAATTGCCAACTGGCTTGCTTCATATACTGCGGTGCCTTTTGCGTTTGTTGGAAGCTGCGGGGGAATGTGCAGCACCGGTCCTGGTACCTTATCCCATGCCTTTCGTAAGGGATTGCTGGAAGGGACGGCGACCGTGGGATATTGCGGGATGGCCGATGAGCCCTGTGTGGACGATTGCTGGTATGCCGGACATACCGTATCATGGCAGAACAAGATGTTTGAATATATGAGCCTTGGTTTTTCGATCAAAGAGGCCTTCGATCAGGCCAATCTTGCTTATCCGACCTGCGCATCGGGAAATTGTTTTCGGTTTGTCGGCGATGAATCTCTGACGGTCGTACCCAAGATCAACCGGGTCCCCTTCAAGCGGATTTATGTCGATTCACAGGCCGCAGGAGCGAATAACGGATCCTCCTGGCTGAATGCCTTCCAGCAGATGTCGGATGCCCTGGAGGCGTCCATAGCGGTGCAGAACGAGATCTGGGTGGCCCAGGGGACTTACCGTCCTGCTCCGGCGGGGGGAAGTCCTTCGGAAACCTTTACAATCAAAGGAATTACAACTCTTTTTGGCGGGTTTCCCGCGGGGGGCGGGGCATGGGAAGATCGTGATCCGGGGACTTATGAGACCATTCTCAGCGCCGACTTAAACGGGGACGACCAGCCGGGATTTACCAATCGCACCGACAACGGTTGGCATGTGCTCAAGGCCGTAGGCCCGCAAATCGTTCTGGACGGATTTACGATCCGCGGAGGTCAAGCGGAAGGATCAAATTATGAACAACAATACGGAGCAGGCCTGTACTGCACCAGTGCGAACCTGCTGGTCCGGCAATGCCGATTTGTGGACAATTTTGCCGCCGGGAGAGGGGCAGGCGTATATCTGTGGCCGGAGACCACAGCTACTTTCGAGCAATGCCGTTTGGAGGGCAATCATGCCGGGCAACTGGGAGGCGGGATGGTCAGTTATGGGACGACAACCATTCGGTCCTGTGTTTTTGAGGGAAATTCAACGGTGGTTAATGGCGGTGGGTTCTGGGGTAAGGCACAATTCATAGAACGGTCCCGCTTTTTCCGCAATATGGCTCAGGATAACGACGGCGGGGGGATTTACAGTATCGCGTCGATCGCGCTGGTCCAGTGTCTGCTTGCATCCAATCAGGCTGAGGGGGCCGGCGGGGGCATATACGCCTGCGACAGCGATATGACGGTTGTCAATTGCACGATTGCCGCCAATCGGGCCGGCCGACAGGGTGGTTTGATCGTGGACGAAGGCCATGCAACTCTGATGAACAGCATCTTTTGGGGGAATGAGGACCAGTCCGGAACAGGGCAAGAGGCCCAATTGTTCCTGGCGAACGGCCAGGCGGACTTTTGCTGCATTCAGGGATGGACGGGGCAGTGCGAGGGGATGGGAACCATCGATGTCGATCCTTTGTTTGTGAATGCAGGACAGGACGATTTCCATCTGAAAAGCGCCGGGGGTCGGTGGGATCCGCACATCGAGGATTGGGTACAGGATACCCAGACCAGCCGGTGTGTCGATGCAGGAAATCCCGGAATGGACCTGGGCGAGGAGGAATTGAGGATAATGCCCCCCGGAACCGGACCAAACCTGCGAATCAACATCGGGGCGTACGGGGGGACATCGGAGGCTTCTTTATCCATTTTGGGATGGGCCCTTTTAGCGGATATTACCAATGACGGCGTGGTTGGGCAGGCGGATTTTGCGATCCTGGCCCGATCGTGGAAACAGTCGGTCATTGATCATGGCGCCGATTCCAACCGGGACGGTTTCGTGGATTGGAATGATCTGGAGAACATGGCCCTTCAGTGGCTTCTTTCAACGGAATGGTAGCGGTGGCGAAACACGTCCTATAATGTAAAGGTTCGTGTCATTCAAAAGTTGGATGGGAAGGCTTTTTTTCATTTATTCCTTGCAATGATTACGGTTTTTTCTTATACTCCAGCATAACTGTGGGTGATTGAGAAAGATGACACTATCCGAGGAAGAAGGGACCTTCCTTGGGATTACGTTTTGTCAACGGAGGAGTGTCCTGATGAAAAGACGTTCTTGCTGGACTGCGCTGCTTGCAGTCCCATTCCTGTTCACTACCCTTTGTGCGGACACTGCGCTTGTCATTGACCATCATTGCGTCGATGCATTTGATGATATCCCCGAGGAATGGATTCAAAAAGTCATACAGGACCGCCTTTTGTTGCAGATCGTCGGTCAGTCGCACAGCTACCAGTATGAAAACGGACTGCTTTTACTCCAGCAGCAGGACCCTCGGTATGCCGTCCAGATCGCCGGCAGCATCGCGGAGCTGAACGCCCCGAATTGCCTGCATATCCTTCGTTCGCAGTACCAGA
>JAFGGE010000070.1 GCA_016930745.1 Sedimentisphaerales bacterium
CTTCAAAACGCTGGAATTGGCCTTATATCATAATCTTGGTGCGTTACCAGAACCGATTGAAACCCACAAATTTTTCTGAAGAGGCTTAATTTTTTATGTCAGGATCCAATGGCCGCCTTATCGATTTTTATGATAAGGCGGTTTTTTTTGTTTGGAAAAAAGGCCCTGAAGCGTCCTTTCTGATAAAACCATCCTAGGGGAATTATCCGGGTTTTACAGGTAAAAACAGATCGCCCGGCCGGACACCACGCCCTCGAACAAAGGCCTCAAAGGTCATCCGATTCTTCCCGGCCGGTTTCAACTCAAGAATTTTAAGCCGATCTTTGCCGCAGAGGATATTCAAATTTTCATCCACCTTGCCATAGGTTCCGGGATTGTCGTCATTCGAGACAACCTGCCCCCTGGCGAAAATGACAGGATGGCATTTTCCCGTCTGTCCGGAAACAAAATCGGCATGTACGCCGGGCCAGGGCCAGAGCCCCCGGATTTTGTTTGCCAGGACCTGTGCCGGTTCGGAAAAATCGATGAATCCATCGCTCTTTTTCAGCTTTCTGGCGATGCTAACCCTGGATTCATCCTGCGGCGTATAGGTTGCTGTTCCGGCGGCAATTCGATCCACCGTCTCCAGAAGCGTTGGTGGAGACAGGCAGGCAAGTTTGTTATGTAAAGTCTCGGCCGTATCATCCGGTTCAATGGAACATTTGGCTTGCGCGAGAATATCCCCGGCATCCATTCGCTCCGCTATGGTAATAATGCTGATACCCGTTTCGGACTTTCCATCGATAATGGCCTGATTGATAGGAGCCGCCCCGCGATATTCAGGCAATAAAGAAGCATGTACATTGATTGCTCCCGTACGAAAGAGATGGAGCACGGTATTGCCGATCTTCTGCCCAAAGGCGATCACCACCAAAAGATCGGCTTTAAGTAAGGCCATGTGTTCGATCATTTCCGGTACGTTGATGTTGTGTGTTTCCGTACAATTCCATCGATGTTGTTTGGCCCAGACAGCTACCGGTGTGGGTCGGGGTAGCCGGCCGCGGCCGGCCGGATGCGCCGGCTGGGTAAATAGATGTACGACCTGTTTGCCGCTTTTGACCAAGGCTTCCAGGCAGGGAATGCCGAATTCACTTGAGCCGAAATAAACGATTCGCACAGGAATCCTCCGTTTGGGCCGTCAGGCTTTCTTTTCAAGGAAGGATTACTTTTTCTCGTACTGCTGTTCCATCTCTTTGAGCCGACGGCGGGCGGCAATCTGCTGGACGCGGCCCATGCGATCCTTGATCATACGGCCCTGCAAATGATCGTATTCATGCTGAAACGCGCGGGCCAGCAATCCCTCCCCCGTTTCGGAAAAACGATTTCCCTCCAGATCGGTCGCGGTGACCGTACACTTTTTATGCCGTTTGATCTTGGCATATACGCCGGGCAGGGACAAACATCCTTCCTCGGCCCCATCCAGACCTCCTGAAACCTCGATGTGAGGATTGATATACACTTTGGCGTTTTCTTTCGTCCCGTCGACGGATACGACGAAGATCTGCAGGTTCACACCCGCCTGGGGGCCGGCCAGGCCTACGCCGCCGGACTGGATCATGATCTCGATCATTCGCTCGGCCAGTTGGCGGACATTATCGTTGATAGTCTCGATGGGCTCGGCAGGCGCCATCAGTACGGGTGTGGGATACCGGGTCAGTTTACATTTGCTTACGTCCACCTCAGCCATCAATTCTGCCTCCGTTCCGTATAATGGTATCAATCGTCGAACTCATCGCCTCGGAACGTGCTGCCCAGATAGCTCCGCTTGACCAGGTCGTCCTGGATAATCTCCCGCGGCGGGCCCGAGGCAATGACCTTGCCGTGGTCGATGATATACGCCCGATCGGAGACCTCCAGCGTTCGCTCGACATTGTGATCGGTGATCAAAATGCTTACGCCCGAGGCGACCAGGCGGCGAATCTCCACCTGCAATTCCTCCACGGCGATCGGATCAACCCCGCTGAAGGGCTCATCCAGAAGGATCAGCGACGGATTGGTGACCATTGCCCTTGCTATTTCCAGCTTACGGCGCTCCCCGCCGGATAAAAACCGGGCCTGGCTTTTATAGACCTCCCGAAGTCCGAACCGCTCGATCAGCTCGTCGGCCCGACGTTTTCGTTCCGCCGAGGTGATCGACATTGTCTCCAGGATCGCCCGCAGGTTGTCTCGCACGCTGAGCCGTTGAAAGACGCTGGGTTCCTGGGACAGATACCCCATCCCCAGCCGGGCCCGCTTGAACATCGGCAATCGTGTGATTTCCGTTCCCTCGAAAATCACACTGCCGCCGTCGGGCACGATCATCCCGATGACCATGCGAAACGTCGTCGTCTTTCCGGCCCCGTTGCGGCCCAGCAGGCCGACAATGCTGCGCTGCTCGACACGGATATTCACATCGTTAACGACCGTTCGCCCGGAGTACCGCTTGACCAGCCCCCGCGTTTCCAATAGCGTCATATCCACAGATCAGGCTCCTTCTGAATCCATTCCATCACCGCATTATACCCCCTGCGGTCCTTCTGTAAATTGCAAAGTCCAAAACCGGAGTGACCCAACAAGCCCTTTCACTATTCCAACAATTGCTTGCATTCTGCCGTCAAGACAGTACAATCGTTCCGGATATGAATCGTAAAAACCCATGGGAGGAATGATCATGCTCAACCTGGGAATGCATGTGGACAACTGGCGGCATTTCGATGTGTCTTATGAAGTTCCCTGTCGGTTTGCCGCCGATCATGACATGGAATACGTAGAGTTCGGAACCATCGACGGGGATTATTTTGTCCAGGCCCTCGGCTACAATCCGCATATCCCTCTGCATTCGGATCCCCTTAAGCTCAAATCGTATCTGGACGGACTGGGTCTGAAGGTATCCCAAATGGATGCCGCCTATCCGATGTCCAGCCCGGAAGGCCAGTACCGCGGGATCGGCTATACGATTCGCGCCATTCAGTTCGCGGCGGCCCTGGGCTGCCCGTGCGTTGATACGACCGACGGCGGCCGCAAGCCCGAGGGATATACCGACGACGAAGTCATGGCCCTGATCCGGCACTACTACCGGGTGGTTCTGGAATGGGCCCGGCGCTATGACATCATCATCAATGTCGAGCCACACGGGCCGTACACCACCAACCCGGATACCATGGAGCGGATCCTGGACCTGTTCGACTCGCCTTATCTTCGCCTGAATCTGGACACCGGGAATACATTTATTGCAGGTCAGGATCCCGTGGCGTTCCTGCGTCGTTTTCGCGAAAAATTGTCCCACTGCCATATCAAGGATGTCAGCGAGGATCTGGCCCGGGCCGTCCGCGGCGGCGAAACCGGAATTGCCTGCTCGGTGGTCGCGATCGGAGAGGGTGTGAACGCCGAGAACATCGCCGGCTGCATTGAGCTGCTTAAGGATACTCATTGGGACGGCGTCTTGTCCATCGAATGCGAAGCGGCTCCGGGCAAGGTCGAACAAAGCCTCGAATGGCTCCGTAAAGAAATCGCCAGGTAAAGTAAGTTTGATCTATGAAGTGAACTTGTTCTGGCTAGGGGGACTGATAAATGGTTCAGTTCAGGTGAACCTGAAGATACACTATTTTATGGGAGGATCGGAATATGCAGGTGATCGAATTTCTCAAGAAGGCGGGCGTGCCGTATCAGCTCTCGGAGCATCCATCGGTGTTTACCGCCCAACAGGTCGCGGCCGTGGAACATGAACCGGGTCGTTTTGTGGCCAAGCCGGTCCTTGTCAAGGCCGACGGCACATTTCTCCTGTGTGTGCTGCCGGCGCCCGGCAAGATCGATCTGGTAAAACTCAAACAACAGACCGGCGCCAAATCGGTTGTCTTGGCCGACGAAAAGGATATGAGCGGGATTTTCACCGACTGCGAATTGGGCGCCGAACCACCTTTTGGAAAGCTGTATAATCTGTCCACGATTATGGACAAAGGTCTGGAAAAGGATGATCATATCCTATTTCAGGCGGGCACCCATGAACAGGCCGTTCACATGAGTCTGGCCGATTACAAGAAACTGGCCGAGCCCCAAATCCTTGATATCGCCGTATAGCGGGTGGATTTGCATAGAATCGTGATGGAACCCTGGCTCGACAAACTACCGGCGTATGCAGCGCATAAAAAAGCCGGTCCGAGAAGGACCGGCTCAAGGTGCTCGAAAAATGCCGAAGGCCAAATGTCCTAGCACAGAGCAATATAGCTGGCAATGGCCAGGATCAGAATACGTTTTTTGCTGTTTGTAAACGGAACCCAGAACCTGTAATAGAAGTTCTTCATGGTTCTATCTCCTAACTATCACCCGGCTACCGAAGCCATTTTCATACCCCTCAACTACACCTGTATTGTATCACAAACGACGTTTCAAATCAAGTGTTGAGATGCCACGGAAGGTGCACAAGTGCTTATTTGAAAAGGGATTATGGTGAAGCAAAAAAATTGGGTAAAAATCCGGAGAAAAGACCTGGATTTACTTCTTTTGGTCCGATAATTTCTTCATCTTACGCTGTATGATCCGAGCCAGGGAACGCAATTCGACCGGTTTGGCGATATAATCATCCGCTCCCACTTCAAATGCCTGATCGATTTCACCGATCATGGTTCTTGCCGTCAGCATAAAAACAGGGATATTCGCGGTGGTTTCATTGAATTTCAGCTCGCTGAGCACCTCCAGACCATCCATACCCGGCATGGTGGTATCCAGAAGGATCACCTCCGGCAAGTTCTCTTGGGCGATCCGAAGACCTTCCTGACCGCTGGTGGCGCAAAACGGCTGATATCCGAACAGTTTCAGGTGGTACTCGACCAACTGGAGAAACTCTGCATCGTCATCGATAATCAGTATGGGAATCCGCTTCCTCATGCCCGGCTCCTGCGCTGCGATACTTTTTTTTAGCATGGCGGAATTGTAGTCCGAAACGTCTTTTAATGCAAAGAATTTCACGATGGAACACGATATTCCGGACACCCTGATGGTAGCGTACGAATTCAATAACCGTCCCTAAAAGGACCAATAAACCGATTTTTTAGCCTAATTCCTAATGGAAATACCCTTCGATGGAAAGCCAAAAAAAACTGTTTGGCATTAATGATTTCTTAATAAATAATACAATAACTCTTGACATGCATTGCAAAATGGTGTAAAATGCGTATTGTAAAGTTAAGTTTTTTTATTGGGGGGTTTAATGACCTGTCGGGACAGAATAGATCGTTTGAAAAGCAGTTGTGTTACTGCGGCCAGGCCTCCGCCGGGGCGTCCAAGGGAAACGTATTTAGGCCATATCCGGCCCTGGGCCGAGTCGTATTGACTTTCTCTCTGTGGTAGAAGATTTATAAACGCTCGACATAAGGCCAAATATGGCAAATAAGCCTGTCGGATGAGACGAAAGGGCTTTTAATAAAATATTTTTCGAATCGGCTCTTTGGAGATTTGAAAAGGGTTATTATAGGGGAAAAAGCTGTTGTTCGATTTGCCTCGGAAAGGCAGATATTCTATTTTTTAGCGGAACAATTTGTTCGACCGGTCGAAACGGACGGTGTTCCTCGCCTCCTCCCATTGTCCGTCGGCCGAGGCTTTTTTGCCGATCGTCTGTGAGTCTTTGGATCTCCGGACGACGGCGATCCCTGCCGACAACTTGCAGGGTATCGGGAAACTTACGCGGGGGGGTCCTGGTAAGTTTCTATTCGATTTAAGGGCCTCTGCATAAAGGAATGCAGAGGCCCTTTTTATGCGCATTTTTTCGTGTTTTCTTCTTGAAATACTATATACTGTGATTATCTTAGATTAACTAGCAAGATATGGGGTATAGACGAATAGAGTATTGCCGAAGACGGTTGGTGTAGGATCCTGAGACGATGCGGTGCCCCTTTTGTAAGGAAGACGACGATAAAGTCATTGATTCGCGGTCGAGCGAAGGAGGGAGAATTATTCGTCGCCGCCGTCAGTGTCTTTGTTGTGATCGCCGTTTTACCACGTATGAAAAGGTCGGCGAAAGCTTTAAATTGAATGTGATTAAAAAGGACGGTTCGCGTGTTCCGTACGACCGGGACAAAGTAATCGCCGGATTACAGAAGGCCTGCTACAAACGCCCGGTCTCCTACGAGAGAATCCAGGAAATCGCCGATCGGGTGGAAGAAGATGTATTTCGCCACTTTGACAAGGAAGTCACCTCCGGCTTTATCGGGGAAAATGTCATGCGGCATCTTCGCCGCGTAGATAACGTTGCTTATATTCGCTTTGCCAGCGTATATCGTGAGTTTACCGATGCCGGTCAATTGCTGGAAGAAGTGACCCGAGAGATCGGTCGGCCGGATCCTTCGGTTCAGCCGGAATTATTTGACGGCTTAGAAGCTGGCGGGTAAAGAAAAAAAAGGTTTGCGGTTCGAAGGAGATCGGGCCATGCAAATGAGAGTCATTAAATCGGACGGCGCTGTCGAGGAGTACCTTCATACGAAGGTTATCGGCACACTTAACAATGCGCTGGCTTTGGTGAACGAATCCAATGTCTACGCTGCCGAACAATTTTCCGAGGCTATTACGTTTTACCTGTACCGGAAGAACCAGGACGACCATGTCGCCAGCGACCAGATTCACCTGATGGTTCAGGCGATTCTTTCGGCCACAGGTTATGATCATGCGGCCAGGGCTTTAAACGAATACCATTTGAATCGGATGCTCAAACGCCGACGTACTAGCGTGACCTGGCAGGGAGAGGACCAGGTAAGACCGGATGAACCGTGGGCGAAAAGCCGCATCGTGGAGGACCTGATGGCTCGGCAGGGTCTGTCTCGTCCTTTGGCCAGAGCCATTGCATCCGCCGTGGAGGAAAAGGCTCTGCAACTGGGTATTTCCCGTATTCGAAACACGTTGATTCGCGAGCTTGTAGCATCCGAGAGCGACGCCATGCTGCGTGCTGGCCAACAATTGCAGATGGCCGTGGAATAACGTTTATAACGCATGTGCAGACACTCGGGCCAGGACGTACTCACGGAACCTGGTTTTCGGTTCCAAGAAGTGTATTCAGGATGTGGTTCGATACGCGGACGACGTATTTATTTTGCCGGTCCTGCAGGGCGTTTTGCAGGGCAGGAATCGCCGGTTGCGCCTCTTGGCCCATTTCATCCAGTACAATCGCGGCGTACAAACGAATCCACTCGAAGGGGCTTTGGAGTTTTTCTGTAAGCACGGCAACAGCGCGCTGCGTCCGATCCAGCTTCCACAGGGTTCTCGCCGCCGCCACAGCGACTACGGCAGAACTGTCCTGGAGAGCGGCCAGGAGAAAATCAAAGGCCGGCTCCGCTTCGGCGCCGATGTGTCCCAGGCCGATCGCGCCCCAGTATCGCACGGCGGGATCTTCATTGCGTAAAGCGTCCGTGAGCTTCGTCAGGTTCATAATGGACGGCCGGCCGGCAACGGCGGCGACATAAAACAGGTTCCGGCGTTTCTGCTCGTTATCCAGCGCCAGACCCATGTCATACCGTGTGCCGTATTGTTGTTCCTCCCGCACCAGTTCAGGCTCGGGGAGTAAACCCAGATCCCGTGTCTCGAGCATCCAGCGCACATGGGCTCCGCGCATGCGGCGCAGCACATCCGCATAACGGGCATCCTCGGCCAGGTTGTTCAGTTCGTATGGATCTTCCCTTGTATCGTACAATTCTTCCAGCGGTTTGGTCCGGGCCATAAATTTCTCGGCGGCGGCGGTCAGTCGGCCGGCTTGGTGCTCCTTGCGGAGTTCCTGCATCACCGGTCCTGTTTCGGCCGACTGGATGTATTGATAGTATGGCTTGAAAGGTTCGTAATTGCGAAGATATCGAAATCGCCGGTCTCGCAGCGAACGAATGATATCATATCGTTCGTCCATCCGGTCCCGCGTGCTGAAGACGTATTGCCTCGCGGCCGGGAGATTCGGGCCGAGAAAGGGCCTTCCCTGCATGTGTTCCGGAATGGGAAATCCCGCCAGATTCAGAACCGTTGGGGCGAAATCGACGGAACTGACCAACTCCTCTTCGGCGGTTCCGGGAATGCCCTGGGCGCCGATGCGAAACCGGGGTGGAATTCGAACAATCAAAGGAATGTGCGTGCCGGAATCGTAACACCATCGCTTGGCGCGAGGCATGCCGACGCCATGGTCACTCCAGAAAAAAACGATGGTATTCTCGTCCAGGCCGGCCTCGTGCAGCTCCTTAAGATGATCGGCGAGCCAATAATCCATCGCTGTAATCAATTCATAATATTTGGCCCATTGCTTTCTGACGACGGGGGTATCGGGATAATAGGGCGGCAGGGGAAGCCTTTGCGGATCCTGTCTTTGGTCTTCCGTGAGTCGGGCCGTTCGTTGGGCATGCCCGGCGTCATCGAGCCGAACGGATCCTTCATGTGTGCCGGTGTAGTTGAATACGGCGAAGAACGGCGTTTTTTCGGGCCGGTTTTTCCAGTGGGCTTTGTTACTGGATTCGTCCCATGCCGAAGCGGGCGCATCAAAGTTATAATCCTGCTTGCTGTTGTTGGTGCAATAGTATCCGATCTGTCGAAGATATTCGCTGAAACAGCGGACGTAGGAGGGCAGTTTTGGTTTTATGGAACGATCCGCTCCCTCGCCGCCGGAGCGCATGTGATGTGTTCCCAGCGTGGTTGGATACATGCCAGTAATAATCGAGGACCGCGTCGGAGCGCAAACGCCCGTAACCACGAAGGCGTTTTGATAGCGAATGCCTTCCGAAGCCAGTCGATCCATCGCGGGAGTTTTGGCGTTCGGATCGCCGTAACAACCCAGATGCGGTCCGATGTCTTCCGTGCTCAGCCAGAGGATATTGGGCCTGGGATAAGCCAGATGAATTGGTTGGGGAGCGGATATGGGTCTTTCCCTCGGAAAGCAACCGGGCAACGCTGCCGCCGCGGCCGTAAGGCCTGCCGCTTGTAAGAACGTACGACGGGAAGGGGCGGACAAATTCATAACCGGTCCTCCAGTATTATGGCGACGATTCATCGAACAGGGTTTCCTGTGGATGTGGTTTTTTCCCGGTTCGCGGCAATATGCCAAGATGCTCCATGGCGGCTGGAGTCGCTTCTCTGCCGCGTTTGGTGCGGCGGACAAAACCGATCTGCAGCAGGTAAGGCTCGACGACGTCTTCGAGCGTATCTCGTTCTTCGCCAAGCGTGGCGGCCAGAGCCTCAATCCCGGCCGGACCGCCATTATAGACCTTGATCAAGGCCTTGAGAAAGGCCCTGTCCAGGTCATCCAGTCCCAGCACATCGATCCGTTCCATCTGCAGGGCCTGTTCGACAATCTCCAAAGTCAGCTTTCCTGTGCCTTTGACCTGCGCGTAATCGCGCACCCGTTTGAGAAGACGATTGGCGATCCGCGGCGTGCCGCGGCTGCGAGAAGCGATCAGTTCCAGGGTGTGGTCGATGCTTTGCAGCTCCAGCAGGCGGGCGGAACGCACAAGGATTTCCGTTAATTCATCGACGGTGTAAAATTCCAGATGATGGATCATGCCGAAACGGCCGCGCAGGGGGGCGCTGAGTAACCCAGCGCGGGTGGTGGCGCCGATCAGCGTAAACCGCTTGAGAGGAAAGTTGATCGTCTTGGCGTGCAGACCGCTGTCCACCGTGAAATCAACCTTGAAATCTTCCATAGCCGGATACAGAAACTCTTCGACCGGGGCGCTGAGACGATGAATCTCGTCGATGAAAAGGATATCCCCGGTGTTTACATTGCTCAGCATGCCCATGACGTCGCCCTGTTTGGCCAGCGCCGGTCCGGAAGAAACACGGATGGTCGTACCCATCTCGTGGGCGATCACGTGGGCCAGGGTGGTTTTGCCCAGGCCGGGCGGACCATAGAAAAGGATATGATCCAGCGGCTCAGCTCGCTGACGGGCGGCCGTAATGGCAATGGAAAGTTTTTCCTTGATATTGCACTGACCGATACACTCGCTGAGGGTACGCGGCCGCAGCGACAGGTTGAACGATTCTTCCTGTTGGCCCGTCGAATCCGCACTGAGTACTCGATCAATCGCCATAATACTATCCGTCAGACCTCGATTCCCTGTTTGACACGATAGGCCAGCGGGACCAGCGCCTCGGCCGTCTTGATTTCCGGGTGCTTGCGGCAGGTTAATGTGATCAGATCCATGGCCTCCGCTCGTTTCTCGCCCCAGGCCACCATAACTTCCAGGGCTTCGACCTGATACTTTTCAAACCGCCTGTTCTCGGAGGGTGTTGCCGCGCCGGCGGCAAAACTGCTCAACTTGCCTTTCAGCTCGGCCAGCATCAATTGGGCCATCCGTTTGCCGATGCCGGGCAGTGTACACAGCAGTTTCTCATCGCCTCCTTCGATCGCATCGGCAATCGTGGCAATGGGCACCGACAATGATTTGAGCCCCTTGCGGATTCCCACGCCCTTGACGGAGGTGAATTTTTCGAAGAAGTCTTTTTCGGCCTGGTTCAGGAACCCCACCAGCCGCGGGATGAGATTGCCTCCGCCCAGCGTTCCCTCGTAATATTCCATGGTGCATAAGGTGATTTCCTCCCCGATCCGTCCGCCCAGGCTGCTGACGGCATATCCGGGAAGGAGAACCTGATAACAGATCGGGCCCACTTGCAGGAGGCCGCTGTCTTTTTCGAGATGAACTAATTTTCCCTGAATCTGTGCGATCATTTAGATCGATCATCCTCTGTATTCGTTGGCGGCGCACAGGGCCACAGCAATGGCGTCGGCCACATCCGACGGCTGGGGCGCCTGAGCCAGCCCCAATATCGACTGGATTGCCCGCTGCATCTGCATTTTGCCGGCTCGTCCGTTGCCCGTCAGCGATTTCTTGATCCGCGTGGCGGCAAAACTGCGAATCCGGGCCCCTGCTTTAGCGGCCTGCAACAGTATAACGCCGCGGGCGTGCCCCATCAAGATCGCGGTTCGGGGATGTTTGTAGTGTGAATACAGTTCTTCCACAGCGACGATGTCGGGTTTGAATCGTTCTAAAATATCCCCCATATCCGCCGCGATCTGCCGGAGCCGATTTTCCAGGGATGCCGAGGAGTCACTTCGAAAAACTCCCGCCTCGAGCAGATTCTCTCGATTCTGCTCGCGCTGGACCACGGCATAACCGCACACCTGCAAACCCGGATCGATACCGCAAAGAATCACTTTCGTCTCCAGGTGGTAATACCTCCTGGTTTATCTTCGAGAATTACGCCACATTCTGCCAATCTATCCCGGAATACATCGGCTGCTTTGAAATCTTTGTTTTTCCGGGCAGTTTGCCGTTGCTCAATCATCAGTTGCATTAGATGATCCAGTAATTCGTCGTCATTTTCAGCAGCTTGCGTGTATTGTTCTTTGACGACTCCCAATACATTTCCACCCAGTCGATGGAAAAGATTGTCAATCGCATCGAGGGTTTCGACAGTTGCGGAATCATTCTCCAATTGACCAACGGAAAGTCTTATCAGTTCAAATAATACAGACAAGGCCACGGATGTGTTAAGGTCGTCGTTCATCGCTTCTTCAAACTTGGCCTGAAGCCGATCCAACTCTACGCAAACCACCTGGTCAACCTCTCCCTGAAGAGCAGTAACCTTGCGATTTCTCAGCGTCATGACAGATCTGGCGATCTTATCATAACCGCTCTGGGCCGCGGTCAGGGCGGCATCGGAAAAATCGATCGGGCTGCGGTAGTGGCTTTGCAGGATCAACTGCCGCACGGCCAGCGGATCATACGCTCGGCTGAGCACCTCATGGTCGCCCTGGAACAGTTGCTTGAGCAGGATGAAATTGCCCAGGCTCTTGCCCATCTTCTGGCCGTTGACGGTCACCATATTGTTATGCACCCAGTATTTGACGAACGGCACGCCATTGGCCGCCTCGGACTGGGCGATCTCGCATTCGTGATGCGGAAACTGGTTTTCAATCCCGCCGCCGTGGATATCGACCGTTTGGCCAAGGTATTTCATGCTCATGACCGAGCATTCCAGATGCCAGCCGGGATAGCCTCTGCCCCAGGGGCTGTTCCACTGCATAATGTGGCCGGGCTCGGCCTTTTTCCACAGGGCAAAATCGGCCGGATTTCGTTTTTCGGCATTGACCTCAACACGCGCCCCGGCCTGCATATCCTCCCGATTTCGCCCGCTGAGCTTGCCGTAGTCCTTGAATGTGGCCACATCAAAATACACTGATCCGTTGACCACATACGCAAAACCTTTGTCCAGCAGGGTTTGAACCAGCTCGATCTGTTCGGGGATGTGCCCGGTCGCCCGCGGGCTGATATCCGGGCGCAGGCAGTTAAGCTGGTCCATATCCGCAAAATAGCTGGCCGTGTAGTATTCGGCGATCGCCATCGGATGTCGTTTTTCCCGGACGGCCTGTTTGGCCAGCTTGTCTTCGCCCTGGTCGGCGTCGTCGGTCAGGTGTCCCACGTCGGTGATATTCTGCACATAGGTGACGTCATATCCCAGGTAGCGCAGCCAGCGGACAAGCACATCGAAACTCACATAACTCTTGGCATGCCCCAGATGGGCGTGTCCATAGACCGTCGGGCCGCAGACATACATGCCTACCCGACCTTCATGGACCGGTTCAAACGTTTCTGTCTTTCGTGTCAGCGTGTTATAAATGGAAAAAGCCATATTTGCGTTCTCTATGAAAAGATGTTGAGGAATTGATCATAAGGTTCGTTTCAGGCGTCGGCGCAGCAGGACCATGGCCGTGGCGGCAATCGCCTCGCCGCGCCCAACCGCATCCAGTCCTTCGTTGGTTTTGGCCTTGACGTTGACGGCATTAAAGTCGATGCCGAGGATGCTGGCGATCGCACGTTTCATCTGTGCTTTGAAAGGTCCAAGTTTGGGCAGTTCAGCATGGACGATCAGGTCCAGGTTGACGATTTCCCATCGCTGGTCCTGCAGATATTGGTAGGCCGTCATCAGCAGATCGCGACTGTCTGCCTCGGCGTACTGGGGATCATGATCGGGAAAGAAAGAGCCGATGTCTCCCAGTCCGGCCGCTCCCAGCAAGGCATCGACCACGGCATGCAGCAGGGCATCGCCGTCGCTGTGGCCTAACAGACCCTTGTCAAAGGGAATTGATATTCCGCCCAGCTTCAGGTCGCGTCCGACGACCAGTTTATGAATGTCGGTTCCAATTCCGGTTTGATACTCATATTTAAGGTCGAGGTTCACAGCGATCCCTTGGTGCTTGGCACATCACTCCCGACGATTCGTACCGCCTGGGCCAGGGCCTGGCCCAGGGCCTTGAAAACCGCCTCGGCAATATGATGGCTGTTGGTTCCGTACGGCACATTGACGTGCAGGTTGAACTTGCCCGTATTGGCCAGTGTCCGGAGAAACTCTTCGATACACTCCACATCGAAATCGCCGATCTTTTCGGTATTGTAGCTTACGTTGTAGACACAGAAGGCCCGGCCGGACAAATCCAGCGTCAGATTGGCCAGGGCATCTTCCATCGGCAGCGAGCTGTTGCCGTAGCGGGCGATGCCTTTTTTATCGCCCAGAGCCTCGGTCAGGGCATTGCCCAAGCAGATCGCCACATCCTCGACGGTATGATGCGCATCCACCTCCAGGTCTCCCCGGGCCTTGGCCTTCAGGTCCGTCCGGCTGTGCTTGCTCAGATGGGCAAGCATATGGTCCAGAAAACCGATCCCTGTGTCGATTTCATAGCGGCCCTGTCCGTCCAGCTCCAGTTCGAGGAGAATATCCGTCTCATTGGTTTTTCGTTCGATTTTTGCTTTTCTTTTGGCCATGGTCGTTTTCCTTCATCGACCTGTCAAATCCTGCAGCGCCGCCAGCAGGATCGTATTCTGATCGGGGCTCCCCACGCTGATGCGGAGTTTATCCTCCAGACCGGGCAGGTCAAAGTAACGTACAAAAATATTCTTTTCGGCAAGGTTTTGGTGTATCTGCCGGGCCTCTCCGTAAACGCATCGGGCCAGGACAAAATTGGAGTGGCTGTCGGGAACGTCAAACTTCAGGGCGCGTAATTCCCGGATCAGCCTTTCCCGTTCGGTCTTGATCTTGGCCACATTTGTCTTGAAGTAATCCTGATCGGAGATCGCCGCCGCTGCCGCTTCGATGGCGACGGTATCGACGTTGTAGGAATCCTTGACCTTCA
>JAFGGE010000071.1 GCA_016930745.1 Sedimentisphaerales bacterium
GAGAGCCCTTGGCAGGCTCCAAGCAAATCAGGGAAAGGGCGAACCAATGGAGCAGAGAAACAACGGTCTGACCAGACGGCAATTCGTAGGCGCGATGACGACGGGTTCCCTCGCCGCCGTTCCTTTATGCGGAATCCCCGCCTGCGGAAACGCGATCCCAAAGACCGGGATTCTTGCCGTCAAGGGCGGACAGCCCGTGCGGACCAAGACGTGGCCGTCCTGGCCTATATGGGATAAGAACAACGACGAGGAATTAGTCTTGAAGGTTTTGCGAAGCGGCGTGTGGTCGAGAGATACGGTAGTAAAGGAATTCGAGAGCAGGTATGCTCAAGCCATAGGCGCCAAACGCTGTATCGGAACTACCAATGGAACGAATGCCCTGCTTGCCTCGCTGTATTCTCTCGATGTGGGCATAGGGGATGAAGTTCTTGTCACTCCATATACCTTTGTAGCGACCATACAAGCCATCTTCCTCAGCGGCGCATTGCCGATCATGGTCGATCCCGATCCCGAAACCTTCCAGATCAATCCGGACAAGATGGAAGAAAAAATCGGCGAAGACACCAAGGCCATTCTTCCGGTTCATATTCTGGGTCTTCCGGCGCATATGGACAAGATCAACGCCATTGCCAAAAAACACGGTCTGGCGGTATTGGAGGACGCCTGCCAGGCCTGGCTGGCCGAATGGAAGGGCAAAAAGTGCGGCACACTGGGCGATCTGGGCTGTTTCAGTTTTCAAAACTCCAAGAACCTGCCCTGCGGAGAGGGAGGCGCCATTGTAGGCCATGACGACAGGCTGATGGATCGGTGTTGCTCCTATCATGATTTCGGCAGAGACTATGGGAGTGTGGGCCAGGTGGAAGGTACGGGATTTCGCATCTTGGGAAATAAATGTCGTATGGCCGAGTATCAGGCGGCCATTTTGCTCGCTCAGATGAAACGCCTGGAAAAGCAGACACAGACCCGCAATGAGAACGCGGAATATCTCACCTCCCGCATCAAGGAGATCCCCGGGATCATCCCCAGCAGACGATATGAGGGCGTTACGCGAGCGGCCTATCATCTCTATCCGTTCCGATACAAGAAAGAGTTTTTCGACAACATCCCCCGGAGCAGTTTTTTGGCCGCTCTCCGGGCGGAGGGCGTTCCCTGTTCCAGCGGCTACAATCGCGTGAACAAAAACGCCTTTTTCGAAAATGTCCTGCAATCCAAAAACTTCCGCAGGGCATATCCTGCAAAGAAGCTGGACCGGTGTCGTCAGTTGAATTCCTGTCCCGACGGCGATCGGCTTTGCGACGAAGCGGTGTGGCTTTTTCAAAATCTTCTGCTTGGCACAAAAAATGATATGGATGACATAGCCGATGCCATCGAAAAAATCTACGAAAATCGCAAAACGCTGGCGTAGCGGAACGGCAGCTTCGATTGGCAGGCTATAGGAAAGAGACGATTAATTTTGCCTTATTTCGGCGAGGATGTCCAAGGCTTCCGAGACCATGGTCTCCCCCGCACCCTTGGCCAGATGGGTGCCAGGCCCCCGTTCATATCCGCCTTGTTCATAGGCCCGCCGATGGCGTACATAACCGATCACATCATTGTTTAGACTAATGATAATCAGATTGTCCAAAGCCGCTTTTTGCCGTATTTCCAGGCCCAGCTCCACTAATATCTCAACGATAAAACACAAATTCATCCACTTTCTCATAGCGGCTTCCTTATTGGATATCCGGATCTGTCCCGGATGGAGTCCGATGAAAACTCGTGTATCCCCCGATTTCGTCGTCATGCCCTCGATCATCGGCCAACAAGGCCTTATAGTTCTTCGCTACTTTTTTATACGCATTCGCATGTTCCTGAATTATGTCGGGGCGATAGAGCTTAAACCAGGGAACTTCCATCGTGCGACTGTTAATACTTTCGCTCACAGGGAGCTTTTCCGGAAATCGCCCGCTTATTGCCGATGCATTCAGATTGGCAAACCTTGTAGGCTTTTGATGCCCATAGACATCCATGCTCGTAAACAGCGGATGAAGATGAAGAGGTTTATGGCAACCCGGATTGCAGACCGAGCCTTCGGCCCGTACCGCTTCGCTGAATCGGGATAAGGAAAGGCCTCCCAGGTCTTCGGGCTTATAATGGAAATGCGGATAGTACCAACCCCCTTTGGTCGTATGGGATTCGTTGGCCGGCCGAATGGGGCCCAACCCGGCGGTATCTTCCAGCAGGTCGCAGAAATAGTTCATAGCCCGGTCGATTTCGGCCATCTGTTTTGGATAAAGGTCCAATTGGATCAAACCCATAGCCGAACTGAGCTGGTGCATGCGGTGTTTGAATCCCCCGCAGGGTATGCCTATATAAGGCCTGAGATCGTTCAGCGTAATCTCGTCGTGCCGAAGGTAATGGCCAAACAAAAGGGCGCGTTCATAAATACGCTTTTCATCCGTAAAAAAAATCCCTCCTTCGCCTACGGCAAGAGACTTGCCGGACATCAACGAAAAAGCCCCTACCGTTCCCATCGTCCCGACCTGGCGACCTTTATAAAGGGCTCCGTGGGCATGGGAACAGTCTTCCAGAACCAGGAGATCATATCGGGCGGCGATCTCCATGATCGCATCCATATCGGCCGGCATGCCGGCATAATGCACTACAATAATCGCCTTCGTTCGTTCGTTGATTCGGTGTTCGATGTCTCCGGGATCGATGCAAAGGGTTCGGGGGTCAATGTCAGCGAAGATGGGGGTGGCTCCCAGGGTATAGGCCTGCGCGACAGAAGCCCAGTAGGTTACGCTCGGTGCAATGATCTCGTCGCCGACGCCGATTCCCATCCCATACATGGCCTCCAGAATGGCATCCGTACCGTTGGGGCAGGCCAAACCATATTTTCTGCCCAGGACAGCGGCGTACTTCTTCTCGAACTGTCGGGTTACCTCCAAACCGGACATTTGACCGGCTCGCAGGACTTTCAGGACCGCTTCTTCATGTTGTGCTGTAATCATAGGCCATGTAAAGAGGTCTTGTGGATCCGCGGCAACAGACTTTTCCCCTCCTAAAAGGGCCAGCCTATTGCATCTCTCGATCTCCTGGACCATAGCAGCCCTCCGGATTTCCTCATCGAGGATCGGTTTTTTCAAGCACAAAGTAAAATTGCTTGGGATGAAGTATGGGGCGAGTCTCTCGCACTATGGAAAAGTACTGTTGAAGCAGATGTCGGACCGCCTTGAGCGAATGTCCCCGCATTCCCATCTCCCAGAAATGACTTTTGGAAGGCTTGAGAAAAGGAAACGGAAGACGGATACAGCAATCCAGATAGGATTTTCCGACGAGTTTTTTTATCCCAGGGCAGCGCAATACGATTTCCAAGTAAGCAGAAAGGTAGGGAATCGATAAAAGAACGTTCTTGCGGCTGACACGGTGCAGTTCCCGTAAGGCCTTCGGGACATCTTCCCACGGTAGATGTTCCAGGATCTCGCACGCCATGACCAGATCGAAACAGTTCGCCTCCAATGGAAGTGCACGAATATCTCCCACTATGTCGGGTTTTAAAGCAGGATCGAGATCACAGGTCGTCAAACCGTAACCCTGCTGCCGCAGGTAATTCGACACCGTTTTGTTGCCGATTCCAATTTCCAGGACATTTCGCAGACCCATCCTGCGAACCTGATCGATCTGACAGTAATAGCTCATAAACCGGACCGGATTGTCATAATCACGAGAGGATATAAGCGACTGACAATCGATCTCTTTCATCTTCTCTGTCCACCACAATCAATCGAAGGAACGCATATCCCGAAATTTTACCGAAGCACGACAATAAATCAAACTCGCTGGTTTGATTGGCGATGTCGTTTCCTTCCGGATACGAAACACGCCCCGGTCAAAAGCAATGCCAGGGGCGTCGGCGCCGGAATAGCTATCGCGTTCGGAGTCGGCGATACCAAAAGACGTAAGGTTAGACCATCGGATGGAAGGCTTTCGGACTCTATACGAACATCGAAACCGATTTCCTGGATACGATCGCCCGCCTTCCAATCGCCAATAGCCAGAGTTGAAATGGGTATATCCTGCATGACGGTTCCCGGCCCGGCGGTCAGATCCAGATACGCCTGTTCCCAGAAATGCGGCAGGCCCGATGCGTCGCGAATAAAGGGAGAGGCATACATACCCAAATCCCATGTCGTTTGAGGATCGACGCCGTCTATCGATACAACGGAAAAGGTCATAGAAAACATGGTAAATTCACTCAGATCGAAGGTCTGCCGCACCGTGTAAAACAATTGGGTATCCAGAGGGCCATTACCGGGAAAATAAATGTCATATTGTACCCCGCCGCCTAATCCCGGCCCCTGATGAAGCACCCGGGCCGATAAGAGGTCCGAACTATAATGATCCAGTTGCAACAATGTTTCCGGATCGAGGGTCGCCGTCAGCGCCCCTGCCGGGACCGCCATTGTGCATACCAGCAAGCCTGCCACAAACATCCGAGTTCGCATGGTTCTCTCCCTTCGATTAAAACTTTGCCGGGAGCAATGCTCCTTGCGCTCCTTACTCAACCGATTCCATCCAGAACTCCATTAGCCGCTGGACATCTCCCATATCCACCGTGCCGTCTTGCGTTATATCGGCGGCTTCGCACCAATCCGGTCCGGCGCAACCGGATCGCATCCATGCCGCCGCCACGAGGGCCAGATCCTGCAAATCAACCCGGCCGTCGGCTACAGCGTCCCAAGGCGTCAAGGTACGACGCCAGACCGCCATGCCCATTCCGATACCCGCAACGCCTTCGGCGTCTCCGATGGCCGAGGCATCGACGAGCAAGGTATAGGTTCCCGGCACGGATGTCAATAGTCCCAGTCCGCTGATCCGGAAACGGGTCTCGCTGAGAGCTCGTATCGCCAGCGGCTGATAGATCAGATTCGATCCGTTGTCTCTGGACAAGGTCAGATCCCGCCAGTCAAACGATGCCGAATCGATCGATTTGGAAAACATTACATCCGCTGATCCGACGGGCTCTCCCTTGACCGATACGGAACGTACGACCAGAGGATTGGCCGCCTCACTGAACAGCAAACGATAAGAAACCATCCCAGCCGATCCGATATGATCGAACAGATGCACGAGCTTTTCCTCGTAGGGATCCTGTCCCTGCTTTCGAACCACTCGATGGGTCGCCCATGCATTATCCTCCATCCGAACGACCCGCCCATCCGAGCGTGTGACGGCCACCAGCGTCATCTGCGCATCTGACGGATCGACGAATCTAAGGTAATAGAAACCGGCCGGGACGTCGGCGGTAACGGTTACCTCCGGATGATCCGGCGTCGCCTCCATGTCCGCCACGGCATCGACCAGGCTCTGCACAGCGCGTGTCGTGCCGTCGCTTAGATACAATGCATCCGGCAGCGCGTCTTCATCGGGTTCGTCGTTGACGAGGAAATCATACACGCCGTCGTCGAGAGGCCATGGATTGCGCACCGCATGAATCAATTCATGAATCTCCACGCTGTCGATCAGCGACAAACGGGGATCTCCCAGACCGTCAAGATGCACATAGGAAGCCTTGTAATCGCTGAACTGTCCCTGTAAGGAAGCGGTCATAAGCCATCGCGCTACGGCCGTTTCGCCCGGAGCGATATCGCCCAGGTAAACGTTCAGCGAGGGGGAGACTTCCTGATCGCCTACTTGAGAGCGGATCACCTGGAAATCGACCAGCAGTCCTTTTTCATTCTCGATGATCTGCGGCTGGCCCGAACTCATGGAAACGCGATAGGCCGGGCCATATCCCCGGTTGATCATCCGAAGTCCCAGATTAAAGGGTTCTGCGGGCTCGACTTCGGGCGTGAAAGGATCGTCGCTGTACACATCCTTCTGATGGAAGTACTGCACATGCAATTGTGCATCGGGCCGGACAAGAATATCGTCCGGGAACAAAGGCATGTCGATTTGCCGACTGTCCATTCGATAAGAGAACTTGCCGCCGACATAATAGGTCCGTTGCTCGATCGGCGCGGCATCCTGCGTAGGCACGATCAGCCAGACGGCACGAGCATTCTGGGCGGGATGGATGACGCCGGATCCCTGCACATCCTGGATACCGGTTAATTCCGGCGGCAGGATCACAAACAGATCGTTGGCGTCGTTGCCCTGCTCGTCGGTAATGGCGATATAGACAGCCAATTCCTCCATAACCGAGTCGCTGCCGTTGCTGATCTCCAGGGTTGCTTCAAAGGCGGTTCGAGTAATCACCGCTTCCTGCCGAATCTGGATACTCACCTTGGCGCAAACCCCCTCGTCGCTGTCGTTTACGATGTCTCGGGCTTCTTCGACCACTTCAAGGACAGCATCGGACAGGTTTTCGTATCCTTCGTCAATCGTCGCCTGGGCGGCATCGGAGGCCGCGGAAAAGGCGGCATCGATGATATCAAGAGCGATGAAGTCCGTACTCCAACCTTCAGGCACATCTCCTGAAGCATAAATACCCTGATCCGCATAGTCCAGCGTGCGATTCCATCGCAGCACCAAGGCATCGAGCTTTTCCATGCCTATGGAGGCGGGGATTGTTGTGACGGCCGGATTGCTCAGGTCTTCCCATTCGCCGACGGCGATACGAGAACCCAAAACGCTATCCGGCCTTGTCGCAAGTCCAAAGGCATCGAGCCAGGCATACATCGCCTCGGCATCTTCCGGATCGGCATCAAGCCATGCCGTATCGCCCAGCATGGCAACAACGGCGTTGTCGAAGGCCTCCAAACGTTCGCTCAGGGCGGCGATCCGAATCAGCGTGACATCGAGATTCGACGCCGGCGGCGGGAAATCAAATCCGGCTGCCGCCTCCGGGGGACCGGCAATACAGTGGTCCCATGCCGCTTTCGCTACACTCTTGAGCGATTCCTTCCACTGTCCTTTTTCGGGACCCGAGCAACCCTCCGTAATCGCCTTGACGGCGTTGTAGGCCTCTGTCAGGCACTCCCAGTCCAGGATTCCCAGATAGCTGCAGCGGCGGATGGTTACGCCTGCATTGTATCCCAGCCCGGCAGCACACTGAATTTTATTCAGCGCCGGCACGTTGTCCCAAATGCCCTGAAGGATAGCCTTACCCACGTTGAATGAGCACTGATCGCAGGGAATGCCCAACTCTTTGCTCGGCGGAATCTCAATATCCGGATTGCCGTTGACAAAATAGTTCACAATCTGATCGTAGATCTGCCGCAACCCTTCGCCAATACCGCCGCCGCCTCCTCCGCCGCCGCCTTGTTCCTGGAGCCAGTCGGCCAGTCTTCGCAGCGGATCATCCGGATCTTCGGGCGGCGGGGCCTTGGGCCACAACTTGCCTGTGTCTTTCGGGCATTCCCTCTTATACATGAATCGAACAGGCACAAACTTGAGCCGGTTATTCTCGCCGCAGACCAGAGTATAGTATACTCCGGCTACCGTCTGTTCGCGGCATTTGTCCTTGCTGTCCGGCGGGGGCGGAACATCCTGGAGAAGATTACTGTTCACCTCGGCCTGGGCGGCTTTGGCGGCAAAACCCTCTCCAAAAGGAGGTTGCGGCACGGCCAGGCTGCGATGGGTAATGCGCACGGGCACTACCATCGAACTTTGCGCCGGAACAGCCCCCAGCTCTTCGACCAGAGGCGTAAAAACGTACTCGGAATTGTCGCCGAATTCAAACCAGGCATCTTCGGCCGCGATCAGGCCGTGATTGGTAATCGTAAAATCGACCTGCACGGAGTCAATACCGATCTGATCCAGATCAAAATCGGCCGGCTCGATCGTCACCAGGGGAACCGGAACATTGGTCTCGAACGTGGCTTCCAATACGAATTCGTAACGATCTTCTATCTGGGTCGGCTCGACTTTCCATGTATAGGTCACCAGTTGCCTCGGCAAAAAGGCCGTCAGAATTTTTGTTCTGCCGGGCAGAACAGCGATAGTGGCTTCGAAATCCCGGTGCTTGTCCGCATGAACCGTGACGCGGTAGAAGGACTCGGGCAATCCCGTCAGAAGGACCTGCCCGTCGGCGTCGGTCAATCCCGTGGCCGCGACCTGATTCGTAAACGCATCAATAACACGCACTTCGGCGTCGGCTACCATTGGTTCGCCCTGGGCGTAATAGGTATACTCATCTTCGGCACGAACCAGCAAATCCCCTTTGGCATCGGAAACCACCTGAAATTCGAAGTTTACGGTCGCACCGGTTTGCCCGCCGGCGATTGCCAGGGAGCCGGAATACGGACCCAACGGCAGTGTTTCCGGCGGAGTCAGCGAGAGCCATACCTCGGTCTGGGCATCCGGCGCCAACGGCGGCATTATCGTACCTGTGCTCAGGTTCATCCAAGAAACATTCGGCAGTTGAATCTGCAGCGTCCCGGTGGCGGCGGACCCCACATTCTGAAGGATCAACTTATGCAGAGTCTGTCGGCCGCGGACAATCGCCGTCGACAGACTGGTCGGAGAAACCTCCAGTTTGGGCACATCGGATCGGACATGCACTCCCAGCCGTACAAAGGTCGTGGCCTCTTCCGGAGTGCGCACCACCAGATCCATGTCCGCATAGGCTATGTTGTCATCATTGGCGGTGATCGCATATTCCAGCGATCCGATCTCTCCGGGTCCCAGAGAAGTCGGCGCTATCGCCTCCAGCGTCCAGCCGGGTGGAGCGCCGATTGTTTCGACCATCACGCCACCGATCGGAGCATCGGTATTGTTCCGCAGTGCGACAGAACCAAAACTCGGGACCTGCGGAGGAATCGTCTGCGAGAGACGTTTGCTTTCCAGTTGGATCCCAACCAGCGTGAAGGTATCCTGCGGCTGGGCCAAACGAATCGCAGGGTGCTCTCCGAACAGACGAAATACTCCCGCCTCGGCGCCCAGCGGACGGAACATATATTCAAATCGGCCCTCTGTATCGCTGACCACATCAAAGGATCGTGTACTGTCCTTGACATCCAGTCGAATTCTGGCGGGCAAACCCGATGCGGATGTGCCATCCAGCCATTTTGTTTGACCGGTAATCCATACCGACGTGCCTGCCTTGGCCCGTTCCAGATCCGCAGACGCCTCCACGATATAGGCCGTATGCACAAGCAGCGGAAAGCTGACACTGCCGCTGCCGGCGATGTTGGTTGCCTTTAGGGTCACCGTATGGGGGCTGCCTACAGCCGAAGCCGAAGGCCAGAAGATCGCGCCGGTATTGGCGTCGATCTGCATTCCCGACGAGCCCTGAACAAGCGACCATGTTATGGGGGCAGTGCCAGTATCCAAAACCGGCTGCAGAGCGAATTCGTTTCGTTCGACAATCGCCTGCTCGGCTACAGCAGCAATACGCGGCAGTTCAATCACGTTCAAATGCCACGTGGTTTGATCGCTTCCGGCATCGTTGGCCGCACGAATCGTGACCGCATGCGGCTGCCCCTGCGCCGCCGCCGAAGGCCAATAGACCACGCCTTTGTTGTCGATCGTCATTCCCGTCGGCCCATCGACCAAAGACCAGGATACGGGAGCGGTTCCATTGGCCAACAAAGGTGTTCGACTAATGTAATTACGCCCTTCGGCGACAGTAGCATCCTCGATCTCGGCGATCACCGGCGCCCGAACGACAACCAGTTGCCAGCTTACATTTGCCGTTGCCCAGGCATTACTGGCGGAAATCGCAAATTGATGCGGATTGCCTTCGGCCGTCGTTTCCGGCCATGTAACGACACCCGTGGTGGAATCAATGACGGCGCCCTGCGGCCCTGCCGTCAGGGCCCATGTAATCGGCAAAGTTCCCTTTGTCAGCACCGGCGCAGAAGAGGTATACGGCAAGCCTTCGACGATCGAGGCATTGGCCATGGGGCCAATCGCGGGCAATACCCGGACGGAGATCTGCCATGAGACATCATATGACCCGCCCAGATTTCCAGCCCTTGCCGTGACGGCAAAGGGTCCTTCCGCCGCCGGGGCGACCCAGTTTACGATGCCCTGGCTGTTGATTGTCATACCTGTCGGGGCCTGCGTAAGAGACCAGTTTACCGGTTCCGTTCCCTGGGTCAGTTGTAACGTCTCTGTATAGGCCTGGCCTTCCACCAGAACCACATCGTCCACGTTTTCGATCCTCGGAGCGCGAACCACCGTCAGTTGCCAGGTGTTGCTGTCCTGGCCGTATTCGTTCGTTGCCGTCGTTGTCAGGAGGAACGGACTTTCGTCGGCCGTTGGATTCGGCCAGGAGACCTGTCCGGTACCCGGATTGATAACCATTCCTGATGGAGCGCTGGTTAAAGACCACGTAATCGGCGCGGTACCTTTACTTATCTGCGGCGTCGGGGAAACATACGCCTGTCCTTCCGGAATCGACGCGGCGGCGATGGGATTGATAGATGGGGGGCTGAGTACTGTCAGAGCAAACGAAACCACATCTATTCCGACCGTATTGGAGGCACGAATAGCAACGTTATACGCCGTCAGAGAAGGTTGTGCCGAGGCCCATGAAACCACGCCCGTGTCGGCATCGATCGTCATTCCTGCCGGCCCGGAAACCAGCGTGAAGCCGATGGGGTCGGTCCCCTCGACAAGCACAGGCGCAGTCCCCACAAACGCCGCGAATTCCATCACCTCGGCGTCGGCCATTGGCTCCAGCACCGGCCGTGCGATCACCTCCAACTGCCACGATTCTTCATCGCTGCCGGCCATGTTCGCGGCGCGGATCGTGATCGTGTGCACCCCCGGGATGGGGCTGCCCGGCCAAGTAATCGTGCCCGTCGCTGGATTGATCGTCAGGCCCGCGGGGCCCTCGACCAGCGACCACTGCACCGGCGGTGTTCCGTCCACCAGCCCCGGCGCGGGCTTCCCGTAGGTCACGCCTTTCACCACGATTCCATCGGGGATCGGCGCGACCGTCGGCGGTCGAATCACCCGCACCTGCCACGTTTCATCGTCGCTGCCCCAGGCATTGTTCGCGCGGATCGTGACCGTATGTGGACTTCCATCAGCGGTCGTATTCGACCACGAGACCACCCCGGTCTGGTCGTCAATCGTCATGCCCGCCGGTCCGGCAACGAACGCGTATGTGACCGGCGCTGTACCCTTGACCAGCGTCGGAGCCGAACCCACATAAGCCTGACCTTCGGCAATCTCCACATCGGCGATAGCGGCGATCTGGGGCCGGACACGCACGGTAATTTGCCAGCTTTCCGTATCGTCGCCGGCGGCATTCGAAGCCCGGATCGTAACCGTATGCGGCCCTTCGACAGCCGGGACATCCGGCCAGCTCACCACGCCATTACTCGTGTTGATCGTCATACCCGCAGGTCTTTCCACCAGCGACCAGCTTACCGGCAATGTCCCCTGAACCAGCGCCGGCGTCGGACCGGTATACATACTTCCTTCCAGAACCTCCGCATCGTCAATCGGCTCGATCTGAGGGGCACGCACCACGGTCAGCAGGAAACTTTTTTCGTCCGCGCCATAAGGATTTTCCGCATGAATCGTCACGGTAAACGGGCTGCCATCGGCGTTCGCTGAAGCCCAGGTAAGTGAGCCCGTCGCCGAGTTGATCGACATCCCCGCCGGCGCGGAAATCAATGTATAAGAAATAGGCGATGTGCCTTTGATCAAGGTCGGGGCAGCCCGGGAATAGGCCTGTCCTTCATTGACCGAGCCTTCGCTCAAAGGATTCATCAGCGGCGCGCTGAGAACCTGCACATGCCATGAGACGTCGTCGCTTCCAACTTCATTGGTCGCCCGAATCGTAATCGTTATCGGAGTAAAGGAAGGGGACGCCGTCCATGCGACCACACCTGTGGTTTCATTAATTGTCGTCCCGGCTGGGCTTTGCACCAGCGACCAGGTGATCGGAGTTGTGCCTTTGACCAACACCGGCGCAGGCCCTGTGTACTCGGCGGCCTCCAGAACAGATTCGTCGGAGATTGCCCCGATCTCGGGCGCCGCAAGGACTTCCAACGTAAACGTCTCTTCATCGGCCCCGAGCGGATTCTCGGCACGAATCGTCACATCGTAAAGCCCCTCGACCGGTGTGTTCCAACCGACCACTCCGGTCGCCGGATGGATCGTCATGCCTTCAGGCCCTGCCGCCAGCGACCATACCACCGGTTCGCTTTCCGTATTGACCACCGGGAGCGGTCCTGTCCAGGGCTGGGCATCGCTGATGAGAACATCTTCGAGCGGTTGAACCTCCGGTGCAAGGGCGACATAGATCACCACCGAGGCCTGAGCTGTTTGTCCCTGGCCGTATTCCAGCAACAGGGTGATGACATGCTCCCCCAATGAAAGATCGGAAACTTCCAGCGTATCCCCCGTACCCAACACACCATTAAGACTCGAAGTCCATGTGAAATAGAACGGCGGATCAGCCCCTCCGATCAGTTCGGCTAACAGGCTAACCGGCATACCGTATTCCATAAACGAGTAGGGTTCGGGGGAGGCGATTCGCACACCAAACTCCATCGTCATCAAAACGACCTGGGCATCCCAGTTACCGACGGCATTCTTGGCCTGTCCGCCCGTGGCAAGCCGTTCATTACGGTAGTCGATCCCTAACGGATAGGCATCAAGCTCCGAAGCAAAAACCTGTGCTGCCAGAAGTGAGCCATCCGACGAAGCTACTTTGGCTAGACGGGGATGAAGTAAATTACTCGCATTCCGCAGGTAGCCGGCCACAACAAATACCCCGTCTTCGACCAGAGTAACGTCATAACAAACCTCACTGCGGCCGGCGGCGCTCTCGAAGGTCTTCGTCCACAGACGCTGCCCCACCCCGCCTGCGCCTTCGGAAGCGTACTTGATCATCAGCCAGTCATAGTCCAGTCCCGCGGCGTTGTTGGGGCCTTTGTTGGTATACCCTACAACTAAAATATCGTCGTTTTCATCGACTTCAACCCCGTACGCAACATCCAGCAGATTCGCCGGTCCGGCATAGGTATCCTGCCAGAGCAGGCCTCCGTTCGCCGATGCATACTTGCGCACATGCCAGTCATAATTTCGATAATCCCCGGAGCCGGATACGCCTCGGATACCCGCAACGATAGCATTGCCCTGCGAGTCTACATCAACATCGTAGGCAATGTCCGGAAGGTTTTCATCCCCCACAAAATTAGCCCGTATCGGCCCCCAGATCACGTTGCCATCTTTATCGTATTTAAAGGTCACCCACTGATGCCTTGTGGAGTCCCAGTACCCAAAGGAACTGCCGGTTACGATGATATTGTCATCGGCATCGACCGCAACGCCGTTGGCATTCTGCCAGGGACTCCAGGCGGGATAATTGTCCTGCCAGATTTTCTGCCAGAGCAGCGTCTGGCCGTCGGGAGTAAATTTCTGAATGAGCCAGGCGGAATGGTAGGAGCCGTTGCTATAACTGGTCCATCTCCCTGAAGTCACTCCGACAGCAATGATATTGTCCTGACTGTCGACGGCTACATCGACGTAACGATCATTATTCTCGGCCTTGCCCGTTGCCGGCGGATTATTGTATTCCTTGGACCAGAGGACAGAACCGTCCGAGGCATATTTGATTAGAAATGCGTTATCTTCGTGTCCGGCCAGACCATCGATATAGCCGGCGGCGATCACATTGCCCAGACTGTCGAGAACGGCTTTATAGAAAGCGTCACTTGCGTCATTTCCACCGTAACCATCATACATCCGTGACCATAATGCACCGGCGAAACCGGGCGTTTCGATCACCGAAAGCACAAATCCGGCCTCATCGAAACCGACCGGATTTTCAGCTCGGATGGTAACCGTATGCGGGCTGCCCATCGTGTCCGGGATATCCCACGTTACAACCCCGGTAGCCGAATCGATGACCATTCCGGAAGGACCCTGCATAAGCGAAAAGGTGATTGGTTGGCCCCCCTGGATAAGAACCGGCTCCGGGCCTGTGTAACTGAGGCCGGCGCCGATCGTCAGGCTGGATAAATCTTCCAAAACCGGCGGTTCAAGCACGTGTATGGTCACATTTTTCTCGGCCATCGAATTGGCGTCATCCACGCATGTCAACGAAATCGTGTGAGTACCCACGGTTAATCCGGTCGCTTCGACATCCGCGCCAATGCCCAACGCTCCATCCATATCAGACTGCCAGGAAAAGCGATACGGCTCCTGACCCTGATCTGCCGTAGCTGAAAGGAATATGGTTTGGTCCGGACGAAAATAGGAATTATTTTCCGGAGAGGCAATCGTCACAAGAAAACCGGGGTTCTCTACATATGCCTCAGCAATCTCAAAATAGGGCGAGGTCGTGTAACAGTCGCCAATCCACTTGGTTAAGACCGACGCGGCCAACGCTTCCCACTGGGTATCGTTGAGCGTGTACGTCCCAACCAGACCCGAGGCAATGGGCGATTCGCCGTAGCCGTTGTAGGAAGAGCTGAAATCCAGGGTTTTATTCGAATGGATCACGGCCTGCGTATAGATCCAGGTGTTGTTGGCGATCACGATACTGCCAGACCAGGAATGGTGTACGGTCATGAACGACGTACCCAATCGGCCGAACGGCGTCGGCGCATCGGCTGTCGCGCCGTACTGCCCGGCCGTGTTCATTCGCCACTTGTAGCGCAGTGTCGCGGGACCCTGCAAGTTGAACACCGTCTTGCTCCGGACGTTGATACTGCTGGGGCGATAGCTGCTGGTCACCCGCAGGTATCCCTCAGCCGTCTGAGTCAGGGAATACGATCCGGTTGGCGTGCCGTTCAGCTCCCAGTCCGCCGGCGCCAGGGAAATCGGGATCGTCACAGCGTAAGTCAAGGCCCAAGAGGCCCAAATACAACCCAGCGGGACAATGAATCTTTTCATCACACCTCTCCTGCTGATCCGCATACCATGAAATGGTCGCATACTCTCCGTTTCATTTGCACAAGAATTGCCTCCTCGCTGCTCCTGTACAAACGTTCAAGGATTGCCGTCCCCCGATCCATACAGACCTTCCCCGAACAATTTTTTTACAATTCTATGTAGTATTATAACCGGAATGACTTTCGGATTCAAGGCCGTACCGGACAGGCCCATCGTTTTTATAACATTTTTAACTGCAAAGAGTTACAGTCATTACACAGGAAGGATTTATATCCGTCCCATAACGTCCGCATACTACAATCCTCGGTAACTAAATGAATTTATGGCGGTTACAACATTTGATATTTGATAGGAGATATGGTATAAGTATGTTTTATCTCATCGGCTATTACAGGCGAGGAAAGGGTGTGAAAAGAAATAATCCCTGTTCGAGAAGGACATGCGTATGAAAGTTTTAGTGAATCCATGTGATGATCAGACCCTTCAAATTCCGTTTCGAGAGGGCTATCGTACCGTTGACGTCCAAGGCAGGAGAAAACGTATGATCCGTAATTGGCGGATTTGTATTGTAGCGGCTTTTGTATTCATTTTGACAGGATGGGGGAGGATTGGGGCCGTCTCGACGTCATGGCAGAATACCGGAACAGGCAACTGGTCGGCCGGCATTAACTGGAGCGGAGGCGTTCCCGATTCTTCCACGGAAGCCTGCGTCCAACAGGGCGTCGCCCAGATCACCAACGGCAACCAGTGGTGTCAGAGTCTTTTTATCACCGGCGGCTGGGGGTTGATCCCCGAAGTACATCTCTTGTCCGGATCTCTGACGGCACGCGAAAAAGTGACTGTGGGATATTATCAGTATGAAAACGGCCTGCTTGTCCACAGCGGCGGCCGTCTTGTCACGGGCGATCTGGTTATGGCACAGGGGACCGGCAGCAGCGGATCTTATGAGTTGAGCGGCGATGCTGAGCTGGAGGCGGTTGCAGGGACATTGGGCGTATGGAGCGGGCCGGCGGTATTCACCCAGACCGGCGGAACGGCTACATTCTCACAGGTGCTCTATCTCACCACCTATTACGGAACCAACAATGACGCTACCTATACCCTGTCCGGTGGTAAACTGACGGCCAATATCATCTACATCAACGGTAACGACAGCGGAGGGGACGGCCTTTTCGAGATTACCGATGCAGGGGCTGAAATCGAAATTACCGATTCGTTTAACATTCAGGCCAAAGGAACCTTTCATGCCGTGCCTGGGACGGTCATACATCTCAAACACCACGGGGGTTTCGCGGTAGAGAAAGATACGTCCGCGGGCGATCTGGGAGATCTGGACAATCTGACATTGGTCTTTTCGACGCAACCGGGGCCCTCGGCTCCACACGGAGGGGAAATTGAGGTGTTTGCCGAAGACACGGGCTTGGACGGATTGGATTCTTCGCCCCGTTTTGGGACGGTTACCCTGTCGCGGGGAGCCCGGGTGTGTTTGTTCAACAATTTCAATAATGCGGTCGGTTCACCGGTACAAGCCCTTTACGTGCGGGATCTGAATCTCTCCAAGGGTTCGACTTTGGATCTTAACGGCTACAATATCTATTGCGAATGTTTCCTGAATATGGGCGGGACGGTGGACGATTCCAAGGGCGGCTCTGTGATATACGAGAATGAATGTCATGTATTCACTATCGAGGCTGATCCCGTCCACCTTCATGCCGACGGAGTCTCCACTTCTGAAATCACCTCCACATTGATCGTCGACGGGGTGGCGGAGGTGGGCAGGCCGATACGATTCTACACCGATCGAGGTCTGTTGACCGACGGAGTTACGACGGACACATCCCTTCTGGCCGTTACGGATTCTGACGGTCGGGCTTCCGTTGAACTCATCGCCGACGATTCCGGGACCGGGACCGCTGCCGTAAACGCCGAGGTCCCCGATTGGGACTGGACCACAGGCTGCGAGGTGGAAATCATCGATTACCATATCTGGACAACCGCGGAAAAGGCCGTTTATACCCGTATCCCCGGTCGGGTGGCTCCGTACGAACTGACCTTTCCCAATGCGATGTTTTCCTCTTCCACCCCGATGCCCACTCTCTACGGGGAAACCCGCATTCCGGTTAGTCTTCGAGTGGAAGGCATGGATGTCGCCGGCGTGGAGATCGAACTGAGCTCGGAAATGGGCGATCGCTGCGGGATCTTCCAAATCGATTACCCATTCACCGTCTTCACTGAAGCGGACGGCACCGCGGAATTCACCCTCATTGTGGATAATCCATATCTGACCCTTGTAACCAGTTCTTTTGATATGGAAGATGACAAAGATTTCGTTTTGGATTTAACCCTGCAAGTCGTCGGCCATCCAGGCTCTAAGAAGACCATGGAATTCCCGATTTTGGATAATTATCAAATTCTGTTTCATACCTTCGAGGAAAACCTTCCGGATGGGCATATCTGGAATCTATCCGATCCATTCAATGCTATACAGTACCCGGCGTATTGGCCCTTGATTGTCAGTGGCGTCTGGGCCGGCGTAGCGAATAATATCCTGGATATGTTATGGTGGATTGAATATAAAACTACCGGTTTACGCCAAAGCCCTTACGGACCCTTCACCTGTGGATGTTACCAACTGATGGTATTGGAGCTGTTGGATAAAATCCGCTTGGAAATGGTGAGTGGAAAAAGCGCGATGCTCCTGAACGGCTTCCACTACGGTCCGGTCAAGGTTCTGTGGGGGGGACATCAGGCCGCCATGATCTGGCCCGGCCACCGAGTCTGGCATGACCCGGCCTGGACCCATGTGTGGGATCCCTGGATTCCTCAGTACCCCGAAGGCGCATCCTATACTCTGGCACAATGGATGGAGGGCATGGGGATTGTGATTCCCGCTTTCGGCTGGTTGTTTAATCTGTTCCTTGAACCGGGATCCTCGAATGGTTTTGCACAGAGTTACTACCCACCTAACAGTGGAATCTCGTATCCCGCGGACATCAATCCAGGCACCGCGGACTGCGGGGGTGAACGTCTTGGGCATATCAGTCTGGTCCTTCACTGTCCTGTGGACTTGATGGTGACCGACGATCAGGGGCGGCGGGCGGGACTGCTTCCCAATACTCCGGAAGGGGAGTGCCCCTACCTGAATGAAATCCCCGGCGCGGAATTTTATCCCCAACTTCTTCTCGACGGCAGTCGTGCTTTTCTTCTTGAGATTCCTCGCCAAAACCTGATCGTAGATATTCTGGGCAACCAATCCGGTGATTTCTCGGCGGCCGTGTACATCGCCGATGAACCTGGAAAGGTTATCCATTATACTGCCGCTGCCATTCAGAAGGAGCAATCTGCTCAATTATTTATAGATCCCAACGCAGTACATGATCCGGTCATGGTCTATGATAACGGGGACCTGATCCTTCCCGATGAAACCCTTTCCCTGAGCGATCTGGGGTACGATGAAACAACGGATCAAACTTCTCTGCGGATTTCGATGACCAATCGAACGGATCACTCCTTTCACACGCCATTGCGAATCGTACTGGATCAGGTCGATCCCGGCGCCGTCACCCCGGTTTCCTGGGATGGGGTTGATTCGCAGGGCAAGCCCTACCTGGATCTTTCCGGGGACCTGACCGAAGGACGGCTGGATCCCGGCCAGTCTTTTCAACGAACGGTTTTCTGGAAGCATAGCCAGGGGAATAGCTTTCATATCAGTCTGTCGTTGACCGGCCAAACGGCAACCGGAGGAGCTCTCACGGCCCGCCGGACGAATTTCAAACTCAATCAGCCGCTCTGCGGGAAACATTACTTTATCACCCCGCCGAAAGAGCTTACGGAGAATAATGCGTCCGATTGGTATTGTTGGGCGGATGAGGGCAACTATGGTTGGTCCTATCTGGAGAACGATCCGTTCTGGATGCTAGAGGGAGCCAGTTCCATAATCTTCAACACCGATGGGGCGTTCGACACCCTGGTGCGATACCCGGAGACCTATGAGGCGAGGTGGGATCTGTCGGATGCCGATTTCCTGACTCTGAGCTTGTATGCGGATAATCCCAACGAATTACTCTTCCAGAGTGGACCCATTGTGCAGTTAAAGAAAGATGCCGACAATTACCTGGAATATGTCTATTATCAGGGCGGCCAGCCGCAGCCGGTCATCAACGAGGCGGTGTATCAGTGGCAAAATTGGACGATTCCGCTGCGGGCCAATCCCGCAGAGACAGACGGCTGGCGGTTGATTCCGTATGGACAGGCCGATCTCAGCGAGATAGCCTATGTGGAAATCCACGCCGATACCTGGGACAGCGGTTTTGTGTTATGGATCGATCAAGTATCTTTTGATCTGCCTGAATACCGCTATCGGGATTTCAATTGCGATGACCAGGTGGGGATTGACGATTTGGCGATTCTGGCAGCGCAATGGCTCGGCGGGGAAGGTGGATTTGCCTCCCATCGGGCAACCGATCTGGATCAAAACTGTCGCGTGGATCTATCGGATTTCGCGAGTTTTGCACAGCAATGGCTGGCCGGAACGTCCCCGTAATGGGATTTCATTATTCGAAAGTTCGCCGGGGATGGTAACTTTCTTTTTCAATGCCTGAATCGCATGGCACGGGAGCGGTTTCCTTTTTCTCGTCCCGTTTGATTCCCGGCGATTCTTCCCGAAGAGCCGCTTTGCCCTATTGACCAAGAAGCTGGCGCGCCAGCGCCGGATCATCCGTCGTGATGCCGTCAATCCCCATATCCAGCAACTCCTCTATTCGGGCGGCGCTGTTCACCGTCCAGACCCATAATTCCATGCCGGTTGCGCGCACCCTGTTGAGTTCGTCGGCCGTAATCGTGCTGTGTTCCCAATTGATGAAATCAATACCCCGGGCATAAATATTGTTGATTGTATCGCTGGTCAGCGCATTGCTGCCGAGGGCTCCGGTAATGACCGTCGAATCTATGGCCTCCACCTGGGCCAGAAAATCCCAGTCGAAGGCGATCAGGACCACATCATTGACGCACCGCAGGGCCCTCAAGACCTCCATGTACTGCTCGACCGTGCCGGTTTTTCGTTCGATCAGCGGAACCATGTCCGGCAGGACCGCCAGAATGGCCTCGCTCATCAGCGGCACCGGCTCGCCGGCGTATTCCTCGGAGAACCACGATCCGGCTTCCAGCGCCCGTACCTCGGCCAACGTCAGATTTTCCACCGGGCCGGCGCCGGCGGTAGTCCGATCCACTGTGCCATCATGCATCAAGACCAGCCAGCCATCCAGCGCGGGGCGCACGTCAAACTCCACCAAGTCGGCGAATCCGCGCGCCGCGTTGCACGCCGCCAGAGTATTCTCGGGAGCTGCCTGGGAGTAACCCCTGTGGGCGGCGATCTTCAACCCGGCCGGGCGGATGCACCCCTGGCCTGACGGGTCCGTGCACATCATCCACTGCGACGCAAAAGCGAGGAAATCCGCCAGGCTGACGTAGCAGTCCCGGTTAAGGTCCATCGGCAGGTAGCCCCAGGCGCCGCAGCCCAGATCATCGTCGAGGATGAAGACCGACACCGAGGCGCTGCGCATCGCGTTCCACTGAGGGTCGTCGCTGCTGAGCGTATGTATCAGCGTGGCGCTCCGGTCGCCCGTATTGACCTCATTGTCGACCGCCAGAACCCGGACCGTTTGGGGCGCTTGGGACGAACCGGGATCAAGCACCAGCATCAACGGTTGACCCGCCTCCAAGCCGTTGAGCGCGACATGCTCATCCGGCGTGATCGTGACGGCGACCTCGGCTTGCGGATCAGAACCGGGGGGATAATCCAGCCAGAGGGCATACGAGGTCGACTGTCCCTCCTTCAGGTGAAGCTCGGCGGGCTCAAAGGCCAGCGTGTGCTTAGCCAGCCAGCGTATCTCGGATTCATCGAGGACGTGGTCGTAGAGGCGGACATCGTCCCACTTCCCGATGCCAGCGTCGTTGCCGGTATGGCCGCCGCCCAGAAACACCGCCGTCCCCGGATCGACCCAGGGTCCCTGGCGGGACTCGATCCGCCGGCCGTTGACGTAGATAGCGTTCTCCACCGTCGTCGGGGACAATCGCTGCCACGTGACGGCGATGTGGAACCAATCGCCGCGGGCGTCGCCGTCGGCCGCGAGACCGTGGAGATTGGCCGAGACCTCGCCGCCGCTCTGAATCCGAAAACGCACGATCCCCGTGGCATAAATCCACATCTCCCAGTCGTCCGCCTGGACCGCATTGTCGAACAGGGTCACGTAGTTGTACACGTCCTCGACGTAGAACCACATCGCCAAGGCGCCGTCATCGGTCATACCATAAGGAATGCGCACATAGTCATTGTTAATCGGTCCCGGATCGGCACTGATGCTGCTCAGCGCCAGGGCCCGACCGGTGATGCCCGGCACAAAGGCATGAAAGCCCTGATGGCCGTCGACGAGCGTACCGTTATGGTCGCCGCCGGCAGAATCGACAAGAGTATCCTCCATCTTCAGGTGGACCTGGAGTTCCCCCAGAAGAGACGGACTGAAAGTCCCGAAGAACGGCACTACCGTCAGCCATAATACAGGAAAAACGTTATATCGCACGCGATCGACTCTGTTTTCCATGTTGTAGTCCAAAGTTTGATTCTTGACCTCTGTTCGAGGGTTTGTTCGAATGGACGGAATCCCGATTTCCGGAAAACGGGCCGGAGATCAACCCCGGCCCGTTTTTCCCATGCGCTATAAATCCACTGGCCTTTTACTCCAGCGATTCGAGCCACCAGGCCGCAAAGACGGCGAAGTCATGCAGGTCGATGCGGCAGTCCATGTTATAGTCCGCCGTGGGCGTAAAAACGCAATCCGGCATAGTCTCCAGCCAGCCCTCCATGATCCACAGCAGATCGTCGATATCCACATCGAAATCCTCGTCAAAGTTGCTCAGCGAGGCCAGCAGGCGGATCTCGGTGGTTGTCAGGGCCCGCTCGTACAGCCGTACCTCGTCCCAGATCCCGTCGCCGTAATCATTACCATCGTTGCCGCCGCCCAGATAGAACGTGGAACCCGGATCGATCCAGGGTCCCACGCGTGACTGAATGAGTTGGCCGTCGACGTACAGACTGTTCTGTACCGTTGTTGGCGAGAGGCGTTTCCACGTGTATGCGATATGGAACCAGTCGCCGCGGGCGTCGCCGTCGGACGAAAGGGCGTGCAGATTGGCCGTGACCTCTCCGCCAGCCTCGATTCGGCCCCGAAGCCGCCCATCACCGTAGATCCACATCTCCCAGTCGTCCTGCTGCAAGGAATTGTCGTACAGGCTCGCATAGTTGTACAGGTTATTCACCTGGTACCAGAAGGCGATTGTTCCGGCCTCGGGAAGGGTCAGATTCAGCGAAACATAGTCCCCGCCTGTGGGAAAATCGCCGTTGCCCGGCC
>JAFGGE010000072.1 GCA_016930745.1 Sedimentisphaerales bacterium
CGGCAGCGGCCGTTGTCCAGCAGGGAATCCACCGCCTGCTGAAGCATCCGTTTTTCGTTGCGGATAATCACTTCCGGCGCATTCAAATCGATCAGCTTTTTAAGCCGGTTGTTCCGGTTGATGATGCGCCGATACAAATCGTTCAGGTCGCTGGTGGCGAAGTTTCCGCTTTCCAGCATGACCAGCGGACGCAGATCCGGCGGGATCACCGGCACCACATCCATGATCATCCATTCGGCCTTGTTCTCACTGGACCGGATGCTGTTGACGATTTTGAGCCGCTTGGTCAGATCCTTGATTTTCTGTTTGCTGTTGGTTTTGGTAATTTCCGATTTTAATTCTCCGCTCAGCTCGAACAAATCCAGCTTGGCCAGCAGTTCCTTGACCGCTTCGGCCCCCATGGTGGCGCGGAAACAGTTGCCATATTTGCCCACCGCCTCGCGATATTCGTCCTCGGTCAACAACTGTTTTTGCTTGAGCGGACTCTGGCCGGGATCGGTCACCACATAATCCTGAAAATAAATGACCTTTTCCATATCGCCGGTTTTCATTCCCAGCAGGGTGCTGAGCCGGCTGGGCATCGCCTTGAAAAACCAGATATGCACAACAGGAGCGGCCAGATTGATATGTCCCATCCGCTTGCGGCGGACGCGGCTATGGGTAACTTTGACGCCGCACCGGTCGCAGATAATCCCTTTGAACTTGGTGCCCTTGTATTTTCCGCAGGCGCACTCCCAGTCCCGCTCGGGACCGAAAATCCGCTCGCAAAACAGACCGTCCTTTTCCGGCCTGTACGTACGATAGTTGATCGTTTCCGGTTTACGGACCTCGCCGAAGGACCAGCTCCGAATGTCGTTCGGACTGGCCAGCGTGATCTTCACCGAACCGTAGTCATTGATCCGATCATAAATCGATTCAACCATCTCTTTTTATACTCCGCTTCGTTTCAAACTGGCTCATCGGCATCCCTGCCGTCGTTATCGTCCTCTGGAGACGCCCTGTCGGCGGGCCGCCGCTACAAGGGGGCCCCGATCCGTTTCTTTTCCAGTTGAATATTCAGTCCCAGGCCGCGAATTTCGTTGCACAATACGTCAAACGATACCGGGGTGCCCGCTTCGAGGGTATTGTCCCCCTTGACCATGGATTCGTAAATTTTGGTGCGCCCTTCAATGTCGTCGCTTTTGACCGTCAGCAATTCCTGCAGCGTATAGGCCGCTCCGTAGGCTTCCAGCGCCCAGACTTCCATTTCACCGAACCGCTGTCCCCCCGTGCGGGCCTTACCTCCCAACGGCTGCTGGGTGATCAGGCTGTACGGGCCGGTGGCTCGGGCATGAATCTTGTCATCCACAAGATGGTGCAGTTTGAGCATGTACATATATCCGACGGTTGCTTTCTGCTCGAACGGTTCTCCCGTACGGCCGTCATAGACCGTCGTCTTGAGCGTTTCAGGCACCCGAACCAACAGTTCATCCACTTGCGGGGCCCGCTTATTTTTCTCAATCTCCTCGGCGCGTCGCTGCACGTGCTGATTGGCCTCTTCGGTTACGGCCCTGATATCCTCTTCCGTCGCCCCGTCAAACACCGGGGTAACGCCGGTAAAGCCGAGCACCCTAGCGGCCCAGCCCAGATGCGTCTCCAGGATCTGCCCGACATTCATTCGACTCGGCACGCCCAGGGGATTCAGACAGACATCCAACGGCGTTCCATCCTCCAGAAACGGCATGTCTTCTTCCGGCATGATCTTGGCGATGACGCCCTTGTTTCCATGGCGTCCGGCCATCTTATCGCCCACCGAAAGCGTCCGTTTGGTCGCTACATACACCTTAACCATTTCCAGCACGCCGCTGGGAAGTTCATCGCCGTGCTTCATACGATCCAGGACAGCTTGTTTTTCTTCCTGGATCTCTTTGACTTTAGGCCACCATTTCCGGACGATCGGTTCGGCCTCGCCGCGTACCTTGGCCGGCTTGATCCATTCAATATCAAAATTCTCAATCTGCTCGTAAATGACATCGTTGTCGTCGCTGGCGCCGAGCTTCTGACGCGTGGACGGATCGACTACTTCCACGCCCAGCGTTTCCGTGACCTCGGCCATCATTTGCCGAAACAGCATACATTCCCTGGCCGTCATGTCGGCGCGCAACCGGGCGATCTGGTCTTTCATCGCTTTCTTTTGCTCTTCGGTTCCGGCGCCGCGGCGGGTAAACCGCTTGGTCTTGATGACCACGCCTTCGTATCCGCTGGGAATCTCCAGCGAATCATTTTTCACATCCTCCCCGGCCCGCCCAAAGATCGCGTGCAGCAGTTTCTCTTCGGGAGTCAGTTCGGTTTTGCTCTTGGGCGACACCTTGCCGACGAGAATATCGCCGGGAGAGACCCGGGTCCCTTCGCGGACAATGCCGTGCTCGTCCAGATTTCGAAGGGCCTTTTCGCTGACATTGGGAATGTCCCTGGTAAATTCCTCCCGACCCAGCTTGGTCTCGCGCACTTCCACGCTGAATTCGTCGATGTGAATGCTGGTGAACGTATCCTCTTTCACCAATCGCGCGCTGATCAGAATGGCGTCCTCGAAGTTATAGCCGTCGAACGGGACAAAAGCGACCAGAACATTTTTACCCAGCGCCAGGGACCCGTTGCTCGTAGCGCCGCCGTCGGCGATGATCTGGCTTTTCTTGACCTTCTCGCCAAGCTGTACGATCGGTTTCTGATTCAGACAGGTACGCTCATTGAGGCCTTCGTATTTGAGCAGTTTGTACTCATCCGTATTATCCAGGATGATCCGATTGCCGTCCACCGCCGTCACCGTGCCGTTGTTTCGGGCCTTGACAATCATACTGCAGTTGGCCGCGACCGGATCCTCCATACCCGTGCCCACCAGCGGTCGTTCCGTGACCAGCAGCGGCACGGATTGCCGCTGCATGTTGGAACCCATCAGGGCCCGGTTGGCGTCGTCATGTTCCAGGAAGGGAATCAGCGAAGCGCTGACGCCGACAATCTGCTTGGGAGAGATATCCACATAATTCACCTCGCCGCCGTCCACCTGGGTCAGATCGCCTTCCTTGCGGGCCAGAACCAGCCCTTTTCGCAATTCCCGGCTTTTCGGATCGACCATGCTGGGCGGCGCAAAGATCGCCTCCAGTTCCTGATCGGCGCGCAGATATTCGATCTCTCCGGTCAGCTTGCCTTTTTTGACCTTCTGATAGGGTGTGATTAAAAAACCGTATTCATCCACGTGGGAGAAAATGCCCAGAGAGACGATCAGCCCGATGTTGGTGCCTTCCGGCGTTTCGATCGGACAGACCCGCCCATAATGGCTGATATGCACATCACGCACCTCAAATCCGGCACGTTTACGGTTCAGACCGCCCGGCCCCAGCGCGCTGAGCCTTCGTTCGTGGGTCAGCTGACTGAGGGCGTTGGTCTGGTCGACCACCTGGCTCAGTTCGCCGCGCCCGA
>JAFGGE010000073.1 GCA_016930745.1 Sedimentisphaerales bacterium
AAGTTCCCCGACCTCAACCACGCCGTCAAGCGCGACCCCAAGACCAACTTGCGCAGCGCCCGCAACAACTGGGACTTCTGGACCAACCTGCCCGAGGCCCTGCACCAGGTGACCATCACGATGAGCGAGAGGGGCATCCCGCTTTCCTACCGGCACATGAACGGTTACGGCAGCCACACCTACAGCCTGATCAACGCCAAGAACGAGCGGTTCTGGGTGAAGTTCCATCTGAAAACCCAGCAGGGGATCAAGTGCCTCACCGACGCCGAGGCCGAGGCGGTCGTCGGCAAGTGCCGGGAAAGCCACCAGCGCGACCTGTTCGACAGCATCGAAAAGGGCCAGTTCCCCCGGTGGAACATGAAGATCCAGGTCGTTCCGGAAAAGGCTGCGGCTGATTTCCCGTTCAACCCCTTCGACCTGACCAAGGTGTGGCCGCACAAGGATTATCCGCTGATCGATGTGGGCGTGCTGGAGCTGAACAAGAATCCGGAAAACTACTTTGCCGACGTGGAACAGGCCGCCTTCAACCCGGCCAATATCGTGCCGGGGATCGGCTTTTCGCCGGACAAGATGCTGCAGGGTCGTCTGTTTTCCTACGGCGACGCCCAACGGTATCGGCTCGGCGTCAATCACCATCTGATCCCGGTCAACCGCGCCCGCTGCCCGGTGCATACGTTCCATCGCGACGGCCAGATGCGGGTGGACGGCAACGAGGGCAGCACCCTCGGCTACGAGCCCAACAGCTACGGCGAATGGCAGGAGCAGCCCGAATTCCGTGAGCCGCCGCTGGCCCTCGACGGGGCGGCCGATCACTGGAGCCATCGCGAGGACGACGATGATTACTACTCCCAGCCGGGCGCGCTGTTCCGGTTGATGAATCCCCAACAGCAAAAGGCCCTCTTTGAGAACACCGCCCGCGCGATGGGCGATGCGCCCAAGCCGATTAAAATCCGCCACATCGGAAACTGCCTGAAGGCCGATCCGGCGTACGGCAAGGGAGTGGCCGCTGCGCTGGGCATCCCGCTGAGCGAAGTGCCGACATAATGCATGAGAAGTATCGTGAAGAATTCCGCATGGGGTTGCTCCGGACTCGCCGGGGCAGCCCCGTTTTGTTTTTCAACCTGTTTCTTTCCCAAAAACGGTTTCTGTATCGCCATCCTGTCCGATTTGACAATCGACCTGGCATCCTGTAAAGTAGAGTCCTATTAATAGGAAAGGAAGGGTAATGGACCAGACTCAATACACAGAATTGACGCGCAGGAAATTTGTTGGTGTGGTCGGCTCTGCTCTGGCAGTCCTGGGTTTGACGAAAACCTCTATCGTACGGGCTGATAAGGTGCGCCCGGCGCCACGGAAACAAGCCAGACGCATCCTTCGCCTGGCCCATATGACCGATATCCATGTCCAGCCGGAGCGATGGGCGGACAAGGGACTGACCGCTTGCCTTCGTCATATCCAGGACCTCAAAGATCGGCCCTCCCTGATCCTCACCGGAGGCGACACCGTCATGGACAGCTTCGGCCAGGACGAGCAGCGCACCAGTACGCAGTGGAACCTGTACCGGTCCATCCTGAAGTCGGAATGCTCTGTGCCCGTGAGGTCCTGCATCGGCAATCACGATGTCTGGGGATGGAATCGCAAGGACAGCAAAACCACCGGCGACGAACCGCTCTGGGGCAAGAAACGGGCCGTGCACGAGCTGAATATCCCCGACCGGTTCTACAGCTTCGATCAGGCCGGCTGGCATTTCATTATGCTCGACGCCACCAGCTCCGACGGCAGAGACGGCTACGTCGCCCGACTCGACGACGAGCAGTTTGACTGGCTATCGCGCGACCTGGCCCGAACGCCCGTTTCGTCTCCTGTATTGGTAGTAAGCCATGAACCGATCCTGTCGGCGGCCGCCTTCTTCGACGGGGACAACGAGGAAAGCGGCGACTGGAAGGTCCCGGCGGCCTGGATGTGCATCGATGCCCGACGCCTCAAAGATCTGTTCAAGGACCATCCGAATGTGAAACTGTGCCTGAGCGGCCATCTGCACCTGGTAGACCGTGTCGACTATTGCGGCGTCAGCTATATTTGCGACGGCGCCGTCTGTGCCGGCTGGTGGAAGGGAGACTACCAGGAGTGCGACGAAGGATACGGGCTGATCGATCTCTACGACGACGGTTCCTTCGCCCATCAGTATGTTTCCTTCGACTGGACGCCGATGCCCGAACCGGAAAAGAAAACCTGACCCAGGCTATTTTGAAAAACGAGTCGTTTCCTGAATCTACATCAGATCGCGTCCGGAGAGGGGGGCCGTCCTGCTTGACGAATCCGCAGGCCGGGTCTATAGTATACCTGGTTTAGTAAGGAATCGGGCGGATGCGGGATATGGTTTTTGTGGCGATAGCCGGAGCGGCCGGGGCACTGTGCCGTTGGGGCGCGGGTGTGCTCGCAGGACGTGTGCTGGGAGAGGATTTTCCCTATGGAACGCTGATTGTCAATGTTCTGGGTTGTTTCCTGCTGGGATTGGCAATGCATGTGGGTCTGGCGACGGACCTGATCCCGCCTACCATGCGTTTGGCCGTTACGGTGGGATTCCTTGGAGCGCTGACGACATTTTCGACTTTCGGTTATGAAACGATCAAATTGCTGGAAGACAGCACTTTGTGGGCGGCTTGCGGAAACGTGGTATTGAATCTGGCGCTGGGTTTGGCCGCCGTGATCGGCGGGCTGGCTTTGGGCCGGGCGATCGTGGGAGGCACAGGCTAATGCGGGCATTGGAAGGCGAACAGATCTGTATGCGAATCTTCATCGGGGAAAGCGACAGGGCCGGGAAAGGACCGTTATACAGGGAATTGCTGAATCTGCTCCGTACGGAAGGCATCGCCGGGGCGACCGTGCTGCGGGGAATCGCCGGGTACGGGGCCAAGAGCCACCTGCATACGGCGGGGGTACTGGCGCTGAGTCAGGACCTGCCGATCCTGATCGAAGCGGTCGACACGCAGGAACACATGGATCGCGTGCTGCCCAAGATCGATGCCATGGTGGACGAAGGATTGATCACACTGGAAAAGGTGCATGTGCTTCGCTACGCTCCGAAGCAGAAATAGGAAGGAGTCTGCGCATGTTTTTGCCGGGAAAAATGCGCAAGATCCGCACGCCGGATACCATCACCGACAGCCTCAAAGGCCTGTTCGGCGAAAAGAAAAAACCGTAATGTCCGGAGTACCCTATAAAAAGGAAGGCCCGAGGGAATCGGGCCTTCCTTGGTCTGCATCACTACTCGTACATCGCACAGGCGAGAATCAGTCCGCCTGGATCTCCGTCAAAGATTCCACAAGCTGCCGCAGTCTGCTGTCCTCGATTTGCCTGTTGACCGACAATCCGATAATCGTTCCATCCGGCATTAAAATCATCCGGGCAAATCGCTCTTCGTGGAGGTCCTCGATCACAAAAAACTCCGGGCTTGCCTGGGCGAAACACTCCAGAAACAGACGGGCGTATTCCGCTCCATTCGGATGGGTGTACAGCTTTGCCCCGCCGGGCGTCGTAAGGACGACCTCCTCTTTGCCCATCCACTCCATCATGGCTTCCTTGTAATCGTGCTGCGTATTGGACTGGCCAATGATGATCCGGTTGCCGTCCTCGCACCGAATCCCTGTCAGATAGACCTTTCCCGATTGCATTAACGGATCGCGGGCTTGCATAACCGTTATCTTCTCCATCCACGGCAGCGTTTTCACGGTATAGGCCGTATGGTTCAGTTCACGGCGAATCTCCCGGGGCGTAATTTCCCGGACTTCCACCGGCCGGCAATCCTGCACAATGGTCTTTACCTCATACCCTTCGGGAATCTCGGTGCTGAACGCCGACGGATCCAGCTCAAAGTCGAATTCGAACTCGTCCAGATACAACGTCTGCCCTCTTTTGACATGTTTGAGCTCGATCTCCACCGGAAGCTTGGTCTTGGCATCCGCCCACACAATAAAATCATTGTGCTCGTTTGGCTGATGATGGAATCCGTAGAGGGTTCTGCCGTCCTTCGCCTTTGTGCCCAGTTTTTCCGTCGATTTCTCGCTGAACTGCTTGACCATCTCGATGATATCCGGATCTTTTCTCGGCCCGAATCCCACCAGCCGGGTGACGGTCGCTTTTTTCTCCTTCGGGTACAGCTCCACGGTGATGGCATCCTCGCCCCGCATGTCGATAATATGGAGGGAGCCGTCTTCCACTTCCTGACGCCTCTGGGAAAGGTTCAGATGGTATATGTCCATTACCGGGATCGGGGGCCCATTCTCCCGAACCACCTTCTGGCGGCATTTGTATTGGGTATGGCTGCTTATCTGTTCTACCACATCGGCCCAGGCGACCGTCGATCCATCGAGGCCGCCACCGAAATACTTTATACCTATCCCTGTCGCGGCAATCACCATCGCCGCCGCCGCCAATTTCATCTTTCCATGTTTCATGATCATTCTCCCGATATTCGATCGCCTCTCGGACATCTTCTGATCGGCAAGCTCCTTTCGGATTTTCTTTGCCTCTTCCAGCACCTTGCCGCGCAGGTCCGAGCGTGGCTGAATCCTGTAATTCCTTATCATCCGTTCTATATTTTTAAGCGATTTCATTCTGTTACCTCGCTGTTCAGTAGGGATCGCAATTTTTCCAACCCGTATCGATACCGGCTTCGAACGGTGTTTACCGAAGTACTTCGTAATCGCGCGATTTGTGTGAATGGCAGGTTGCCCTGCAAGTGAAGGACGATTGTCTCTCTTTGCTCATACGGAAGCCGCGACATGGCCTGGTGTAACAGCGATGCCTCTTCCTTGCGTATCGCCGTCTGTTCCGGCCGATCCGAGTCCGACTCGATCGACTTCTGCTCATCCAGCACCGCCGGCTCCAGTCGTCTTCGTCGAATCTTGTCTCGGGCGCGATTGGCCGTGCACGTCGCCAGATACGCTTTCAAACTGCCGTGCAGCTTTATCTTATCCGACGACTGTACAAACGAAACAAAGACATCCTGTATTACATCTTCCGCGGCATGCGTATTGTTCAAAAGAGCCGTTGCAACCGTGATCAAATAGCCCTCGTACTTCTCATAGATTCTCTCCAGTGCCTCGTCTGAGCCGCGTTTGAACCTCCACAAGAGCCATTTGTCCTCAAGCATATGCGCCTCGCAACCAGTTTCAGGAAGGACTGTCCTTTATCCTCTATTCACACGTATGACCTGTGTCATTGCGTTTATCGTTTTTTGGTATTTTTCCATTCTAGCGAGAAACACGGACGGGGATTGCTTTATTCGAGGTTTTCCTGCAGAAATTCTGCATATAACGGGATTTGAGGCGGCCCATACCGATGTAAATGAAATACAACCGGGCAGTTCAGAATGCAATGATCGTAATTTCCGGTCGGCACAAGAACCGCACACTGGGCCCGACGGCGCCTATTACAGGTCGATGTATTCCTTGGCCTCATTGCTGGTTTCCATCGTCCAGAGACAGGCCCTGGCATCGCGCAGCGTAAAGACCGCCATGCCTTCATACCCGACCTGATCGACCCAGGTCTGGAGAAACGTGAACTTTTCGACGATCTCCTTCTTCAGATCCACATCGTCGGTCTCTTCGGCGGTCGCCTCGATGCGGACCTGCGTCTCCTGCCCGCCGTCCATGTAGCACAATTCCAGGGCCGGATTGTTCATGATCTGCAAATAGACCTCTTTGGTCTTGCCCGTGCAGAAAACAATCCCCCGCTCGTCGGCAAAACAGGTCAGCATGTGGCGCACCCGCGGCTGGGTTCCATCCATCGTCGCCAGAGCGAACACCGGATTGTCGTTAATGAATGCCATGATCTGGTCCTTGGTCATCGGATGCTCCTTTCCCGCTTGGTTTCGATTTTCTCCCATTATGCACACCCCAACAGATACCGCCTCATGCCCTGCCGGTCAAGGCAAATTCCGGATGGTTTTCAGCCAGACAGGCAAGGCCAAGCCATTCCCGGCCCTTGCCGGAACATTCGATTTCTGGTATGGTAGACTTCGACATACGGCATTGAACCGGAAGAATTCAACTCCATTCATCGGAGGCATGACCATGGGCAAGGGAAGATGTGCAGCACAGTGTGATTGCGGACTCAATCGCAGGACCTTTCTGGCCGGCTCGGCCGCCTCGGTGGCGGGCCTGACCCTGCTGAACGGGTGCCAAAGGTGGGCCGGTTCGGCGAAGATGGAAAAGATCGCTCCCTGCGGACCGGCCGGCCGGTATACGCCGACGATCAAGGCGGCCTTTGTGCGGCGTCAGGAGGAATACGGCATGTGGTGGCCCGGTGCGGTCTA
>JAFGGE010000074.1 GCA_016930745.1 Sedimentisphaerales bacterium
GGCGTAAACTGGCAATTTAAAGTGGAAGATGCCAGACGTAAATTACGCTCGCTATATCCGAATATTTAATCTTTACAGAGCACTAGTATCTTGATTATAGTTCCATAATAACGATCGTGTCAAGGGTAAAAATTCCGTTTTTGCCTGGATACTCCTCCGGATACACAAGTTTGCCGATGACATATGCTGAGGGCGTTTGTCACCACTTATGGAAGATGAAAAAACCGGCCAGAACGATCAATACGAATCCGACCCAGTAGTTCCATGTGATCGGTTCCTTGAGATACCAAAAGGAAAACACCGAAAAGACCGCCAGAGTGATGATCTCCTGGATCGTCTTAAGCTGGCCGGCGGTAAACAAGCCATGTCCGTATCGATTGGCCGGGACCTGAAAACAGTACTCCACAAACGCTATCATCCAACTAATGAGTATGACCTTCCACAACATGGCATGTTTGAACCGCAGGTGCCCATACCATGCAAACGTCATGAACACATTCGACAGCACCAACAGGATCACTGTCCGCATACCGGATATCCTTCCAGAAAACTCGGGAATCGAAAGAGAAACACGCCGCAGATATTCTGCCCCCGATGACGCCTGAAAGCAAGCGAAATCCATCTTCACAGAAAGGCAGAATCGTCTCTATGGAATGAAAAGAGGAGGATACACACATCCCGACTCGGGAGGTTTCTATCGCAACCAACCGATCACCCCGGCGAGGCGGCGGGCTTTTCTTCCCGCGCCTCGCTCGGAGCAATCGTCTTCCCTTGTCCTTGTTTGGAGACCGGCAGAAATCGAGTTCTGCCGCGATTACAGACCCACAAGCCAGTTCTGGGCCATGATATCCAGATCCAGCAGGTCCACCACGCCGTCACAGTTCAGATCGCCCACAGCGCCGGCGCCAAACCGGGCCACATAGGCCGTCACTTTCCCGCCGGCTTCATAGAATCGGCCGCCGGCCACGATCTGGTTGTTGTAGGCGCCCAGGGCATAGACATAGTTGTTGATTCCGCTGCCCAGGGGCTGCCAGTCCGAACCGTCCCATCCGGCAATGTAGTAGGCTGTTTGTCCGCCAGCATTGCTGAAAATTCCGCCGGCTACCAGTCGTCCGTTCAGCGTTGTTAAATCGACAGCATAGTTATTGAATCCTCCTTGCATAGGCCACCAAGCCTGACCATCCCAACGGGCAATTCGATTGACGGTGATACCATCGGCTGTTGTAAAGTCGCCCGTCGCAATCAGGTCGCCATTATAGACGGCCAAGGCGCGAACTCTGGCATTGACGCCTTCCCCCAGAGTATTCCATGAAGAGCCGTCCCATCGGGCAATGTAATTGGCGGGGTTTCCACCGGCGGCGGTGAAATCCCCTCCGGCGATCAGATCCCCGTTAAAGACAGCCAGGTCACGAACGACATTGTTTGCACCAAGTCCCACCGGCTGCCAGTTCGAACCGTTCCAGCGGGCAATCTGCTCGGCCAACTCGCCGCCGGCACCGAAAAACGTTCCGCCGGCAATTAACTCCCCGTTATAGATCGTCAGGGCATGCACAGCGGAGCCTTCAGGAAGGACGCCGCTGCCCAAAATCTGCCAGGCGGATCCATCCCAGCGATGAATCCCGCCGGTACCCTCACTACCAGCGATCAACTCGCCATTATACTGCGCCAGGGCCAGGACCTGTCCGTTGATCTGGTCGCCCATCGGCTGCAATTGATTCCCCTCATATCGGGCTATGTAATTGGCCAGACCCGAACCCCAGGCCGTAAAATCGCCGCCGATGATCAGATCGCCATTAAAGACTCCAATCTCATTCACCCAGGCGTTTGTGGTTTCATAAAGGATTCCTGAACCGAGCGGATTCCAATCGGCGCCATCCCAGGCGGCGGCATAGAAAATGGGTAACGTGTCGACCGTTGTGAATTGCCCCCCGATAATCAACTGCCCTTGATATGGTGTCATGGCATGAACCGAATTATTTGTTCCGGAATCCCCGATCTGCCCCCAGACAGAGCCGTCCCAAACCGCAATACGGTCGGCTATGACCTCATCGATTCTTGTAAAGTCGCCTCCGGCAATCAGGTTGCCCTCGAAAATCGTCAGGGAGTATACTGTGTTATTGGTGTTTCCTCCGCTGCCCACATTCTGCCAGGCTGCCCCGTCCCATCGGGCTATACGGCGTACGGTAACGCCTTCTGCCTGCGTGAACTGCCCTCCGGCAATAAGCTGATCGTCATAGATCGCAAGACAACGTACATAGCTGTTGAATCCGGTGCCCAGTGTGCCCCAGGCAAAACCGTTCCATGTGGCGATATAATTGGCCGGTCCGCCGCCCGCTGTTGTGAACGCGCCGCCCACCACCAGTTGACTGTCTTGCAGGGTCAAGGCATACACGTCATTGCTAAGTCCACTACCGAGAGGCTGCCATGAGGAACCATCCCATCGGGCAATATAGTTGGCGGCCGCCCCACCGGCTGTAGTGAATGATCCTCCGGCTATCAGACGGCCAAGATGTACAGTCAAAGCCCTTACATAATTATTCATTCCGCCTCCCAGCGGAAGCCATCGGCCACCATCCCATCGGGCGATGCGGTTGACGGTCACCCCATCCGCCGTTTGCGTGAACGCGCCGCCGGCAATTAAATCACCATTGAAGACGGCCAGAGAGTACACTTCATTATTAAATCCATCTCCCAGGTTATGCCAGGCCGTTCCATCCCAGATGGCTATACGGTTGACGAACTCTGTCCCTGCAATTCCGAAGCCGCCACCGACAACCAGCACCTCCGGCTGCGGACCCGCTCCATCCGGATCCCAAAGGGTAGAGGCGTAAGCAAAATAGCTAAGCCCGGAGAGGCCGTTCCCGGACTGCCACAACTCGGGGCACTGGGCGCCGACCGGAATGGTCAGAATAGCCATGGCAAACATGGCCAGTAGTCCAGTGCACCCACAAAATTGAATTACACTTTTTTGCTGTCTCATTCTCCGCTCCTTACAAATAAATTACTATTCTCTTGTTTACACGCCGGGTTGCAATCACAGCCCGGAAAATCCAATCTACAAGATCATAAGCGATTCTTAACAAACGTTTTGAGTACGCTCATTCTGCGGTTGTGTTCTGGAAATTAAGACAGGCGAAAAGCTTTTCCGGTAAAACTGCACCGTGGACAGACTCTCTACCCTGCGCCCCCCGGCGAATATTTCTTGGAATCTTTTCACTAGCCCTGCTCCGCAAAACTCAAAGCGCATACATACCCCGCGCCGCTTTCTTACGCCGGAATCATTATACAGGGGATTTCCTAAAATGCAATCCAGAAAAATACCTATTTTTTGCAACGAGAAAATTACCCCTGCAAATTCGGAAAAAAACGACAGATGGTCGGAATTATTCATCTGACTAATGGGCAGATGAATTCACTGTTTTGTTTATCCTGCTATAGGATATACGGAATGAGCCAATCCTTGAGGAAGTTGGCTGCTCCCTCCGACTTGATCCATCAGCCGGACTATACCTGGTCAAAACGTGGTTTTTTCCATCCTGGCTACAGGGCTTGACACATGGAGCGATCTTGGCTTACTTGGATTACGATCTGCAGGACCCGCGTAAGGAACCAGGGGGTCCTCTTACGCATCAGAGCAGAGTCCGGCCTGCCCTGGACAAGCGATAATCTGCGATACGAATGTGTCAGTTTTGCCTGAGCCACTCCTCGGCAAGGAAGGCGAAATCCCTCAAATCGACCAGGCAGTCGGTGTTCAGGTCGACAGCGGGCAGCCCGCTGCAATCCGGCGTAGAGTCGATCAATCGGATATCGTCAAAGTACAGAGTTCCCTTTCTCACCTGGCCGCTGGAATTGACGACGCTAAGCAGAATCGCGTTCATATAATGCACGTCATCGACCCCACCATAAGAATCCTGCCAGTCGATGCTCTCGTCATTTCGCAGGTCAATGATTATTTCGTGCCATTGGTTGGGATCGGCCGGGTTGTCCGTCGTGGGGAAGGGCCCGACATTGAATGCTTCATGTTCGATCTCATCGGGAGGATCGTTTGCCCCGTGGAAGAACAGCCCCACATCTTCCGTGTTGTCCGCATGGTATCGGATACGGAATCGGATCTCATCGTACTTGGCCATGTCGCGATTGGGCGATATCCGATGCCCCAGCACCAACCAGTCATCCCCCTGCGGATATACTGGAAATTCATAGTCAAACCGCATCATCTTATGACCCCCGTAGGGCGCTTCCGGCTCCCCCGTCATCAGTCGAATTGTGGTCTTGGTCGTGCCGCTGTCGCTAAGGTAGATAAACCATCCTAATGTAATCGGCGGGAATCCGTCCGGGGAATACCGCTCGAAATCCTCCAGGGCTACCGGCGTCTGAATGCTGCCTGGAATCACGGTATCGGCCAGCCAGTCGGCGCAGAACGCCGCCAGGTCGTCGGCATCCACGGCGCCGTCATGGTCGAAATCAGCCAACAAAACCATCCTGCGAATCTCCTGCTGGCTCAGCGCATAGTCCCAGATCGCCACATCATCCACCAATCCTACGAAAAACGTATTATGGCTCTGCCTTGTTCCGATGCGGAACTCATCGATGGTCGCAAGGATTCTTTCCTCGCCGCCGATTGGTTTTCCATCCAGATACCACCGGATAGTAATGCCGTCATACGTCGCCGCGAAGTGATGCCATTGGGTATCGACGGGCATGAACGGCTGTTCCCATCCATGTACATGCAGCGCATAATTACCCGAACTATCCCGTTCGACGTCGAAGTAATTACTCCCGCCGCCCGCTTTCGGGGCGAAACCGAAAACACCTGTCCAGTCGGGCAAGGACGTCGTATTCGCCTTCGCCCAGCCGGCAATTGTCCGCGGCATATTTCCATGAATGCCTACACTGCCGATGTCAACGTACTGACCGTCCCCCTGACCGCCCTCGTTCAATTTCAGCACATTGCCTCGGACGGGATCCGGAACGATATTGGGATCTTCCTTTCCCTGATAGGTCCCATCGTGTCCATTGCCCGTGCCGTCGCTCGGATCGATTTCAAATGCGTACGAAGCCACCAGGCCGAACCGGGTTGTAAAGCTCCATCGGTCCCCTTTGTTCAATGCAGGGGTGAAGCCTTCGTTGGGATCGTACACATCGACCCGCCAATAGTACAGCGTCCCTGCGTCCATCTCTGCCGCTTCAAAGGGATCGTATGTCAGCTCATCGCCGCGCCAGATACGCGGGCCTTCGGGAAAGTTCGGATCCGCGCTGAAATAGAGGTCGAACTTCGCAGACGGCACAAGATCCTGATCCGGCCCCAGCCAGGAAAGGGAGGCCATCGGATCCACAGACACCGCTCCATCATGCGGTATCGGACAACACGCTTTGCTAGTGGCGGGCAGCAGCACGGGATGGAGAGCGTGATCGGGAATCGCCTGCTTGTCGATCCCGGGACCCTCATACAGCACATACAATACATTGTCGCCGGTCTTTTCAAAAAACATCACTTCGATCAGGCTGCTTCCCCGGACCAGTGCGATGCTCCCGCCTCGCTGCTCGGCGCCGTGCGTTCCATCATTATTCACAACCAACGCGCCATTGATGTACAGTTTGCTGCCGTCGTCGCTTGTTGTGTAGAAAACATATACACCATCCTCAGGGATGTCGATATAGGCCTGAAACAGAAAGCCGAAGCTCTCCTCCTGGTCGCGATGGCCGATGTCAAAGCCCACCGAAAGGCCCGTCTGCACGGGAGTCATCGCATGGAAATCAGGCACTACATCCCATGTACCTTCAAAGTACTCATAATTGACATACGCCGCAGCAGACCCTGCAAACATTACCGCTACGGCAACGATCGTCCAACGGCCACACTGTCTCATGGTCGGCCTCCATCAATACAACAAACCGAATTGGATATACGTCACTCTGGGCCTAAAGGCTCCATCCGGGAGAACTACCGTCGTCGCCGAATCATGCCCAAAGCGCCAATCGCTAACAGACAAAGAGTCGTCGGCTCGGGAACACACCGTGTATCGATGTCGATCTGATCGAGAAGAACGCCCTGACCAGCGTCGAGAGTACCCGTGAGGACAAAGAGTTCCGACTGGGGTTGCGGATCGAATTCAAAAGTGCCCCAGAAACGCAGCCAGATTCGGAGCTGTTCGTCCACACCGATCACGCCTCCGTTGTAGCCGTTATCGGTAAACTCATGTGCCTCGTCGATGATCCCCTCGGCATAGCAACGCAAGTCCACCTTGTTCACGATCTGCTCGGCCAATTGCATGCTGCTGACCCGAAATGTGATCTCGTACCACAATTCCTTCTTCCTTCCGGGATCGGCTGCGTTGGGGATATCGATCGTGATCCATGTGGCGTCTTGCTGGGGTCCGTCGATGCCCCAGCCTCCCTGACGCTGACCCAATGGATCGAAACTCCCGGGGTCGAACATCATCCCCAAATCATCAATCCACTGGGCATCGCCCATGGTAAGAATGGCCGTCCCATAGGGATTGCCCGCACCGCCGTCGTCCGGCATGGCAGGATTCTGCGAACTGGTGAAACTCCAGCTCTGATGGGTAAAATACGGATCGTTTTCCCAGCCGGGAGAATTCATGTAGTCCGCATAAACCGACCCCAAGAAAACACATACACTCAGGGAAACAAAAGAAAACCGCTTCATAACCCTCTCCTTTCCACAAACCCTACCCGTGTCAAAAATCACACACACAATCAGGATACCATTTTTTGCACGTCCTGTCAAGCCAATACTTCCACACGGCTGCCCGTTTTGGCACGGGATGTGCAAAAGACCTCCTTGGCCTTAAAAAACGGTTATTTCCCCAGGCAATCCGCTGCATAAGACAAGATGTCCTCGGCGAAATCGCCTTTTACAAGGAATCCCGGCCGTGCAGCGCCTATCCCAGGGACGATCTGACCGGCGATTGTAAGGTGGATTTACTGGATTTGGCGATTCTGGGCCGGCGATGGCATGTAGAATAAGCGGACCGTGGCGCTGTCGCACCTTTGTGGAATTGTCATTGTCACCCCGGACTTGATCCGGGGTCCAGAAATGAAGTAAAACTCTCATTCCTCATCCCGGCCAGACCGGGATGAGGATCTCTTTCTTGCAGGGAGGCTCAGTTGGAGTATTGTTTTTGGCCTGTGCCTCCTCGATAATACACCGCAGGGCCCACACGCTGCAGTTTGTGCCGTTCCATCGCCATCTTGAGCCAGGGCTTGATCTTGGGCTCGTACGTGTAACTGTCCAGATCGCTCAGACTGGTTGGACGCACCGGCCCGATCCCGCCGAGAATCTGCCCGTCCATCGTGCTCTCGACGGCGTAGATCAGTCCGTTGTCCACATGCTTCCAGAAACCGCGTGTTTTTTCCATCGTGTTACCCCCCGTGACAATCCACTAAAATATGGAAAACGTTTTTACCGATGACAACCGACAGGCCGATAGAGATGCGGTTTTTTTTATGCCCCCTGCCGGCCGCACCCCGACCAGCCCTTTGAGGCCGCTTATTATCGGCCCTGTGCCCGACGGCACAACATGTAGCCGGTAAAAAACAAACTCCATGTCTGCACGCGTAAGGAACCATGAATTCCATATATTTCCTTTCCGATTTTCCCTTTGATAGGTTCTTTGGAAAGCTGGTAAAAAAACCATATCTATCGTAGACTAAAAGATCATCCAAGTCGTCTCCATAGAGGACAATCGGTTGTTGCATTGAATTGGATGTTTGGCAAATGCTGGAAGACAGGATCCTGGTATGGCGGTTGAATCGCGGGGATACGGCAGCGCTGTGTCGTATCTACGAAAAGTACCGTGATGACCTGCTCAAGGTGGCGGGCGCTCTGCTCTTTGATAACAGCAGTATTGAGGATGTGCTGCACGATGTCTTCGTGGATGTTGCCGCCAAGACAGGGCATCTTCAGCTCCGGGGCAGCCTGAAAGGATTCCTGGCGATTTGTGTGGCCAATCGGGCACGGGACCGTAACCGTACCTTACAGCGACGTACCACCGTCCCGCTTGATCAAACCCTGCAAAGTCCCGTATCTCAAGCCGAACCGCAACATACAGCGCAGCGCGGTGAGGTAATGCAGCGGATGCATGAAGCGATGCTGGAGCTGCCCGAGGAGCAGCGGGAAACGATTGTCCTGCATCTGCAGAGCAAAATGCGGTTTCGCGAAATCGCCATACACAAAGGGATCTCGGTCAATACGGCGATGAGCCGCTACCGGTACGGCCTGAACAAGCTGCGTTCGGCACTGGATGGTGAACTATGACCACAAATGAAGCGAAGAAAACAGAGTATTATGTCCGTTCCTACCTGGCGAACCTGCCAGTGCCCGACGCGGCTTCGGTGGATGAAAAGGTTCTTGCCGACGCACTGCGTACCATGCAGACAAAACGACAACAAACGGCCCTGCCAGGGGCCCTATCATGGAGAATGATCATGACAAGCAAAACCAGTAAACTCGCCGCCGCCGTTATTGTTGTGGCGGCCTTGTTTTTCGTCTTTAACAGCAGCCGCTTCGGTTCCTCAGCCTGGGCCCTGGAAGATGCGATCGACGCGCTCAGGGATTATGGAGCGGCGTATATCGTCGGGGCTTTTCCCGGCGGCACTGCGGAGATCTGGATGCGGGCCGACAAGACCCGGAGCCAGTCCATGGACGTCCTCGTCAAGGGCAGCCATGGCGCGATTACATGGACGCAGGACGGTTCAACGTACCACTATGAGCCCGAGCAGAACACGGTCTATTATGAAGAGGCTCTGACGGTAGGTTTTTCCCAGTGGCTCGGTCCACCCTTATTGGAAATGCTCGGCAGCGCTGAGAATGCTGAACTGATTCGCGGCAAGGACCCGGCCACCGGTCGGGATCGCGTTACACTGCTATGCAGTATGATCGATGTGAACGGCGCCCAGTCATGGAACATCGAGTTTGATGTCGAAAGCAAGCTGCCGATCGCCTTCAAGCAATGGCCAAATCTGGATCGGCATGGACCACCGGGATTTGAAGCGTATAAAGTTGTCTATTATGAAAATCTGCCGGACAGTTTCTTTGTTGCCCATATATCTGACGGCGTGCAGTATGTTGAAAAGCCGTTGATGATTCCCGAGGAAGCGTTGGGCATTTTGAGCAATCCGCAGGATGGAATCTCCACCGACGGGATGACACAGCAGGAAGCGGCCGAGAAGGTTTTGAGAGCGATGTTCCAGGCCGTTATTGAGCAGGACCTGGACCGACTCAAGAAGATGTGTCCCCTTTGTCGGAACTGGGGTAACGAGTTTCTGCGAAAGATCATTCTGAAGCCGGGCAAGGAGGATCGAATTGTAGAGATTCTGCAAATCGGACAGATCACCAAAACGGGACATACGAAGCTGGGACCGATTGTGGCCATCCCTATCACTGTCCTACGACAGAACGGTGCCAAGGCCGAGCAGCAGATGATCGTTCAGTTCCGTCAGATCGGAAGCGAGTCCTCCTGCGTTGTGCACGGTCCCCGCGGCCTGCCGCACAAAATCGAATAGAGA